>NZ_JBQHTP010000025.1:0-47279 GCF_052065655.1 Bittarella sp. HCP28S3_D9 | reverse complement strand
GGGGGCCCCCCCCCCCCCCCCACGCCGCCGGATGCTTTCCTCCGCCCGGCGGGGAGGACCCGTTCCCGGCGGGGGGATCGGCCGCCCAGCGCCTCCCTCTCTAGCTGGGCGTCATCTCTGCACAGGGGGTGTTTGGGAGAAGAGGAGGGGAGCGCGCCCGGGCGTTCGGCCTCTCGCCGGGCTATTGTCGCGGAGAGAGTGGCCGTTCGCCGGCCTGCCCCTCCACAGAAACGGCCCTTTTCCAGGCAGCCCGTTGCCTGGGCCGCGCGCGCACCGCAGCACCCTCTGCCCGTCGCCGTACTTGTAGTAGCGAGCAGCCCGATGTCTGGGACGCGCGCGCGCCGCCGGACATCCGGGTCCTCCCTCTGCCGCGGCACCGCCCGGGTCCTCCCTCTGCCGCGGCACCGCCCGGGTCCCCCCTTCTGCCCCGATGCACCGCCCGGCTCCCCTCTATCCGGCACGCCGTCCGCCCCCCTCCGCCCCAGCGCGCCGGGCGCAGAGGAGGCGCGCGAGCGAACGCCCTCTCTGTCCCCCTCCGCCCCTGTGTTCGGGCCGGGCGGACTGGCCCGCAGGGGCGCGCCTCCCCGCCGGGCAGGGGGGCGCGCCGCGCCCCATCCCCGCCCCTTTTCCTTTTTCCCCCTTTTTGAGATTAGATTTGGTTGACCATCCCGGACAGAGGTCGTATAATAAAATAAATGAATCGCCTGCCGCAGCCGCGGCGGGCGATGTTGGGATGGGGCAATATGGACAGACAAATGGGCGGCGACGAGACCGCCATCTACGCAATCGATGGGGACTACCGGATCGTCCACTTCAACCGGGTGCTGAAGGCGATCTTTCCCGAACTGCAGCTGGGCCAGCTCTGCTACCATGCCCTCTGCCGGGAGGAGGGGCCCTGCCCCGGCTGCCCCCTGCACAGAAAACAGGGCGAGGGGACGGTCTTTTACAACAAGTGGCTGCGCCGCTGGGTCGAGGTCAGCACCGGCAAGTTGGATTGGCCCGGCGCGGGGGAGTGCGACATCGTCCTCGCCCGGGAGATCCGGGAGGACAACAAGGGCCTCTTCTACGGCCTCACCAGCCTCTCGGTCTACGACGAGCTGTTCGAGCTGGACTTGGGGGAGGACCGCTACCGCATCCTCTACCACGAGGAGGGCAAGTACGTCATCCCCGCCCGGGAGGGGCGGCTGACCCACCTGGTGGGCGAGGTGGCCGAGGGGATGGTCCACCCCGGCGACCGGGCCGCCTTCCTGCGCTTCTGGGCGCTGGAGGACCTGTTGGAGCGGCTGGAGGGCGAGGGCTCCATAAAAGGGGAGTTTCGCAAGCGCTGCGCCGACGGCAGCTGGCGCTGGGTGCTGCAGACGGTGGTCCCCCTGCGCCACGCCGCGGGGGAGGGGCAGGTGGTCCTCTGCTTCGTGCAGGACATCGACAGCCAAAAGCGCAAGGAGATAGAGGAGAGCGCCGCCCTCGCGCCCGCCGGCCGCGACCCCCTCACCGACCTCTCCAACCGGCTGGCCTTTTTTGAGGAGGCGGACCGGGCGGTTGCCGCCGCCGGCGGGGCCCCCCTCTGCCTGGTGGCGGTGGACATCGAGCACTTCAAGCTCTTCAACGAGTGGCACGGCCGGACCGCGGGGGACCGCTTTTTGACCGAGGTGGCCGCCTGCCTGCGCGCCCTGGCCGACGCCCGCGGGGGGCTCGCCGGCTACATGGGGGACGACGACTTCTGCCTGTTGCTGCCCGACGCGCCCGAGGCGCTGGACGAGGTGGAGGCCCGGGTCTCGGAACTGGCGCGCCGCCGGGGGGGCAACGCCGGCTTTCTGCCGGCCTTCGGCGTCTGCGGGGTGGAGGGCCCCGCCCTGCCGGTGCGCACCCTGTACGACCGGGCCGCCCTGGCCATGGCCTCGGTCAAGGGCAACTACGCCCGCCGCCTCTGCCGCTACAACGAGGGGATGATGCAGCGGATGGAGGAGGAGCACCACCTCCTCTCCGAGGTGCAGCGGGGCCTGGAGCGGGGGGAGTTCACCTTCTACCTGCAGCCCAAGTGCAACATGAAGACCGGCAAGATCGTCGGGTTCGAGTCGCTGGTGCGCTGGCAGCACCCCCAGCGGGGGCTGGTGGCGCCGGGGGCCTTTATCCCGTCGCTGGAGAAAAACGGCTTTGTCACCAACCTGGACCGCGCCCTCTGGGAAGGGGTCTGCGCCAAGATGCGGGAGTGGCTCGACCGGGGGTTGCGGCCGGTGCCGGTCTCGGTCAACGTCTCCCGGGTGGACCTCTACACCGTGGACGTGGTGGCCTGCTTTCAGCAGCTCATCGAGTGCTACCAGCTGGACCCCCGCCTCATCGCCATCGAGATCACCGAGAGCGCCTACGCCGAGGAGTTCGAGATCATCACCGAGGCGGTTTCCCGGCTGCGGCGGGCGGGCTTCACCGTGCTGATGGACGACTTCGGCTCGGGCTACTCCTCCCTGAACATGCTCAAGGACGTGAACGTGGACGTCCTCAAAATCGACATGAAGTTTTTGGAGATGCGCGAGCAGAGCGCCGGCCGGGGCGCCGGCATCCTGGAGGCCATTGTGGGGATGGCGCGGCTGCTGGGGCTGCGGATGGTGGCCGAGGGGGTGGAGACCGCCGAGCAGGCGGAATTCCTGTTGGAGATCGGCTGCCAGTACGGCCAGGGCTACCACTTCGCAAAGCCCATGCCCATCGCCGAGGCGGAGGCCCTGCTGGCCGACGAGGGGAATTTTGACTACCGGGGCATCCACACCAAGCGGCTTCAGCTGCTGCAGATCCGGGAGCTGCTCAACGAAAACCTCTTCAGCGAGATCCTCCTCAACAACATCCTGGGGGGTATCGCCTTCTACGACGTCTGCGGCGACAAGGTGGAGCCGGTGCAGGTCAACGAGCAGTACTACCGGGTCACCGGCACCACCCCCGAGGGGCTGGAGGAGCGCCGCGGCCGCACCATGGAGAGCGTCTACCGGGAGGACTGGAGCATGGTGCTGGACGTCTTTCGCCGCGCCCACGAAAGCCCCCTGAACGGGGCCGAGGGCACCTTCCGCTACCTCACCGAGGGCGGGGACACCATCTGGCTGCACCTGCGCACCTTCTTTCTGCGCGAGCAGCTGGGCCACCAGCTCTACTACGGCTCGGTGAGCGACGTCAGCCGGCAAAAGCGGCAGGAGGAGCAGCTGGCCTCCTCCCAGCGGGCCCTCTCGGCGGTGGTGGGGCTGTCGGAAAACGACGAGTCCTTCATGCAGCTGGCCGAGGAGAACCGCCGCATCGCCGCCTCGATCTTTGCCCAGATGAGCCCCGGGGGGATGATCGGCGGCTACTGCGAGGAGGGGTTTCCCCTCTACTTTGCCAACCGGGAGATGGTGCGGCTGCTGGGCTACGACAGCTACGACGAGTTCGCCGCCGCCATCGGCTACCGGGTGCAAAACACCATCCACCCCGACGACCTGGCGGCGGTGATCCGGGACATTGGCCCCCACTACTACCCGGGGCTGGAGTACACCACCACCTACCGGATGCCCCGCAAGGACGGCAGCTGGTTCTGGACCCTGGACAAGGGCCGCATCATCGAGGCGGAGGACGGCCGGCTGGCCATCGTCAGCGCCTGCACCGACATCTCCCAGACCATGGCCGCCCAGCAGCGGCTGGCCGAGCGCAACACCTATTTGCTGGAGCAGAACCGGGAGCTGGACTTTCTCAACCACGCCCTGCCGGGGGCCTACCACCGCTGCGCCGACGACCCCGGGTACAGCTTCCTCTACATCAGCGACCAGTTTTTGGAGATGTTCGGCTTCACCCGGGAGGAGATCCGCGAGCGCTTTGACAACAAGTTCCTGGAGATGATCCACCCCGACGACCGCGCCCTGGTGAGCGTGGGGGGCGACTGCCTGCAGCGCGGGGCGAAGGACCACTCCATGGAGTACCGGATGTGCGGCAAGAACGGCTACCGCTGGGTCATCGACCAGAGCCGGTACATGGAGTACGAGGGCAAGCGCTTTTTCCAGGGGATGGTGGTCGACGTCACCGAGACGGTGGAGCTGCGGGACAAGATGCGGCTGCTGATGGCCCACACCCCGGAGAACATCTTCCTGCTGAAGGTGCGCGGCGGGGAGGGCAGCTGCCGGGTCATCGCCGACGGCCTCTGCCGCGACCTGGGCTGCCAGCCCGGCCAGTTTGAGCAGCTGCTGCGCACCCGCCAGTACGAGCGCTACCTGGATCCGGCCAAGCTGGACCGGCTGCGGGGAGAGCTGGCGGCGGCGGTGGCCGCGCGGGAGGAGTTTCACCGGGTGGAGAGACTCCGCCTCCCCGGCGGGCGGCAGGTCTGGGTCTCCCTGGACGGCCGCTGCATCGAGCGGGGGGAGGGGGAGGCCACCTACTTCTGCACCAACCGCAACGTGACCGCCGTCAAGGAGAAGGAGCAGGAGCTCTGGCTGGCCGGGCAGAAGCTGGAGAGCATCCTCCGCCAGGCGGGGGTCGACAGCTGGGACTGGGACCTGCGCGCCGACGCCCTCGTCTTTTCCGCCACCTCTGACCGGGCGGTGATGGGGCAGCTGATGGGCCGCCCGGTGACGGGGGAAAACCAGCGGGTGGAGCGCTTTTCCGAGCGGCTGCTGGCCTACCCCGGCCTGCCCGAGGGGCACCGGGAGCGGCTGGCCGCCTACCTGAAGGGACTCGCCACCGGGCGCGACCGACAGCACTTCTCCTGTGAGTTCCCCTTCACCGGGGCAAACGGGGCGCTGTTCTGGGTGCGCACCGCCGGCGAGACCATCTGCGACAAAGCGGGTCTCCCGGTGCGGGCCGTGGGCTACTACCGAAACATCACCCAGGAGAAAAACGAGTCCTTCAAGAGCAGGGAGGACCGCAAGATCCTCGAGCTGTTGCGGGGTCAGGCGGTCTACGACTTCCGCGCCAACTTGCAGCAAAATACCGTGTCGGAGGGGAAGGACAGCCGCGCGTGGCGCAGGGAGACCGGCTACCGCGGCGGCGACTGCTTGGAGGAGCTGCTGCGCTACGTGAGCGAGCAGCTGGTGCTCCCCTCCTTCCGCAAGGAGTTTGCCGCCTTCTGCGACCGGAAGCGGCTGCTGGAGTGCTACCGCCGGGGCCAGCAGATCGCCAGCATGGACTACCAGCGCCTCTACCGGGGCCGCCCCAGATGGATGCGGCTGATGATCCACCTGGCCGAGCTGGAGGGCTCGCCCGACGTCTTTGCCTACCTCTTCGTCATGGACATCGACCGGCAGAAACGGCAGGAGCTCAAGCTCACCCAGCTGGCGGAGATCGACGCCCTGACCGGCCTCTACAACCGGCGGGCCGCCATCCCCAAGATCGAGGCCTACCTGGCCGCCCAGCGGGAGGAGCCGGCGGCGCTGTTGATGTTTGATTTGGACAACTTCAAGCTGGCCAACGACGTCTTCGGCCACGCCTACGGCGACTCGATGATCGCCCAGAACGCCGAGCGGCTGCGGAGCTTTTTCCGGGAGGAGGACATCCTCTGCCGGGTGGGGGGCGACGAGTTTCTGGTGCTTTGCAAAAACATCCGGGAGGAGGCGGTGATCCGCAAGCTGGACACCATCGTCCGCTCGATGGTGGTCACCTACAAGACCAAGGACCACGCCATCGTCTTCTCCATCTCGGCGGGCTTTGCCATGGCGCCGGAGCAGGGGCGCACCTTTGACGAGCTCTACCAAAAGGCCGACATGGCCCTCTTCAGCGCCAAGATGGGCGGGAAGAACGCCTTCTCCAAATACCACTCCGACATGAAGTCCGTCCGCTATGAGCTGGCGGAGAAGGAGCTGCCGCCCACCTTGCACGGGGAGCGGGATTGAAATGTAAAATCCAGGTGATAGGAGGGCTGCCGATGCGCCGCGCCCTCGCGGGGGTGCACGGGGGTGCTCTCCCCGCCCGCGCCCCGTGTGGAGGGCGGATGTGGCTGCCCCCAAATCGAAAGGACGGGCCCCAGGCCCCTCCTGCTTCGGTTGGCGCCGCGACTTGTAGGGGGGGTGAAATCACACCTCCGTCAGCCGCCGCGCGCCCAAATGCCGCCGCACCCCGTGCAGGGGCGTGGATTGAAATGCGACCGGCAACCGCTACATCTGCCCCTATTCCGAGTCGCACCCCGCGTGGGTGTGAGGATTGAAATTCGACCGCCGACGAGGCAGAGGACATCACCCTGTCGTCGCACCCCGTGTGGGTGTGGGGATTGAAATGTCTTTGAAGAACAGGCGGCGGTTGGCTGAACAGGTCGCCCCCCACGCAGGTGCGTGGATTGAAATATACCGCCAGTGCGGTGCTCAACGATCCGCACCTGTCGCACCCCACGAGGGTGCGTGGATTGAAATGGGTTCCTCGGATATCAGAGCGGGCGACGGTGCAGTCGCACCCTGCACGGGTGCGTGGATTGAAATCCTGACCGCGTGCCAGAGGAGGTCTATGCCGAGTATGTCGCCCCCCGCGCGGGGGAGTGGGGTGGAATCCTCGCTGCAACTGTCCTGCAGCAAATCTGCCGGTCGTCCCCTGCGCAGACGTGTGGATCGAAATTTTCTGCGCCGGAGCGGTGTTGTTTGCGGTGGCGGTCATCCCCACGCGGGTGCAGGGGTCAAGAGATGGCGGGAGACACCCGGCGGCGGGGATGCAGCCGCGCCCCGCACGGGCGCGAGAGGGAAAACTCCGACTGCGACGCCATCCTGGGCAGGCGGCAGCTGTTGCGCCCTGTGGCGGCCGCGAGGAGTGAAATTTTGGTCCGGCGAGGGGGAGAGCCCGCCAGCGACAGTTTGCGGGTGGGTAGACAGAAAATGATTGCCCCTTCTCCACCTCTGCACCCATAGGCCGTGGCATCCCATGCGGGTGTGGCGGCGGAGATGCGGCCTGGGCGAACGCCCCTTCTGCCGATTCATCGGGCCATCTTCCCCCTGAGAAAGAAGAAAAGAGAGAGCGCCCCCGAGGGCAGGCTGCTGCCTCCCGGGGGCGCTTGTGGTTTTTCTTCTTCCTCCCGCTAAAGAGGGGGGAGAGAGCGGAAGGATGAGACGCATCCGGCCGCCCCCCGCCTGGCTTGGCCCGCTGTCCCCACCGGGAGAGGGACGGCCTAGCTTTCCCTTTTCCCCCGCTCTAAAAGGGCGATGGCCGGTCAGGGGAGCAGATCGCTGGGGAGAGACGAGGGGGCGGTCCCCAGCTCTGTCAGGTGGGGAGGAGAGCGGTCTCTGCCGGCCGTGCCCCACCCAGTTTCGCCCACCGCCTTTCACCGGGGGAGCGCGCCTGCCCTTTGGCACCATTCTTTTAAAAAAAGAAAGTTGGCGGGCCCCGTTGAGCCGTGCTCGACAGCTGGGGGGTCCCCCCTCCGGGGAAGGGGGGATATAGCCCGTTCTCCCAAAGCCATTGTCCTTTTTACTTGGGGGGAAAGCACCTCGCCTGGGAGGAGGACCCGCTGCCCCGCCTGAGGTGTGCGCTAAAGACAGCGCCGCTTCAGGGGGGAGAGGTCCCCCCAGTTGTGCGGTTTTCCTGCTATCCCTCCCGCCAGGCGGCCTCCCGCTGGGCCAGGGCCTGCCAGAGCGCCTCCTCCTGCTCGGGGTGGTCGATGAGGTCGCTGTAAGTGATGAAGTAGACGGTGTTTCCCCGCCGGGCAGCGCACTCGAACCCGGCGCAGTAGGCCTCGTCAAAGCCGGGGGCCTGCACAGCGGCAAAGGCGCTGGGATCTCGGGCAAAGGGCGCTTCGGCCAGCAGCAGGGGGAGGAGGGCCCGGGCCTCCTTTTCGCTCCCCAGGAGGTAGACCTGCTGGTAGAGCCAGGGGCTCTGCTCCCCCTCCCGCAAAAATTCGCGGGTCTGCCACTGCTCGGCTTGCAGGGAGCGGGTGTGGGAGAGGGTGCTCTCGCCCCCCTTCACCGGCAGGGCGGTGCGCTCTCCCCGGTGGCCCAGGTCGCCCAGCAGCAGATAGGGCCTCTGGGGGGTCTGGGGCAGGGGAGCGGGGCGCCCGGCCGCCCACTGGACGGCAGCCAGGCAGGCAAAGGCGGCGCAGCCGGCCAGCAGCACCCCGCGAATGGCCCGGTAGAGCCGCTGCTGCCTGCCCGGCGCGTGGTCCAGGGGGATCCCCCGGCGCAGCCGCCGGTAGAGAAGGCCGGTGCGCACCTGGCCGCAGAGCAGGGCAACCAGTTCCCGCAGCAGAAAGAGGGTGAGGGCCGCCACCAGGGCGGTTTCGGTCACCCAGGCCAGCCGCAGAGAGACCGCCCACCGGCCCAGGGCGCTGCCGACGCCGCCAAAGAGGGAGGCCCCCATCGCCAATTGCAGGGCGGCCAGCAGCAGAAAGGGCAGCCAGCCCAACAGGTAGTTTCGCCGCAGGGCCTTCAGGGTGTCGGCCTGCTGGCGGGGGTCGCTGTAAAACTCGGGCGCGCCGCTGCCCTCGGGGGCGCAAAAGACGTTCACCAGCCCGCCCCGGCTCACAAAGCGCCAGCCGCAGGCCTCGTAGAGGGAGCGCTGCTCCTCGGGCAGCTCGCTGCTCTCGTCAAAGACCCCGGGGCAGGAGAGCTCCACCCGGTAGCGCAGCCGGGCGGGCTCCCCCCGGCGAAAGCGGCTCAGCCAGGCCCCCCGCCTCTCCAACAGCCAGCCGCGGGCCGCCATCTCGGTGTAAAACTGCTCATTTTCCCCCAGGGCGTAGTCCCCGGGGTGAAACCGGTATCGCCTCTTCACTGGTACCCCTCCAATCCCGCTCCGTCCTCCACCATCTGTTTGAGCCGCCGGTACTCGCCCACCAGGGCCCGGCGTCCGGCGGGGGTCAGGGCGTAGACCTTTCGCCGCTCCCCCTCGGCCGTCAGGGCGATGAGCCCCTCCTTTTTCATCCGCGCCAGCAGCCCATAAAGGGTGCCCGGCCCCATCTCCAACCGCCCGCCCGAGAGGGCGCGCACCCGCTGCATAACGGCGTAGCCGTGACCCGGCTCGGCCAGGGCCAGCAGGGCGTAGTACATGGCCTCGCTCATGGGCTGTGTCTCGGACACCGCGCTCCCCTCCTCTCCAACTATTACGCGACGCGATATATCGCCTAACAGAATGATAGCAGAAATCGCCGCCCCTGGCAATAGGGAGGGGCGGGTTCGGAAGGAGGGGGAAAAGCCCCTTCGCGCCCCCGACACCCTGCAAAGGGGGGAGGGAAGGGGCGCGAAAATTTCCACTGTCCCCCGCTTTCCCTGCCGCGGAGATGCAGAGCCCATATGTTTCCCCCTGCTGGCCAGGCAGGGCAAGGCGGGGGCGCGGCTCCCCAGCGCCGCTTTCCACCTCTTCTGACTGTGCGGGCGGCTTCTATTCCGGTTCGGCGTTCCCCTTTCAAGGGAACAGGCGGGGATGTCGCCCAGAGGGGGACGCGCTCGCTCCCGGACCGCCGTTTTTCTCTGCGCGGGCGCTCCCCGACGGCAGTCATCCGAAGGGGAGGCTGTCGAGAGGCCCCCGTGCCCTCTCCAGTCCTCTCCAGCCATCCCCAGGCGGACGCGCCCCCCACCAGTCCCCCCAAAAAAAGAAACAGACAGGCCGTCTCCGACCCGTCTGTCCCTTGGAAAAGTCTACCGTTCAGTGCCTTCCTCCAGCAAGTAGACGTCCTTGCTGGACTGGTGGGCGGTGTAGGCGTAGAGGAGGATGACCCCGCCGTAAAAGACCAGCGGCGCGATCCAGGAGCCGGTCCAGTCGAAGAGGGCGCCAAAGAGCAGCGGCCCCACTGCCGAGAGGGGGTAGCCCGCCGACTGGGCCATTCCCATACGGGTGCGCCCCCCACCAATCCCCCCCAAAAAAACAGACAGGCCGTCCCCGACCCGTCTGTCCCTTGGAAAAGCCTACCGTTCAGCGCCTTCCTCCAGCAAGTAGACGTCCTTGCTGGACTGGTGGACGGTGTGGGCGTAGAAGGAGGATGACCCCGCCGTAAAAGACCAGCGGCGCGACCCAGGAGCCGGTCCAGTCGAAGAGGGCGCCGAAGGGCAGCGGCCCCACTGCCGAGAGGGGGGGGGACCCGCCGACTGGGCCATCCCCATACGGGCGCTCTCCCCACCAGTCCCCCCCAAAAAAAGAAACAGACAGGCCGTCCCCGACCCGTCTGTCCCTTGGAAAAGTCTACTGTTCAGCGCCCCCGTCCAGCAAGTAGACGTCCTTGCTGGACTGGTGGGCAGTGTAGGCGTAGAGGAGGATGATCCCGCCGTAAAAGACCAGCGGCGCGACCCAGGAGCCGGTCCAGTCGAAGAGGGCGCCGAAGAGCAGCGGCCCCACCGCCGAGAGGAGGTAGCCCGCCGACTGGGCCATCCCCGAGATGGCGGCGGTCTCCTCCCCGCCCCGGCAGCGGCAGACGAAGAAGGAGAGGGCCAGGCTGAGGGAGGCGGTCTGGGCAAACCCCAGGCAGAGCAGGCAGGGCGTCAGCACCCAGAGCCCCCGTCCAAAGCAGAGCCCCAAAAAGCCCACCGCAAAGAGGGCGGTGACGGTGTCGGCGATCCGCCGCTGGTCCCGCCGCCGGTCGGCCAGCAGGGGGATGAAGAAGGCCGCGGGCAGCCCCACCAACTGCATGGCCGTCAGCAGCCCGCCCGACTGCTCCACCGTCACCCCCCGCCCCAGGAGGATGGAGGGCAGCCAGGCGATGATGGCGTAGAAGAGGAGGGACTGGCTGCCCATGCAGAGGGTGATCTTCCAGGCCAGGGGGTCGCGGAGCATCCGCTGGAAGAGGTCGCCCCCGCCGCCGCCCTGCCTGCCCGCGCCCCCCTTTAGCTGGGGCAGCCAGAGGAGGGTGGCGGGCACCGCCAGCACCAGCAGCGAGGCCAGGGCGTTTTTCCAGCCCAGCCCCAGCCCGGCGGCCAGAGGGACGCTGACCCCCGAGCCCGCGGCGGCAAAGACCGACATGGCGGTGGTGTAGACGCTCATCATGGTGCCCGCGCGGGTGGGGAAGTCCTCCTTGATGATGCTGGGGATCAGCACGTTGCTCACCGCGATGCCCGAGCCGATGAGGAGGGTGCCCAGGTAGAGCCCCCAGACCCCGCAGTAGGAGCGGACGACCAGCCCGGCCACGGTGGCCACCATCCCCCCAAAGACGGCCTGGGGCCCGCCGAACCGGCGGCCGAGGCGGCTGACAAAGGGGGAGACCAACCCGAAGCAGAGCAGGGGCAGGGTGGTAATCATCCCTGTCCAGGTGCCCGAGAGGCCGGTGTCCCCCTGGATGGTGGGCACCAGCGGCCCCACCGAGGTGATGGGGGCGCGCAGGTTGCAGGCGATGAGGACGATGCCCAGGACCAGCAGGCCCTGTTTGCGCTTGTCGTTCAAGAGAGATCCGCTCCTTTTTCCAAAAATATTCTCCTTATTTTAGCACAGAGCGGCCTCCGGAGGGACAGCCTGGGCAAAAAAACGGCAAAAATTTCCCTGCCCGCCTTGTCATCCCCGCCGCCAGGCGGTAAGATGGGACAACACACCCCCAAGAGGGGAGAGGAGGAGAGAGATGAAAATCGACGTGAGACGGTTTCGGGAGGAGGACCTGCCGGCAGTGCACCGGCTGATCCTGCGGGCCCTGCGGGAGGTCAACGCCCGGGACTACCCCCCTGCGCGCATCGAGGAGATGGCCGCCGGCCTGGGCCCCGACACCCTGCGGGAGTGGGCCCGCCAGGGGCACAGCTATGTGGCCTGCCTGGGCGGGCGGCCGGTGGGCTGCGGCACCGTGGCCCCCTACTGGGGCAGTGTGCGGGAGAGCATCCTCCTCACCGTCTTTGTCTCCCCGGAGGCGCAGGGCCGCGGGGTGGGGCGGGCGATCATCCGGGCGCTGGAGGGGGACGTCTACTTCCTGCGCGCCCAGCGGGTGGAGGTGCCCGCCTCCCTCACCGCCTGGCCCTTTTACCAGAAGATGGGCTACCGCTTCAAGGGCGGGGCCATGCAGGTGGACGAGGGGGGCTGTGTGAGGATGGAGAAGTTCCCCCCGCAGGGGAGGGGGGAAGGGCGGTGAGGCCGATTTCCATCTTAAATGCCACCGAGGGGAACCTGCAAAACCTCTCCCTGGACATCCCGCGGGAGAAGCTGGTGGTCCTCACCGGGCCCTCGGGTGCGGGCAAGTCGACTTTGGCCGTCGATCTGCTCCACCGGGAGTGCCAGCGCCAGTACCTGGAGGCCATGGCCCTTCAGGGGATCGCCAAGCCGGGGGTGGAGCGGGTGAGCGGCACCTGCCCGGCGGTGCTCATCGCCCCCCGCACCGGCACCGCCGGGCCCCGCTCCACCCTGGGGACGGCCACCGGCATCTACACCGACCTGCGGATGCTCTTTGAAAAGCTGGCCTGCCAGCCCTGCCCCCACTGCGGTCAGACCATCCGCCCGGCCCTCTACCCCCAGGAGGTGGAGCGGGTGGGGGACGAGTACCACAGTCATCTCCTCTGCCCCCACTGCGGCCAGCGGGTGCGACTGCTGGGGCGCAGCGACTACTCCCACAACACCGAGGCGGGGGCCTGCGAGGGCTGCCGGGGGCTGGGGGTCTCGCTGCAGCCTGACCTGGGGCGGCTGCTGCGGGAGGACCGCGCCCTGGAGGAGGGGGCGGTGGCCCCCTGGGAGGGGCGCTACGGCGAGTACCAGGCCCAGCGGTTTGGCCGGGCGGCCCAGCGCCTGCACATCCCCCTGAAGGAGGGGACCCCCCTCTCCGCCTACACCCCCCGGCAGCGGGCCCTCCTTTTGGAGGGGGCCGGGAAGGGGGGCGATTTTGAGGGGGTGCTCCCCAACCTCTGGCGGCGCTATGCCGAGAAGAAGGGGGCCGCCTCCCGGCTGGAGGGGTATTTCACCCGCCAGACCTGCCCGGCCTGCGGCGGCGAGCGGCTGAAACCGGCCCCCCGCCGCGCCACCTTGGGGGGGATGCGGCTGCCCCAGTTGGCGGGCCTCTCCCTGGCCCGACTGGCCGGGTGGCTGGCAGTGCTCGGCGGCCAACTGGAAGGCCCCGAGCGGGCCCTGGCCGCCCCCTACCTGCGGGACCTGGGGACCAAGCTGGGGCGGCTCGAGCGGATGGGGCTGGGCTACCTGACCCTGGAGAGGCCCTCCGCCACCCTCTCGGGGGGCGAGGGGCAGCGCGTCCGCCTGGCCGCCGCCCTGGACGCCGAGATCACCGGCATCCTCTACATCCTGGACGAGCCCACCGCCGGGCTGCACCCGGCGGACACGGCCGGTCTCATCGCCGTTTTGAGAGAGCTGCGGGACCGGGGGAACACCGTCCTGGTCATCGAGCACGACCTGGAGGTGATGGCCGCCGCCGACTGGGTCATCGACCTGGGGCCCGGGGCCGGGCAGCAGGGCGGGCGGCTCTGCGGCGCGGGTCCCCTGGAGCGGCTGCGGGGGATCGAGGGCTCCCCCACCGGCCGCTGGCTGCGGGCCGCCCACAGCCCCCCACCCGCCCGGCGCACCCCCGCGGGGGCGCTGCGGCTCTCCGGGGCGACCAGCCACAACCTGCAGGGGCTGACGGTGGATTTCCCCCTGGGCTGCCTCACGGCGGTGACCGGGGTCTCCGGCTCGGGGAAGACCAGCTTGGTCTTTGCCTCCCTGTGGGCCGCGCTGGAGGGGGACGCCTCCGCCGGCCGTCTGCCGGGGTCGCGCCCCGGGCGGGTGGTGGCGGTGGGACAGGAGCCCTTGGCCCGCTCCCGCCGCTCCTGCGCGGCCACCTATGCGGGGGTGTTCGCCCCCATCCGGGCCCTCTTTGCCGCCCAGCCCGCGGCGCGGGAGGCGGGGCTGACGGCGGCGGACTTCTCCTTCAACAGCCCCGGGGGCCGGTGCGAGCACTGCCAGGGGCTGGGGGAGGTAAGCAGCAACCTCCTCTTCTTTGAAGACCTGCAACTGCTCTGCCCGGTCTGCGGGGGGCGGCGGTTTTCGCCGCCGGTGCTGGCGGTGCGCTGCCGGGGGAGGGACATCAGCCAGGTGCTGGAGCTGTCGGTGGACGAGGGGGCGGCCCTCTTTGCCGACCTGCCCGCCATCGCCGGGCCCCTGGGGCTCCTCTCCGAGGCGGGGCTGGGCTACCTGCCCCTGGGACAGCCGTCCAGCGCCCTCTCGGGCGGGGAGTGCCAGCGGCTGAAACTGGCCTGTCAGCTCTGGGAGGGCCGGGGGGAGACGGCCCTCTACCTGATCGACGAGCCCACCGCCGGGCTGCACCCGGCCGACGTGGACGGCTTTTTGCGCCTGTTGGACCGGCTGGTGGAGGGGGGGGCCACCGCCGTGGTGGTGGAGCACGACCTGCAGTTCATCGCCGCCTGCGACTGGGTCGTCGACCTGGGCCCCGGCGGCGGGGAGGAGGGGGGCCGACTGGTGGCGGCCGGCACGCCGGAGGAGGTGGCCCGGACCCCCGCCTCCCTCACCGGGCGGCACCTGGCCCCCTTTTTGCGGGGGATGGGGCTGCCGGCAACCAAATAGAGGCGCGGCCGGAAACGGGAGAGGGGGGGGGGGGGTTTTTCCCGCCCCCCGCTCTTTTGTCGCCTGCAATCACCCCTGGGGGAGGAGAACATAGACTGGTGATGAGCATCCTCCACTTCACAAAACAAGGTACAGGTGATTGATATGGCTAGAATTTTGGTATACAATGTGGCCTCCGGCCGGATGGAGACCTACAATCGGGGCGAAAACGACCCCATGCCCTACTCCTACGGGCGCACCCTGTTGGTCAAGGAGTTCCGGGGCTCCTCCCGCTCCAACACCCTCTGGACCAACACCGCCGCCATGGAGTCCTGGAACGCCACCCGCCGCTCCTGGGGGCAGGGGATCTATGTGGGCTACGCCTTCAAGCGCATCTGGGAGGGCGGCCACGGCCAGCAGAGCCAGCACTACGCCGGCGTCTCCTTTGACGTGGGGCAGAACCTGGGCAGCACCTGCCGGCGGCGGCTGCACAACCTGGCCCAGTCCCTGGGGGTCTGGGTCTATGTCGAGCCGCTGAGCATGACCCCCAGCTGGGTGCACTTTGACAAGCGCACCAACCCGCCGGCCTGTTCGGCGGGCTACCCCCTGCAGCGGGTGGGCAGCGCGGGCACCTATGTGCTGGTGCTGCAGGACGCCCTCAACGCCCTGGGCTACCGGGCGGGCTCGCTGGACGGCTACTTTGGCCAGAACACCCGCACCGCCGTGGTGAACTACCAGCGGCGCAACGGCCTGAGCGCCGACGGCATCGTCGGCTGCGCCACCTGGCGCCGCCTGGTCAGCGAGGTGGTGGGCATCGGCCGCACCCCCGGCGTGGTGGACTAGGGCCGGCTGTCGGCAAAAAGAGAGAGGGGAAACGGCTTGTTTCCCCTCTCTCTTTGGGTTTGGTGGGTGTCTTCGATGGTGGGGGTCGCGGCACCGCCCAACAGCCTTGGAGCGGCAGCTCGGGATCGCTCCCCGGGAGGGGAAAGGCGAAACCATCAAAAACGCCGAGGCCAAAGCCGCGATGCGAGTTGCCCTTCTCGTGCGGGGAGGGGCGCGCCACCGAGAGCCCGATTGCCGCCCACTTTTTCAAAACAGAAGAGGACTTGAAGGCCGGGAGTAGAGGGCCGCAAGGCAGCGGGTTTTAGCCAATGCCCACTTCCACGAGCGAGGGGGAGACCGCCGAGACTTGGCTCGCCCCTGCCCAGGCCCTTATTTCAATCCACTCCCCCTACGCGAGGGGGAGACCGTCTACAGGCAAAATTATTCCGGTTGCGAATGTATTTCAATCCACTCCCCCTACACGAGGGGGAGACGCTTGCCTGCCTCATCCAGAGTAGCCAAACCGCCAGATTTCAATCCACTCCCCCTACGCGAGGAGGAGACTCAGGCTCGTCTTGCAGCTCGAAAACTACATCCTATTTCAATCCACTCCCCCTGCGTGAGGGGGAGACCGGATGGAACCTGGTCAAGGCCACCGGGGCAACAATTTCAATCCACTCCCCCTGCGTGAGGGGGAGACAGCAAACATCTCCAAAAAAGGAGACTGTTTGATTGTCTTTACCATACAACTTCCCCAATCTGCTGTCAACCGCCCTGTCCTCCTATCCCTTGACCGACCCCTTTTTCACCCTGCTTGTGGCGTTTTCCCGGTGCGAAGGGCCCGGGCGTTTTCTGTCTGCTTGCCCTTCGCACCTGCCGCGCAAGGGGAGATGATCTTGCCACAGAAAAAGAGCCGGGCACTCACCGCCCAGCCCTCTTCCCTTTCCTTCGCGCAGCCGCCTTCCCACTTCAGCCCAGGGAAGGGGAAGGGGTGCGCCTGAAACGTTGCCCCTCCCACCGACAGCAGCCGCCAAAACAGCCGCCGGGGTGGGGAAAGGCCCCTTCCCAACAGTCTCTACCGCAACAGGTGCGATTGCCTTGTCACCGGGTGTCTGGCGAACGCTGCCCCGCCGTCTTCCCGCGCCAAAGACATGTCGGGGAGCCCGCTCGCCCAGGCCGACGTCTGGCGCACTGCCTGGCCGGAGGGCAGCGTTCCAGCAAAACCGCCCCTGCCCGCCATCTGTCAAATTTTTCCGTCTCATCCCCCTGGCAGAGGCGGCCCTTTCACATCCCAATTTGCAGGGGAGAGAGGCGGTCAGGGTAGCGGGTCAGCCGTTGGCCTGCCCCAGCTCGTGGGCGCGCTCGATGCAGCGCTGAATGCCGTAGGCCACCGCCGCGTCCAGCCCCTTGGCCTGAAAGCCCTCGATGCCGGCGATGGTGGTGCCCCCCTTGGAGCAGACCTTGGCGATGAGGTCGTCGATATCCTCGCCGCTCTCCAGCATCATCCGCGCCGCGCCGATCAGGGTCTGGCAGAACATCTCCTTGACCGTCTCCCGCTCCAGCCCGTACTGGCTGATCTGGTCGCAGAAGAGCTTGGCGTAGTAGTAGATGAAGGCGGGAGAGCTGGAGTTGGCCGGGATCACCTCGCTGAGCTTGTCGGCCGGCAGCTCCCACACCTTGCCGCTGGCGGCAAAGATCTGCTTGACAAACGCCAGCTGTTCGGCGGGGGTGCCCTCCTCCCGCCCCACGGCGGTGGCCCCCTCGGCAATCAGCAGGGGGGTGTTGGGCATCACCGGGATCACCACCAGCTCGGGCCGCCCCAGTGCCCGGCGGATGTAGTCGGCGGAGATGCCCGCCGCGATGGAGATGACCGCCGTCCCCTCCCGCAGGGCGGGGGCCGCTTCGGCCAACACGTCAGCCATCTGCTGGGGCTTGACCGAGAGCACCAGGTAGTCGGCAAAGGCCACCAGCTCCCGGCAGTCGGCAAAGGCGCGGTGGCCCATGGCGGCAAAGTGTTCTAGCCGCTGCACGCTCACGTCGGTGACCCCGATCTGCTGCGGGGGCAGGAATCCGGTGCGGTCGATCCCCTTGACAATGGCCTCGGCCATGTTGCCGGCGCCGATAAATCCGATGGTTTTCATCTCTCATTCTCCCTTTCTCTGTGGGCGGCCGGGGGACTGGGCCCGCAGCCGCAGAAGCTCTGTTCAAATGATACACGGATTTGGGGAGCAATACAAGGGCACCGCCCGCTCCGGGACAAATTTGCCGGGCGGCGGTCAGGCCCCCCGACAAAGCCGGGGGCTTGGGGACAGAATGCCGACAAAACCCCCTCAAGGGGCGCTGAAGATCCCTCCGCTTGTATCGCCTTTTCCTTGCCCTTGCTCCCCAGCCCGCAAACAGGCAATTGCGCACAAAGAAAGTGTTTTGAGATCGTGAGATCCCTGTCCATTTTTCGCCTCACTTGATACATTTCTTTATCCTCCCCGGCTAAGCCGGGGAGGCGTGTCACGAAAGCGTGTCAAAACAGCCAGAAGCGGCGACCCTCGGCGGGCCGCCGCTTCTGACCGGTAAGAAACATGAGGAATGAAACACAAAGGCCGGTTGACACGTTGCACGCAGGCATGTGTGGGAACGCCTGCCCAGAGCCGCCGTGCAATCGCCCTTCCCGCCGGCAGAGCACCCGGGGGAGGAGAGATTGGAGGTTAGCACTAACTAACTCTGTGCTCTCAATATAGCATCTGCAGGAGGGAATGTCAAGGCAGATGAGAAAAAATAGGAGGATTTTTTGCCGGGACGGCTCTTGGCCCGGACAACTTGTTTTCTCACTGCTTTGGGGGCGGTAGGGGAGGAATTTGATACCAGCAGGGGAGCGGTGGAACAGATGTTGGCCAGAGGCGGCCCTGCGCCCCCCTCTGTGCCTGTCCGCCCTTTTTTTCGCCTCTGTCGTCCGCCCTTCTCCCCGCCTATTTTCCCTTTCGCCTCTGTCCGTTCACCTCTTCTCTTCGCCTCCTCTCTGTCTGTTTTCCTCGTCGCTTCTGTCGGCCCGTTTTTTTATCTTCACCTCTGTCCGCCCTCCTCTCCGTCCTTCTCTCCACTTTCGCCTGCCCACCTTTACCTTTCCGCCTTCGGTGCCCACCGTTCTCTCTGCGCTCTGTCGGCACACCCAGCCTCTGTCCGCCCGCTTTTTCTTTTCGCCTCTGTCGCTTACCGCTTTCTACGCGTTCTGTCCGCCTGTCTTTCCCCCTACCTCTCCCTGTCCGCTTCTCCTTTCCACCTCTGTCACTCACCGTTTTCTATGCATTCTGGCAGTCTGCCTTTTCGCCGGTTTCTCTCCGCCTGTCTTTTCCTTTGCCTCTCGCCGTCTGGCTTTCTCCCCGCTTTCGTCCGCCCTTCTTTCCCTTTGCCGCCGTCTGTCCGCCTGCTTTTTCTTTCTCCTGTCACCCGCCGTTCTCTATATTTTGCCCATCCGCCTTTCTCCACCGGTTTTCCCTCTCTGCCTGTTTGGCCTTTCCGCACCTGCTATCCATCGTTCTCTCCGCCTTTTCCCTTCGCCCTGTCTGCCCAATTTTCCTCTCCACCCCTGCACCCGCCTATTTCTCTCCGCCTTCTCTCCGTCCATCGTTTTCTCCATCTTTTGTCAATCTGTCTTTCCCTTCGCCCCTGCCGCCACCTTCTATCCATCCCTCTTTTCCCTGTCCCTGTCCGCCCTCCCGGCAGGAAAGAGGGGAGGCCCCTTGACATTTGAACAGTCGTTTGATAAACTAAATCGAACGACTGTTAGAGGAGGAATTTCATGGAACGGGAAAAGACAGGGGAGCGCATCCTGCAGGCCGCGCTGGAGCAGTTCGCCCAGCGGGGATATCTGGCTGTGTCCATCCGCGACATCTGCGGGGCGGTGGGGATCAAGGAGGGCACCGTCTACTACCACTTTGCCGACAAGCGGGCCATCTTGCAGGCGATCCTCGCCCGGTTTGAGGAGCAGGGCGACGGGCTCACCGAGACCCTCTTTGCCGCCCTGGGGGAGGGGGTCGCCGCCCCCGTCTCGATGGAGGGGGTCTCCCGCCGCTTCTTTGAGGGGTATTTGATGGACCCCTTTTGCAACCGGGTGCTGCGGCTGCTGGCCATCGAGCAGCACCACGACGGCGAACTGCGCCGCCTCTACCGGGAGTGGCTCTTCGACCGCCCCCTGCGCATCCAGGAGGCGGCCTTCGCCCAGCTGCAGCGGCTGGGGCTTCTGGCGGGCGGGTCGGCGGCCGACCTGGCGGTGCGCTACTACGCGCCCATCTTTTTTTACACCCAGCGCTACCTCCTCTCGGGAGAGCTGACCGAGGAGAAAAAGGCCGCCTTCGGGGCGGCGGTGGGGCGGCAGTTGGCCGCCATGGAAAGGGGAGCTTGCTGAAATGGGCAACTACATCGTGACCGGGGGCAACCGGGGCATCGGCTACTATCTGACCGAGGGGCTGCTGGAAGGGGGGCACGCCGTGGCGGTGCTCGACCGGGAGCTGGACGGCCTCGCCCCCCTGGCGGCCCGCTTTCCCGGCTGGCTGTGGCCCCTCCTCTGCGACGTCTCCCGGGAGGAAGAGGTGGCGCGCTCGGTGGACGAGGCGGCCCGGCTGCTGGGCGGGCTGGACGGGGCGGTGCACAACGCCTGCCTCTGCACCTTTGCCCCCGCCGGAGAGACCGGCGAGGAGACCTATCGGGCGGTGCTGGCGGTCAACTACTTCGGCGCCCTCCACCTGGCAAAAAGCGCCCTGCCCCACCTGGAGCGGACGGGGGCCGCCCTCTACTTCACCAGTTCAGGGGTGGGGGTCACCGGCTTTGGGGGGATCGCGCCCTACGCCTCCTCCAAGGGGGCCATCGAGGCGCTGGCCAAGTGTCTGCGCATCGAGCTGGCGGGGCGGGGCGTGGGGGTGCACCTGCTCCACCCGCCCCTGACCGACACCCGTTCCGCCGCCCCCCTGCCGGTGCCCAAGGCCTTCTTCGCCGCCCCCGAAGCGGTGGGAAAGGGGCTGGCCCGGCGGCTGGGGAAGCGGAGCTTCGTCATCTGCCACTCCCCGGCGCAGCAGTTTCAGGTGCGGCTGTGCTACCTCTTCCCTTTAAAGATGGGGGCGATGATGGACCGGATGCTCCGCCGCGCCGCAGAGCAGGGGGAGTAGGCCCCTCTTTCCCGGGAAATAAAAAGAGCCGCTAGGCAGCCTAGGCAGCTTTTTTTCGGCCGTGTGGCCCACCCCTGGGCCGCGGCCACAGAGACAAATTTTTAGACGCCCACCCCGGCCGCCGCGCCGGCGACGAGGGACAGGCAGGGCCGTTTCGGTTTTTATTGTGCGGCAACAGGAGTCCGCCAGCGGAATGGGTGGGCCCATATATGGGGGCAACGTCCCGCGATACCGGCCGCGCCTCGAGGCGTTGATGCGGCCCGCCAGCTGCGAGGGGATCTTTGCTTGCCACCCGCAAACGGGCCCACCTGTTCTCTTCCTCTCGGCCGGTCTGCGACCTGCTCCTCTTTGGCAGGCCGCACTTTTACGGTATCAAAAGGGAGTTCCCTTTCTCGCGCATCGCGAAAGCTCTTCAGTGCCCCGGCACAGCCAGTTTTTTAGACAACAAAAAAGAGCGCCCGACAGACAGGTTCTGCCGGGCGCCCTCTGCTGTTTTTAGGACTGTTTTTCCCGCTTGGCGTTGTAGCGCTTGACGATTTGGTTGTAGATGAAGATGCCCACGAGGGAGAGCCCCCCCGCCACCGCAAAGGCGATGATGGAGTTGCCCGCCTGCCCCTTGATGAGGAGGGAGCCCGCCAGGGTCGAGGTGACGATGGAGGGGATGCGGGCGATGGAGGAGATGATAAAGAACCGCAGCGGGCGGATGGGGGTCAGCCCGGCCACATAGGTGAGGATGTCCTTGGGGGTGCCGGGGATGAAGAAGAGGAGGAAGGTCAGCTTTTCAAAGCTGTTTTTGTCGTTCAAAAATTTCAGCTTGTGCAGCTTTTCCTCCGAGAAGAAGCTGTGCACCAAGTCCCGCCCCAGCCACTTGACCAAAAAGAACACCAAGATGGAGCCCACAAAGCAGCCCAGCATGCACATCAGCAGCCCGGGGACGGTGCCGTACATCATCCCCGCCAGCACCTCGATGGGCTCGCCGGGGATGAAGGCCACCACGATCTGCAGTATTTGGATGGCCAGGAAGACAAAGACCCCGGCCGGGCCGAAGCCGTCGATGTACTCGCGGATGAGCTCGCTCGCGTCGGGCTTGCCCAGCATCCCCAGCACCGGGGAAAAGGCCCAGAGAGCCAGCCCGCAGAGGGCCAGCACCACCAGCACCGCGGCGATTTTGAAGTGGCGGGAGTTCACTCTGTTTTTGGTCGTCTCTTTCATACCGATCCTTCTTTAACTGGAATTTGTGGGGCGGCCAGCCAGCCTTCGCCAGCCCAGCCAAAAAATTGCGGGGGTTTTGCCGAACCCTGGGGGGACAATACTACCGTCGCACCCGGCGGGAGGTGTCCCGAATGAAAAAATGGTTTGCAATTTGCGCCGTGGCGGCGCTGGCGCTGGCCTTCATCGTCCCCAGGACCGCCCGGGCGGAGTATTTCGCCCCCGGCCAGGAGGAGCGATTGGAGGACTACAACCTCACCTACAAGACCACCACCGTATCGGTGGGGGAGGAAGTGGGGGAGGAGACCGCCCGCAAGGTCAACAGCGAACTCCAACACGCGGCCTTTGACAACCTGGCATCGGTCAACGCCCAGGCCAATACCCTGGCCTACACCGACCAGCGGGCCGAAGGCAGCTACACCCAAGAGATCACCCGGCAGACCCCGGCCTTTGTCAGCGTGCGCTGTGCGCGCCGCTTCTCGGTAGAGGGGCGGCCCGTCTACAGCGACGCGACGGGGGCTGTGTACAGCCTCACCACAGGCGAGCGTCTGGCCCTTGGCGACTTGTTTACCGATTCAAGTGACTATCTGAGCATAGTGAAAAATGAAATGGAACGGCAACTCGACCACCCGGCCGGACTGGAGGACGACCAGCCCTTCTACCTCACCGATACCCAGCTTGTCGTCCTCTGCAAGGCGGGGGAACAGGAATCCATGCAGCGGCAGGAGCACGAGGCGAACATCCCCCTCGAGCGCCTGCAGGGGCTGCTGAAAGAAGAATACCGATAGGTGCGACGGTGGACAGCCTGGGGGCTGTCCACTTTTTTGCCCTAGATCGCGCAGCCCAGACAGTGCTCCTCGCTGCAGCAGTCCAGCCGGCAGAGGACAATCTGGCCGGGGGCGAGCCCCTCGCCCTTGATGCGCACCGGGGTGTAGTTTTTGGTGTAGCCCTCGAAGGAGCCGTCCTCCCGCTGCCGCTCCAGCAGCACCTCCTCGGTGCGGCCCACCTGTTCTTTTAAAAAGGCGGCCTTGCAGCGCTCGGCCTCGGCGGCCAGGCGGCGGTTTCGCTCCTCCTTCACCCGGGCGGGCAGCTGGTCGGGCAGCGCGGCCGCCCGGGTGCCCTCTCTCCGGGAGTAGGGGAAACAGTGCACCCGGGCAAAGCCCACCTCTCTGACAAAGGCCAGGGACTGCAAAAAGTGCTCCTCGCTCTCGCCGGGGAAGCCGACGATGATGTCGGTGGTGATGGAGGGGTTTTCAAAGTGGTTGCGGATGAAGCGGACGATCTCCAGGTACTCCTCGGTGGTGTAGTGGCGGTTCATCTGCCGCAGGATGGCGTCGCACCCGCTCTGGAGCGAGAGGTGAAACTGGGGGCAGAATTTGGGCTGGGCGGCCAGGCGCATCATGTCCTCGTCGGTGAGCAGCTCCGGCTCGAGGGAGCCCAGCCGCACCCGCTCGATGCCCTCCACCGAGCAGGCGCACTCGGCGGCGTCGATGAGGCGCAGCCCCAGGTCCTTGCCGTAGCAGGGGAGGTTGATGCCCACCAGCACCACCTCCCGGTACCCGTTTTGGGCCAGCACCGACAGCTCGCGGCGGATGGCCTCCAGCGGTTTGGAGCGCACCCGCCCCCGGGCGGTGGGGATGATGCAGTAGGAGCAGTAGTGGTCGCACCCGTCCTGGATTTTGACAAAGGCGCGGGTGTGCTCCCCAAAGTCCTGCACCTGCATCTCCTCAAAGCCCTCGCCGGGGGTGTGCTCGGCGATCTCGACGATGCGGCTTTTCTCGCTGATGGCCCGCAGCGTCAACTCGACGATCCGGTTTTTGTTCCCCGCGCCGGTGACCACGTCGATGCCGGGCAGGGCCTTGGCCTTTTCGGGAAAGGCCTGGGGGAAACAGCCGGTGAGCACCACCACCGCGTCGGGGTTTTCCCGGCGGAAGCGGGCCAGCCGGTTGCGGGTCTTCTTGTCGCCGGTGGCCGTCACCGTGCAGGAGTTGACCACAAAGACATCGGCCTTTTCCTCCGGCCCGGCCAGCTCGAAGCCGGCCTTCTGAAACTGGGCGGCAATGGCCTGGGTCTCGTACTGGTTGACCTTGCAGCCCAGGGTGTAAAAGGAAACTCTCATCTGCTCTACCAACTTTCCCTTGTCATTAGTCTAACCGCTCTTTTGGTCAAAACAGCGAGCGGATTTCTTACATTTTTCTTGCAGCCGCCCCCGGTCAAAGGGGTTCGCCCCGGGGCGAAAAGAGGGGGTGGCTTTTGCAAACTGCCCAAAAAACAGTTCTTATTATTATACATAAAAATGCAGCTGAAAACAACAAAGTCGGTTGCGAAAAGGAGGGGGGTAGTATATAATGGATGAAAGAAGTAAGGAGGCAGCGAGACGATGACACAAGTAAAGGTGTTTTTCAAAAGGGCTGACGACATCAAGAGCTTTATCCACAGCCTGTCCAAATACGACGCGACCGCCACCATTGGAGAGCCTGAAAACCGGGTGAACGCCAAGTCCATCATCGGCATTTTCAGCCAGGACCTCTCAAAGCCCCTGCTGCTGACCATCGACTGCGACCACTGCCCGGAGGTCTTGGACGACATCCGTCAATTCATTGTGGAATAAAATCGCCTTGCGGCGATTTTTTCTGTTTATAAGCGACTTTTTCGCCCCCTCGCCTCATATCCATTGGCAAGAGGTGATAGGGAATGAAGAAACTGGCAGCCGCCCTGGTGTCGGCGGCGCTGCTGTTGAGCGCGGCGCCGGCCTTTGCATACGAAGATGTGACCACCACCGACTTTGACCTGCTGGGGGATGGGGGCGAACAGCCCGTGGTCGCCGCCTCCCCCGCGCCGGAAGGGGCCATCAACATCAACGCCAAGTCGGCCATCTTGCTGGAGCAGAGCACCGGGCAGGTGCTCTACGAACAGTCCGCCGACGAGCCGATGCCCCCGGCGTCCATCACCAAGGTGATGACCCTCCTTCTGGTGATGGAGGCCATCGACGCCGGCAAGTTCGGCTACGACGACATGGTCAGCGCCAGCGACTACGCCTGCAAGATGGGGGGCAGCCAGATCTGGCTGGAACCCGGCGAGCAGATGAGCGTGAACGACCTCATCAAGGCCACCGCCATCTCCTCGGCCAACGACGCGGCCGCCGCCCTGGGCGAATACGTGGCCGGCTCCCCCGAGGCCTTTGTGGCCCTGATGAACCAGCGGGCCCAGGAGCTGGGGATGGCGAACACCCACTTTGAAAACCCCAACGGCCTCGACGCGGCGGGCCACGTCTCCACCGCCCGGGACATCGCCATCATGAGCTGCGAGCTCCTCAAGCACCCGGACATCAAAAAGTACAGCACCGTCTGGATGGACTCCCTGCGGGGCGGGGCGACCCAACTGGTCAACACCAACAAGCTGGTGCGCTTTTACGACGGCTGCGTGGGCCTCAAGACCGGCACCACCGACGGGGCGGGCAGCTGCCTCTCGGCCGCGGCCGAGCGGGGCGGCCTCTCCCTGGTGGCGGTGGTGATGGGCTGCCCCACCTCCAACGACCGCTTCAACGGCGCCAAGGCCCTGCTGGACTACGGCTTCGCCAACTACGAGATGGCCACCCTGCAACTGCCCGAAACCGCCCCCACCGCCCTGAAGGTCAAGGGCGGGGTCACCGGCGAAGTGCCCCTGCGCTACGGCAGCGACGGCACCTTTTTGGTGAAAAAGGGCAGCGGGGCCAAGATCGTGCAGGCGGTGCAGATCGCCGAGGACGTCACCGCCCCGGTGGAGGAAGGGCAGAAACTGGGGGTGGTGGAACTCTCGCTGGACGGCGAAAAGATCGGCGAGTACCCAGTCACCGCCGCCGCCCCGGTGGCCAAGATGGACTTTTTGACAGGCTACCAAATTCTGCTGAAATACTTATTTGTGATGCGCTGATTTGGCGGTTTTTTACAAAAAATATCTTTTGCATACAAGCATACTTGACAGTATTGCTTAGATATATTACAATCGAATCAACCAATAAGGGGGAAGTAAAATGGCAGTGAAACTCAATACCAACTACCTGGCAAACTTTATCCGCCCGGAGGAGTACGCGGGGATGCAGCACCTGGTCTGCGCCGCCCACCAGACCCTCCACGAAAAATCCGGTCTGGGCAACGACTTCCTGGGCTGGATCGACCTGCCCACCAACTACGACAAGGCCGAGTTCGAGAGGATCAAGGCCGCTGCCAAGAAGATCCAGCAGCAGTCCAAAGTGCTGGTGGTCATCGGCATCGGCGGCTCCTACCTGGGGGCCCGCGCCGCCATCGAGTACATCAAGAGCAACAACTACAATGCCCTGGCGAAGGACACCCCGCAGATCTACTTTGTGGGCAACACCATCTCGCCCAGCTACTTAAACGACATCCTCGCCCTCTGCGAGGGGGTCGACTTCTCGGTCAACGTCATCTCCAAGTCCGGCACCACCACCGAGCCGGCCCTGGCCTTCCGGGTCTTTAAAGAACTGCTCGAAAAGCGCTACGGCCCCGAGGGCGCGAAGGAGCGCATCTACTCCACCACCGACAAGGCCCGCGGCACCCTCAAAGAGCTCTCCGACCGCAACGGCTACGAGACCTTCGTCATCCCCGACGACGTGGGCGGCCGCTACTCGGTGCTCACCCCGGTGGGGCTGCTCCCCATCGCCGTGGCGGGCTGCGACATCGACGCGGTGATGGCCGGCGCCAAAGAGGCGCAGGATGCCTTTACCGACCCCTGCCTTGAGAAAAACGACTGCTACAAGTACGCGGCGGTCCGCAACATCCTCTACAACAAGGGCTACTCGGTCGAGATCATGGCCAGCTACGAGCCCTCCTACGGGCAGATGAACGAGTGGTTCAAACAGCTCTACGGCGAGAGCGAGGGCAAGGACCACAAGGCCCTCTACCCCTCCAGCGTCATCTTCTCCACCGACCTGCACTCCCTGGGCCAGTACATCCAGGACGGGCGGCGGCAGCTGTTTGAGACGGTCATCGACTTCGCCGAACCCAAGAGCGACTTCTTCATCCCCGAGGACCCCGAAAACCTCGACGGGCTGAACTTCCTCTCGGGGCAGAACATGTCCAACGTCAACAAAAAGGCCATGCAGGGCACCATCCTCGCCCACGTCAAGGGCGGCGTCCCCAACGCGGTCCTCCAAATCGACAAGATGGACGCCCACTCCTTTGGCTACCTGGTCTACTTCTTGGAGAAGGCCTGCGCCATCTCCGGCTACCTGCTGGGGGTCAACCCCTTCGACCAGCCCGGGGTGGAGAGCTACAAGAAGAACATGTTCGCCCTGTTGGGCAAACCCGGCTACGAGGACCTGCGGGAAGAGCTCGTCAAAGAAATTCAGGAATAGTCCCCACCCCACTCCGGGGCGGGACCAAAATATAGGAGGTACACCACTATGATAAAACTCATTGTTGGCAGCAGAGGCTCGGGCAAGACCAAAAAACTCCTTGAGCAGATCAACGACGCAGCAAAAACTTCAGCTGGAAATGTGGTATGCTTGGACAAAACCCTGAAACTCCGGTACGATGTGGACTCCAATGTCCGCCTGGTGGACATGGACGCCTACGGCATCTGCGGTTTTGATATCTTCTACGGCTTCATCCTGGGCCTGATGGCCGGCAACTACGACATCACCCATGTCTTTGTGGACTCCATCCTCAAGGTGGGCGGCCCCGAGAAGGATTTGGAGGGGCTGGGCGCCATGTTCGACAAACTCTCCGGCGTGGCCGAGATCAAGGACGTGAACCTGGTCTTCACCGTCTCCGCCGACGAGGACCTGCTCCCCGAGAACATGAAGAAGTACCTGTGACCTCCGTTTTATAGACCCCTTTCAGAGCCCGCCCGGGCCGCGCTGAAATGCGCGCCGGGCGGGCTCTTTTCTGCGCCGGGGAGAGGGGGAGAGGCGCCCGCCCGAGAGGGGTCTGAGCAAAAGATCAAAAGAGCAAAAGGAAAAAATCGACCGGTGCTCCCAGCGCGCCGGCTTTCAGGTGCTTACCCGCCCTCCGGCGGCTCAAGGCCCTGGGCCAGCGAGACCAGCGCCGCCCGGTCGGCCAGCAGATAGCCGCCCCCCTCTTTTTTCAGATACCCCCTGGACACGAAGTCGGCCAACACGTAGAGCAGGTGGCGGTAGCTGACCCCCAGGTATTCGGCGGCGTGGGTGTGCTTTTCGGCGTACCAGCCGTCTGGCGCGGCCAACAGCAAAAAATGGGCCAGCCGGTTTTCCAGGGGAAAGCCCTTGTTTTGGGAGAGGGAGAGGACGGTGCGGACATTCTTGCTCCCCAAATAGACGCAGAGGCGCCGCAAGAACCGGGGGTCGCCCAACAGCCGCTCCCGGCACTCCTCGATCGGCAGGGCCAGGCAGTAGCAGCCGCAGAGGGCCTGCACCGCCCGGGAACTGCGCTGCACCCCGATGAGTTCCATCTCCCCCACAAAGCAAGGGGCGCGAAAGAAGTCGATGAGTGAGACCTTGCCGTTTGGCAGGGTCATGTAGAGCTTGGCCCGCCCGGCGACCAGGTAGTAGAGGAAGGCGGGCTGGGCCCCCTCCTCGAGGATGTACTCCCCCGCTTCCAGGTGGTAGAGCCGGGCATACTGTTGGGCGGGGAAGGAGAAGCAGTCCAAAAAGTCGGACTGGCGCAAAAAGCGGTCCAGCAGCGGCTGGTCGTCGACCAAGACCACAGGGCATCCCTCCTTGATGTGAGAAATCTCATACCCAGTATAGCGCGGGGACTGCTACACTACAACTGTAAAGAGAGCCGCGCAGCCGCCAGGCCGCGCCCGACGAGAGAGGAAGGAACGCTGATGATGCGACAGAAAATCATTTTGGACTGCGACCCCGGCCACGACGACGCCATTGCCCTGATGGTGGCGGCCCGGCACCCGGCCATCGAACTGCTGGGGGTCACGGTGGTGGCGGGCAACCAGACGCTGGATAAGACCCTGCCCAACGCCCTGCACCTCTGCCAGCACCTGGGGCTCGATGTCCCGGTCTACGCGGGGATGCCCCGCCCCCTGGTGCGCGAGCAGGTGGTGGCGGCCAACATCCACGGCGAGAGCGGGTTGGACGGCCCGGTGTTCGCCCCCCTCACCCGGCAGGCGGAAAAGACCCCGGCGGTGCGCTATCTCATCGACACCCTGCTGGCCTCCGACGGGGACATTGCCCTGGTGCCGGTGGGGCCCCTCACCAACATCGCGGTGGCCATCCGCAGCGAGCCCCGCATCCTGCAAAAGATCCAGCGCATCGTCCTCATGGGCGGGGCCTACGGGCTGGGCAACACCACCCCCGCCGCCGAGTTCAACATCTACGCCGACCCCGAGGCCGCCCACGTGGTGTTCTCCTCCGGGGTGCCCATCGCGATGATGGGGCTGGACCTGACCAACCAGACCGCCTGCACCATGGACGTCATCGAGCGGATGGAGGGGTTTGACAACGTGGGCGGCCGGCTCTTCGGCGACATCATGCGCTTCACCTGGAAGACCCAGCACGAGGCCTACGGCCTGGACGGGGGCCCGGTACACGATGTCACCTGTGTGGCCTACCTCATCGACCCCACCATCTTCACCATGAAAGAGATGTATGTGGAGGTGGACCGGAGCGGCGGCCCCAGCTACGGCCGCACCGTCTGCGACTACTTCGGCACCACCGGCAAGCCCGCCAACTGCCAGGTGGGCATCACCCTGGACGGCGGCCGCTTCTGGGACTTGGTGGCCGACTGCGTGGCCCGGTACAACTAAACTCCCCCCTCCTAGCCGGGGGCAGGCGCGATCGGCGCGCCCCCCCCCGGCTTTTCGCGCCCCGTTGCCCCCGCCCCCGAATCGGTGTATAATGAACAGCGTGCGAATGGAGGCGATCCCGACGGAGAGACAAAACGACTTTTCAAAGGGCAAGGTGTCCCGCAACATCCTCAACCTGGCCCTGCCCATGACCCTGGCCCAGCTCATCAACGTCCTCTACAGCGTGGTGGACCGGATGTACATCGGCCACATCCCCGAGGCGGCGACCCTGGCCCTCACCGGCCTGGGGCTGACCTTCCCCATCATTTCCATCATCACCGCCTTTGCCAACCTCTTCGGGATGGGGGGCGCCCCCCTCTGCTCCATCGCCCGGGGGAAGGGGGACGACGAGCGGGCCGAGACCATCATGGGCAACTCCTTTTTTATGATGGTGGCCACCGGGCTGGTCCTCACCGCCCTCTTTCTGGCCTTCAAGGGGCCGCTGCTGCGGCTCTTCGGGGCCAGCGGGCAGACCTTCCCCTACGCCGACGGCTACCTCACCGTCTACCTCTGCGGCAGCGTCTTTGTGATGGTGGGGCTGGGGATGAACAGCTTCATCAACTCCCAGGGCTTTGGCAAGATGGGGATGATGACCGTCCTCCTGGGGGCGGTGACCAACATCCTCCTGGACCCGCTGTTCATCTTTGTCCTCCACATGGGGGTGCAGGGGGCGGCCCTGGCCACGGTGATCTCCCAATTCCTCTCGGCCGCCTGGGTGTTTCGCTTCCTCACCGGCAAAAAGGCCATCTACCGGCTGCAAAAAAAGACCATGAAGCCCAACTGGAAGCTGGTGGGGGAGATCGTCTCCCTGGGGATGAGCTCCTTTTGCTTTGCCATCACCAACAGCCTGGTGCAGATCGTCTGCAACATCAACCTGCAGCAGTTCGGGGGCGACCTCTACGTGGGGATCATGACGGTGGCCAACTCGGTGCGCGAGGTGGTGAGCATGCCGATAAACGGGCTGACCAACGGCGCCCAGCCGGTCATCGGCTTCAACTACGGCGCCAGGGAGTACCGCCGGGTGCGCAGCGGCATCCGCTTCATGTCGGTGGTCTGCGTGGTCTACACCCTGGCGGCCTGGCTGGTGCTGATGCTCTTCCCCCAGCCGTTCATCCACCTCTTCAGCAGCGACCCCGACCTGGTGGGCAAGGGGGCCCAGGCCCTGGGGGTCTACTTCTTCGGCTACTTCATGATGGCCTTTCAGATGGCGGGGCAGTCCACCTTTGTGGCCCTGGGCCGCTCCAAACAGGCGGTCTTTTTCTCCCTGCTGCGCAAGGCCATCATCGTGGTGCCACTGACCATCCTCCTGCCCCGCATCGGCGGCCTGGGGGTCATCGGGGTCTTTCTGGCCGAGCCGGTCTCCAACTTCGTGGGCGGGTCGGCCTGCTATTTGACCATGCTGGCCACCGTCTGGAAGCCGCTGCGAAAGGCCGAGGAGGCAGAGGCGGTCCCCGCCGGGCGGGCGGGGGAATAGGCGGCGCCCCCATCCCCCTTCTTTCGTATTGACGAGGGGGGCAAAAATGGGGTACACTGTCTTTGCGCGATCAGCGGCGGCCAGCCGGTCCATCTCCGGGGCCGCCGGGCAAATATGGGAAAAGGGAGTGCGATGAAGATGATCAAAGCGACAATTGTCGGCTACGGCAACATCGGCCGGGCCGCCGTCGAGGCGGTGCAGGCCGCCGAGGACTTTCAGCTGGTGGGGTTGGTGCGCAGAGGGGCCAGCCGCCAGGGACTCTCCGCCGATCTGGCCGGGGTGCCGGTGGTTTCCGACGTGAAGGAGCTGCCCGAAAAGCCCCAGGTGGCCATCCTCTGCACCCCCACCCGGTCGGTGCCCCAGTACGCCAAGGAGTACCTGGCCCAGGGGATCAACACCGTGGACAGCTACGACATCCACACCGGCATCTGGGACCTGGTGGAGGAGCTGACCCCGGTGGCCCAGGCCGGCGGGGCGGCCGCGGTGGTCTCGGCCGGGTGGGACCCGGGCAGCGACTCGGTGGTGCGGGCCCTGCTGCAGGGGCTGGCCCCCAAGGGGATCACCTACACCAACTTCGGCCCCGGCATGAGCATGGGGCACACGGTGGCGGTCAAGGCCATCCCCGGGGTGGAGAACGCCCTGTCCATGACCATCCCCACCGGCACCGGCGTCCACCGGCGGATGGTCTATGTCCAGCTCAAAGAGGGGGCCGACTTTGCGGCTGTGAAGGCCGCCGTCCTGGCAGACCCCTACTTTGTCCACGACGAGACCCACGTCGCCCAGGTGGAGGACGTGAAGGCCCTCATCGACACCGGCCACGGGGTCAACCTGGTGCGCAAAGGGGTCAGCGGCACCACCCACAACCAGAACTTCGAGTTCAATATGTCGATCAACAACCCCGCCCTCACCGCCCAGGTGCTCGTCTGCGCGGCCCGGGCCGCCTGCAAGCGCGCGCCGGGGGCCTACACCATGATCGACCTGCCGGTCATCGACCTGCTGCCGGGGGACAGGGGCAGCCTGATCCGCGCCCTGGTCTAGGCCCTTGGCGCCAAAAACCCGCAAAAATTTGAGAAAACAAGGAAAAAAGCCGCGGATTTTCGTTGACAACCCCAGGGGGAGTCTATATAATAAGTCTGTGGCGGACTAAGGAGTCACTATGCTTTTAAACGTAAAGCGCCTGCTTGCGGAGGAGGGGCTTCGCCTCCCCTTCGACTACACCCTGCAAGTTCCCCAGAGCGAGTTCTACGGCGACGACGACCGGCCGGCCTCCCTCCACATTGTGGGAGAAGCGGTCAACCGCGCCCAGATCGCCGAACTCCACTTTGCGGTGAGCGGCCGGGTGGAGACGGTGTGCGACCGCTGTCTCGACCCCATTTCCCGGGCGTTCGAGTACCGGTACACCCACACCCTCGTCAAGGAGTCGCCCAATGGTTCCGATGAAGACATCATTGTCGACGGTGATGCCGTCCATCTGGACCAGGTCGCCATCACCGACCTCCGGCTGGATTTCCCACTCAAATTTCTGTGCCGGGAGGACTGCAAAGGCCTCTGCCCCCTCTGCGGGGCGAACCTGAACCAGGGTGATTGCGGCTGCGACAAAAGGCAGATCGACCCCCGCCTGGAAGCTTTAAAAGAGCTATTGCAATAGTTTTTTTCCAGAAAGACCAATGTTAAGGAGGTGCTGAACTTGGCAGTACCAAAGAGAAAGTTGTCCAAAGCCAGAAGGGACAAACGCCGCTCCAACGTGTGGAAATTGGAGATGCCCGCGTTTTCCAAATGCCCGCAATGCGGCGAGCTGAAAGCCCCTCACAGAGTGTGCGGCAACTGCGGCTTCTACAAAGGCAAAGAGATCATCAAAAAGGAAGCGTAAGCTTCCTCAGAGATAAAGAGAGGGTGGTCCCTCTCTTTTTTTCGTGGATTGGCCCCGTCCGGCGGGGCATTCTGATAGAGAGGGGCCGCGCGCGTTGGCGGCCCGGTTAGGGAAGGGCGTGAAGAGGCAGAGATGGCAGTGACTGTGACCCGGGTCATCCCCGGCTCCCCGGCCGAGGAGGCGGGGTTTCAGGCGGGCGACCGCCTGCTGAAGGTGAACGGCAACGAGATCGGGGACGTGCTGGACTACCAGTTCTACTCCAGCGAGACCGAGGTGGAGCTGGAGTTTGAGAGCGGGGGAGAGCTGCAGGGCGTCATCGTCGAGAAGGACGAGTACGAAGACCTGGGCCTGGAATTCGAGACCTACTTGATGGACAAGCAGCACTCCTGCACCAACAACTGCATCTTCTGCTTTGTGGACCAGATGCCCCCGGGGATGCGGGAGACCCTCTATTTCAAGGACGACGACGAGCGGCTCTCCTTCCTCTTCGGCAACTACGTCACCCTGACCAACCTCCACCAGCGGGAGATCGACCGCATCAAGCGGATGCACATCAGCCCGGTGAACGTCTCGGTGCACACCACCAACCCCGACCTGCGCCGGGAGATGATGGGCAACCGCTTTGCGGGGGAGAAGCTCGACTACCTGCGCCAGTTGGCGCAGGCGGGCATCCGCCTCAACTGCCAGATCGTCCTCTGCCCCGGCTACAACGACGGGGCGGAGCTGGAGCGGACCATGGCCGACCTGGGGGCCCTCTGGCCCAGCGTGTCCAGCGTGTCGGTGGTGCCGGTGGGGCTGACCAAATACCGCCAAGGCCTCTGCCAGCTCACCCCCTTCACCCCGGCGGGGGCGGGGGCGGTGTTGGACCAGATCCACCGCTTCACCGACGCCTTTTTGAAGGAGCACGGCACTCGGCTCATCTACCCGGGGGACGAGCTCTTCATCCTCGCCGGGCGGCCGCTCCCCGACAGCGGCTACTACGGCGATTTCGAGCAGCTGCAAAACGGGGTGGGGATGACCGCCCTGCTGCTGGAGGAGTTTGAGAGCGAGCTGGCCCGGCTGGAAGACCCGGTGCAGACATCCCCCTGCGACCTGGTCACCGGGGTCTGCGCGGCCGACTACATCCGCGGGATGGTGGATGCGCTGGCCCGGCGGGTGCCCGGGCTGCAGGCGCGGGTGCACGTGATCGAAAACGAGTATTTCGGCGGCAACGTGACGGTGGCCGGGCTGGTCACCGCCACCGACATCGAGCGGCAGGCGGGGGGCAAGCTCCTCTCCGACCGGGTGCTGGTGCCCACCTGCATGCTCCGCCACGAGCAGGACAAATTCTTGGACGACGTGCCCAGAGAGGCGCTGGAAGCGCGCCTGGGCGCCAAATTGACCCTGGTGGAAAACGACGGATACGGCTTCATACAGGCCGTGTTGGGAGGGAATGCGCAATGAGCAAACCGGTAGTGGCGGTGGTGGGGCGGCCCAATGTGGGCAAATCCACCCTGTTTAACAAATTGATCGGCCAGCGTCTGGCCATTGTGGAGGACACCCCCGGCGTGACCCGGGACCGCATCTTTTACGACTGCAACTGGGGCGGGCGCACCTTCCTGCTGGTGGACACCGGCGGCATCGAGCCCCACTCCGACGACGTCATCCTCTCGCACATCCGCCGGCAGGCCCAACTGGCCATCGACAGCGCCGACGTGATCATCTTCGTGGTCTCCCTGCCCGACGGGGTCACCGCCACCGACATGGAGGTGGCGGCCATGCTCCACAAATCCCGGCGGCCGGTGGTCCTCTGCGTCAACAAGTGCGACAGCGTGGGCGGCCTCCCGGCCGAGTTCTACGAGTTTTACAACCTGGGCATCGGCGAGCCGCTGCCCGTCTCCTCGGTCCACGGCCACGGCACCGGCGACCTGCTGGACGCGGTGGTGGACGAGCTGCCCGGCCAGGCGGAGGAGGACGAGGACGAGGACGCCATCAAGGTGGCGGTCATCGGCAAGCCCAACGCGGGCAAGTCCTCCCTCATCAACAAGGTCCTGGGGGAGGACCGGATGATCGTCTCCGACATCGCCGGCACCACCCGGGACGCGGTGGACTCCCGGGTGGAAAACCGCTACGGCAAGTTCGTCTTCATCGACACGGCGGGCATCCGCCGCAAGAACAAGGTGGACGACTCGGTGGAGCGCTACTCGGTGCTGCGGGCCTTCATGGCGGTGGACCGGGCCGACGTGGCGGTGATGGTCATCGACGCCACCGTGGGCTTTACCGAGCAGGACTCCAAGGTGGCCGGCTACGCCCACGAGCAGGGCAAGGCCTGCGTCATCGCCGTCAACAAGTGGGACGCGGTGGAGAAGGACACCCACACCATGCAGGCCTTTCGCAAACAGCTGCAGGAGGATTTCTCCTTCATGCCCTACGCCCCCATGGTCTTTATCTCCGCCCTCACCGGGCAGCGGCTGGGCCAGCTCTTTGAAAAGGTGGTCAAGGCCCACCAGAACAACTCCCTGCGCATCACCACCGGGGTGCTCAACGACATCCTCGCCGCCGCCACCGCCCGGGTGCAGCCCCCCACCGACAAGGGCAAGCGGCTGAAGATCTACTACATGACCCAGGCCTCCACCAACCCGCCCCACTTCGTCTGCTTTGTCAACAACAAGGAGCTCTTTCACTTCTCCTACCAGCGCTATCTGGAAAACCAGATCCGCGAGCAGTACGACCTGGAGGGCACTCCCATCCGCCTGTCGGTGCGCCAGCGGGGGGAGTAGCCCCGGGAGAGAGGGAACTCCGGGGCAGAGGCAAGGAAAAAAGAATGGGCCTTCCCCCTAAAAAGGGCCGCATTTTTTCCGTCTCTGTGGTACAATGGAAAAAAAGAAGAGGGAGCCCCGGCGGGGAAGGCGGGGCTCTTTTGGGCTGTAAAAACACAGTTGAGAGGGGTTTTGAGATGACGGCGACACAGATTCTCTGGATGGCCGGGGTGGCGCTGGTTTCCTACCTGCTGGGCAGCGTCTCCTGGGCGGTCATCGTGGGCAAGGTCTTTTTGAAGGACGACGTGCGCAAGTACGGCAGCGGCAACGCGGGGATGACCAACGTGCTGCGCACCGCCGGCAAGGGCGCGGCCGCCCTGGTGGCGGTGGGGGACTTTTCCAAGGGGGCGATCTCGGTGCTCCTCGGGCGGCTGGTCTTTCAGTACGCCCTGGGGCTCGACCCCATCTACGGGGCCTATCTGGGGGGCTACTTTGCGGTGCTGGGGCACATCTTCCCCCTCTACTTCCACTTCAAGGGGGGCAAGGGGGTGCTCACCTCGGCGGGGGCGGCGGTCCTCATCGACCCCATCTCGGTGGCCCTGACGGCGGTGGTCTTTGCGGCGGTGACCTTTACCAGCAAGATCGTCTCCCTGGGCTCCATCGTCATGGCCCTGTGCTACCCGGTCATCACCTACTTCGTCTCCCGCGCCCTGGGGCGCGACCCGGTCACCGTCACCATCTGCGCGGTGATCTTTGCGGCCATCATCGTCTTCATGCACCGCTCCAACATCGGGCGGCTGCTGCGGGGCGAGGAGAACCGCTTCGGCAAGAAAAAAGAGAAGGTGCAGAAATAGGGGAGGCCCCCTGCAATACAGCGGGGCGCGTTCGCCCCGGGGAAAGGCGGTTGTACAGATGGCAAAGATCGTGATTTTGGGCGCCGGCGGGTTCGGTATCTCCCTGGCGGTGATGGCCCGCTCCTACGGCAACGAGGTGACCCTCTGGTCCCCCTTCCAGGAGGAGGTGGACCTGCTCACCTACGAGCGGGAGAACAAAAAGCTGCTGCCCGGGGTGGTGCTGGACCCCGACGTGGGGGTGAGCACCGACCTCGCCGTGGCCGAGGGGGCGCAGCTGCTCCTCTTCGCCGTGCCCAGCCAGGCGGTGCGCTCCACCGCCCAAAAGGTCGCCCCCCACGTGCCGGAGGGGGCGGTGCTGGCCAACGTGGCCAAGGGGCTGGAAAACGGCACCCAGCTGCGTCTGACCCAGGTCATCGAGTCCGAGATCGGCGGCCACCAGGTGGTGGCCCTCTCGGGCCCCTCCCACGCCGAGGAGGTGGCCCGCGGGGTGCCCACCACCATCGTCGCCGCCTGCAAGGTCAGGGCCAACGCCGAGTACGTGCAGACGGTGCTGATGAACCCCAACCTGCGCATCTACCTCAACGACGACGTGGTGGGGGTCGAGCTGGGCGGGGCGCTGAAAAACGTCATCGCCCTGGCCGCCGGCATCAGCGACGGCCTCAAGCTGGGGGACAACGCCAAGGCGGCCCTCATGACCCGCGGCCTGTCCGAGATCGCCCGGCTGGGGGTGGCCATGGGCGGGCGCAGCGAGACCTTCGCCGGCCTCACCGGGGTGGGGGACCTGATCGTCACCTGCACCAGCATGCACTCGCGCAACCGCCGCTGTGGCCTCCTCATCGGCCAGGGGATGGCGGCCACCGACGCCATCAAGCAGATCGGGATGACCGTCGAGGGCTACACCGCCACCCTGGTGGCCCGGGAGCTGAGCTTGCAGGCCGGGGTGGAGATGCCGATCGTCGAGCAGATGTTCCAGGTGCTCTATAACGGCCTCGACTGCCGCCAGGGGATCAAAAACCTCATGAGCCGGCCCCGCAAGCACGAGAGCGAGCAGGTCTGGTTCGGGGAGTAGGGGATACCCGCAAAAAAGGGGAGGGCCGCCGCCGGCAAACACGCCGGCAGCGGCCCTCTTTTTTTCTTTCATCTTCCCCTTTTCCCTTGCCTTTGCCTCCCACAGCCGCAAAAGGGGAAGCGGGGGCGGCGGCAGGGGAGATCGGAACGACAAAAAAGGCCAAACCGAAATCGGTCTGGCCTTTGCCGTCTGCCCAGGTTAGATTGCGCGGGTCACTTTGCCGGAACGCAAGCAACGGGTGCAGGCGTTTACGCGACAAGGAGTGCCGTTGACAACCGCCTTCACGCGTTTGACATTGGGTTTCCAAGCTTTGTTGGAACGCCGGTGCGAGTGAGAGACCTTGATGCCGAAGGTCACGCCTTTGCCACAGATATCGCATTTTGCCATCTATCTGCACCTCCCTACAATAAGAACATTCTAGAAGTCAACGAATGTATTTTAACAGAATCTGCATCCAAAAGCAAGCCCCAATTTCAAAAAACGCCGGGGGCCGCTATTGTTTTTTTGGCGGCAAACCGATATAATAGACAGCATCGGGCCGGGCGCGCCCCCGCGGGACGGGGCTGCGCGCCCGGCAATTTGAAAGATCGGAAAGGGGAACACCCTCCTCATGCAACAACTTCTTGTGACGGTCATCGTCCGGGTCATCGCCCTCTTCACCGTCATCCCGGTGCACGAGTTCGGCCATGCCCTGGTCTCCTATAAGCTGGGGGACCCCACGGCCAAGAACCAGGGCCGCCTCACCCTCAACCCCATCGCCCACCTGGATCCCCTGGGCAGCCTCTGCATGCTGCTCACCGGCATCGGCTGGGGCAAGACCCCCATCAACCCCTACTTCTACCGCAACCAGAAAAAGGGGCTGGCCCTCACCGCCCTGGCGGGGCCGATGGCCAACGTCCTGCTGGCCCTGGTGCTCATCGCCCTGGTGAAGGTGATGAGCCTTGTCGCCCTGCTGGTGCCCGCCCTGCTGGGCTCGGCCTTCTACCTCTTCCTCATCCAGATGCTGGTGCTCATCGCCCAGATCAACATCTCCATCGCCGTCATCAACCTGCTGCCGGTGCCCCCCTTTGACGGGTTTCGCATCCTGGCCTTTTTCGTGCCCGCCCACGTCACCTACAAGCTGCAGGAGTACCAGACCTACATCTCCCTGGCGGTGCTGATGCTGTTGCTGCTGGGCTTTTTGGACTGGCCCATCCAGTTCCTCACCAGCTTCATCTACAAGGGGCTGGGCTTCCTCACCGGCTTTATCGACCTGATCGCCCGGGCCATCGTCTGACGCGACCAATTACCACTTGAGAGAGGAGGGGGACAGCAGGTGGCCGAAGTCAACTTTACCCTGCCGCAATTCGAGGGGCCGCTGGAGCTGCTCCTCCACCTGATTTCCAAACACAAGTTGAATCTCTACGACATCAACATCGCCGAGCTGGTCAACCAGTACACCGCCTATATGGAGCGGGCCGAGCAGCTGGACATGGAGCTTACCGGCGACTTTTTGGAGATGGCCTCCCGCCTGGTCTACATGAAGACGGTCCTCCTCCTCCCCCGCCACGAGGAGGAGCGGGAGCAGCTCAAGGCCGAGCTGCAGGGCCAGCTCATCGAGTACCAGATCTGCCGGCAGATCGCCGGGGAGCTGCGGGGGCAGTACGACCCCCTGGCCCACTTTGTGCGCAACCAGCTGCCCGCCCCCAAAGACCTGCTCTACACCCGCCGCCACCAGCCCGAAGAGCTGCTGGCGGCCCTGGCGGCCCTGCGGGGGAAGATCCTGCGCAAACAGGCGCCCCCCAAGTCCAGCTTTTCGGGGATCGTGGCCAGGCGGGTGGTCTCGGTCTCCTCCCGCATCGTCTTTGTGCTGCGGCGGCTGACCAAGTCGGCGGGGCTGCGGCTGCAGACCCTCTTTGGCCGCCAGTACGAAAAGACCGAGAACGTGGCCACCTTTTTGGCGGTGCTGGAACTCATCAAGGGCGGCCGCATCGCCCTGGACGACGAGAGCGGCGCCATCACCCTGAGGGGAAAGAAGAGATAGGGAGGGGAGACCCCAATGGACATCAACCACGCCAAGGGGGCGGTGGAGGCGGTCTTGTTCGCCTACGCCGAGCCCCTCAGCCCCAAAAAGCTCTCCGAAATTTTGGAGATCGAGGTTTCCACCGTCAAAAACGTGTGCAAACTCATACAGGACGACTGCGAGCGGCCCGGCAGCGGGCTGGCTCTCCTCCAACTGGGGGAGGGCTACCAGCTGGCCACCAAGAAGGCCTATTCCGAGGAGGTCAAGCGCGCCCTGGACGTCAAGCGCAACACCCCCCTCTCCCAGGCGGCCTTCGAGGTGCTGGCCATCATCGCCTACAACCAGCCGGTGACCCGCTCCTTCATTGAACAGGTGCGGGGGATCGACAGCTCCTCCACCGTGGTCAACCTGGTGGAGAAGGGGCTGGTGGCCGAACAGGGGCGGCTGGACCTGCCCGGCCGGCCCATGGCCTACAAGACCACCGACAACTTTCTGCGCTGTTTCGGCCTGCGCTCCCTGGAGGACCTGCCCCAGGTGGAGCGGTTTGCCGAACTGGCCGCCGAGGAGTCGGCGGAAGGGGCGGAGGAAACGGAGAAGCTGGCCGAGAGCTGACGCGCGATCCCCGCAAGGGGGACAAACATCACCCGGGCGGAGGGCGGTGACCGGCTGCTGCGGCCGCCGCCCGCGGAAAAGGGGAGAGGAGGGAACGTGCCATGGTGTGGGTGTGGATCGGGCGGATCCTCCTGGGCCTTCTCCTGCTGTTGGCGGTTTTGCTGCTCATCCCCTTAAAGATCCAGGTCGAGATCGGCCTGGAGGAGCAGCGGGCCACCCTCCGCTACCTCTTTTTGCGCTTCCCCGTCTACCCCTTCAAGGGTGCCGAGGAGGCCGAACAGGCGGAGGCGGATGAGGTGCGGGCCGCGAAGGGAAAGGGCAAGAAGAAGGGGCAGGGCGGGAAGAAGACCCCCCTCTCCCAACAGCTGGGGCTGGTGATGGACATCCTCCGCTCCACCCTTTCGGGGCTGCGGTTTTTGACCCGGCACATCCACCTGCGCCGCTTTGATCTGCGGCTGCGGGTGGGGGACGACGAGCCCCACGAGACGGCCGTTCTCTACGGCCAGGTGGGGGGGATCGTCCACGCCGGCCTGGGGCTGGTGGCCAACACCTTTGACTGCCGGTTTGACCGGGTGCAGGTGGAGCCCAACTTCTCCGAGCCGGAATTTTTTTTGGATTTGTCCTTCCAAATCGTGGCGCTACCGATTATACTATTGATAACGGCGGGAATAGTCGCCGTCAAATTGCTCCAAAATAGAAGTGTCAAGGCCCCGGACAAGCCGGGCGCAAAGGAAGATAAAGGCGGTGCACACAAATGAGCGAACATCCCATTCAAGGCCTCATTGATACGGCGATGAACAAGATCAAAGAGATGATCGACGGCAACACCATCATCGGCGAGCCCATCCCGGTGGGGAAGGGCGGGGTCATCATCCCGGTCTCCAAGGTCTCCCTCGGCTTTGCCTCGGGGGGGAGCGACTTTCCCACCAAGACCCCCAAACAGGTCTTCGGCGGGGCCAGCGGGGCGGGCCTCTCGGTCTCCCCGGTGGGCTTTTTGGTGGTCAACGGCGACGACGTGCGGCTGCTGGAGTTCACCAAGAAGTCGGACACCACCGCCGACCGGCTGGTGAACATGGTCCCCGGCGTGGTGGACCGGGTCTCGGGCATCGTCTCCAAGGCCGCCGCCAAGAAAGAGGGCGCCAAGGGCGGGCCGCAGCCGGAAAAGGGCGCCCCCGACCCCGCCCCTATGGAGGGGGAGCTGCGCTTCCCCGAGTTTTGAGCGGCGGCGCACCCACGAACAGAGCAAAAAGGGACAGGCCATTGGGCCTGTCCCTTTTTTGTCGCCTGGCTGGAGCTAGCGGTCTCCCTCGCCGTTGAGGGGGTCGCGGGGACACTTTTCCTCCCCCTCCAGCTCGGGCATCCGGTCTTTGGCCAGGGGGACGTCGGAGAGCTCGCTGTAAGACTGGACCGCGGCCCCGGTGATGGGGGGCGTGGGGGTCAGCCCGGTGGTCTCGGTGCTGGAGGCCACCCCCAGCATGTCGAAGTAGAGCGCCTCGTCGTCTTCCGGGTCGACCGGCCACTGGTTTTGGCGCGGATCGTTCACGGTTGATTCCTCCCTCTTTCAAAAGTTAAAAGCGGATCGTGGGTGCAGAGATAGTCTTCCCGCAAACCGGCCCCGAGTTGCGCCCGGCGGCAAAAATTTGAAATGGCGGCCGGGCTGTCATGGCGGAGCGGCCCTCCGCATAGGATTTTTTGAATGGGCAGGTGGTTTTTTTGAAGAGAAGAGAGACAGCGGCAAAACCGGACAGACGGCCCCGGAGGGGGGCGAGCTGGGAGCGGGCCTGGGACCGCCAGGCCGCCCGCCGGGGGGTGGCCCTGCTGCTGGCGGGGCTCCTCCTCTTCTCCTTTGGGGGGGAGGCGAGGGGGGCCGAAGGGAAACAGGAAGCGGGGGACCCGGTCCTCCCCAAGGTGGAGGCCGACGCCTACATCCTCATGAGCGCCGACACCGGCGAGGTGTTTGCGGGCAAGGACATCCACGCCCAGCTGCCCATGGCCAGCACCACCAAAATCATGACCGGGCTGCTGGCGGCCGAGAGCGGGCCGCTGGACCAGCTCTACACCGTCTCGGCCGAGGACGTGAACACCGAGGGGAGCATGCTGGGCCTCAAGGCGGGGGATCAGTTGACCCTGCGGGACCTGATGACCGGGATGCTCCTCAAATCGGGCAACGACGCGGCGGCCTGCGTGGCCTCGGTGGTGGCGGGGGACCAGTTTGTGGAGCGGATGAACGAGAAGGCCGCCCAGTTGGGGATGGCGGACACCCACTTTGCAAACCCCTCGGGACTGCCGGACGACGCGCACTACTCCAGCGCCTACGACATGGCCATCCTGGCGCGGGCGGCCCTGCAAAACCCCGACTTCGCCGCCATCTGCGGGAGCTCGGAGGCGGCCATCGCCGTCAGCGGCACCCGCTGGCACCTGCGCAACTCCAACCGCCTCCTGCGGGAGATGGAGGGGGCGGTGGGGATGAAGACCGGCTTCACCAAAAAGGCCGGCCGCTGCCTGGTCTCAGCCGCCACCCGGGACGGGGCGACCCTCATCTGCGTCACCCTGCACTGCTACGACGACTGGCGGGTGCACAAGGACTTGATGGACTACGGCTTCGGCACCGGCGACCGGCAGCCCACCGACCCCACCTACGTGGCCACCCTGGACGTGGTCGGGGGGACGGCGGAGACGGTGCCGGTGCGGGTGGAGAGCGACCTGGAAGAGCTCCTCCTGAAAGACGGCAGCGCCCTGAAAAAGACGGTCAACCTGCCCCCCTTCCTCTACGCCCCGGTGGCGGAGGGCCAGGTGGTGGGGGAGATCCTCTACACCGCGGGGGAGGGGGAGGCCCTGCGGGTGGAGATCGTCGCCTCCCAGGGGGTGGCGGCCAAGGAGACCCCCAAAAAGGGCTTTTGGCAGTGGCTGCTGGGCCTCTTTCAGAAAAAGGACCGGTGAGAGTTCCCCGTTTTCCGCTTGAAAATATGCTGTCAGCATAAGATATGCGGGGCTGTTTTGTGCTAAAGTATGTCGAAAAAGAACAGCTTTGAGGGGGAGACGGAAGATGAAGTGCGAGAATTGCGGCGCAGAGATGGGCGAGGCCACCGCCTGCAAGTTCTGCGGCCATACCGCGCCGCAGAAGGAAACGGTGCAGAACGTGACCATCAACTACTACGGGACGGCGCCGGGGGCGGAAGTGGTCCCGCCAGTGGTCGCTCCAGTGGTGCAGCCGGTCTGTCAGCCGGTGGCGCAGCAGGTGAGCGACAAAAGCAAGGTGGTGGCCATCGTCATCTGGCTGATTTTTGGTCTCTTTGGGGGGCACCAGTTCTACGCCGGCAAGATGAAGATGGGGCTGATCTACTTCTTCACCGCCGGGCTTTTCAGCATCGGCTGGTTGGTGGACGGCATCAGCCTTTTCGCCGGCACCTTTAAAGATCAACACGGCTATCCCATCAAAAATTGAGGGGGCGGCAGGGGGACGTCCCTGCGGGGAGAGGGTCCCCCTCTCCTAGGCGGCGACTGGGGGAGCATCCAAAGGGGCGTTTGCCGGCGGCTGTCGGCATTTCTCTGTCAAAAAAGGGGGGAGGGCGTTTTTCGCCCTCCCCCCTCTGTTGTTTGGGCGGCCGCCCCCCCTGCCGCTACCGGGGGCAAACGGCGCTGGCGGAAGGCCTCCTGAATGGAGAGGAATGCGCAAAGAAAAAGACGATCTCTGAATAGAGGCGGCGCGGACCGGCATTCTCGATTGCCAGTTTGCCGGTGGTCGCGCGCCCGGCGCAACCACCCCTTGGGCCGCGCGCCCGGCGCAACCATCCCCCGGGCCGCGCGCCCGGCGCAATCATCCCATGGGCCGTGCGCCCGGCGCAACCGTCCCCTGGGCCGCGCGCCCAGTGCAACCATCCCCTGGGCCGCGCGCCGGTGCGATGCCCTTTTGGGGCCGATGCCGCCCACCTGTTTTGCCGGCGGTTTTGGCTGCGGGTGAGATGGGCCCGCGGGGGTGCAAAAACGGGTGTTTTGTGCTATCATAGACCATGAAAAAGTACAGAGGGGGAGATGTGCGTGAAGTGTGACAACTGCGGCGCGGAGATCGGACTGGACGGGGTCTGCAAATTTTGCGGCACGGTGCTGCCTCCGCAGGGGCCGGCCGCGCCCCCGCCGGTGGCGCCTGGCTGGGGGGCGCCTCCGCCCAGGCCGGCGTTTTCGATCCCGCAGCCCCGCGTGCCGGTGCAGCAGCCGGTGCAGGCGGCAAGCCCCAAGAGCAGGTGGGTGGCCATCCTTCTCTGGCTGCTGCTGGGCTACCTGGGGGCGCACCAATTTTACGCCGGCAAGGTGGGGATGGGGCTCCTCTACCTGTTCACCTTCGGCCTGTGCGGCATCGGCTGGGTCATCGACGGGGTCAGCCTTTTCGCCGGCAGCTTTCGGGACCGGTACGGCCTTCCCATCCGGGTGTAGGGGGCCAAAGGGGAGCGGGCGCGCGGGACGCCAAGTCCCCGGCGCCCGCTCTTTTTTGCCCCGGGAAGGGGGGAGCCGGCGGCAAAGGGCGGATTTGGGCGCAGACATTTTACAAAATGGCGTGGTGCTGCGGCCAAAAACATGGTAAAATACAGATGTATGGCCAAAGGAGGATATTATGCCTAGAGATACACGACTGCAAAAAGCCATGTCCCAGTGGGGCGTCTGCTCCCGGCGCAAGGCCGAGGAGTACATTCAGCGCGGCCGGGTGAAGGTCAACGGCCACCCCGCCCGCCTGGGGGACAAGATCGACCCCCGCAAAGACCTGGTCACCCTGGACGGGGAGCGGGTGAACGGCGCCCCCAAAGCCGAGTACCAGTACCTGATGCTGCACAAGCCCCGGGGCTATGTCACCACCCTGCAGGACGAGCAGGGCCGCCGCTGTGTGGCCGATTTGATGGCCGGGGTGGGGGAGCGGGTCTACCCCATCGGCCGGCTGGACAAAAACTCCGAGGGGCTGCTGCTCTTCACCAGCGACGGCGCCTTCGCCAACCTGATGATGCACCCCAGCAAAAAGGTCTCCAAGACCTACCGGGTCACCGTCCGCCCCGACGCGTCCGACGAGCAGATCGTCGCCATGAGCGACGGCATCTACATCGACGGGCGCAAGACCGCCCCCGCCACCATCCGGGTGCTGGACAAGCAGCCCGGCCGCTGTGTGCTGGAGTTCGTCATCCGCGAGGGGCGCAACCGCCAGATCCGCAAGATGTGCGAGGAGGTGGGGCTGGAGGTCGCCCGCCTCAAGCGCACCGCCTTCGGCCCCCTCAAGCTGGGGATGCTCAAGCCCGGCACCTACCGCCCCCTCACCAAACAGGAGGTGGCGGCCCTGCGTGGGGCGGCCGGCCTGAGCGGCCCGGGGGAGAAAAAGTGATCCGCATCCAGCGGGCGGGGGAGCGCTTTGCCGCCGCCGAAGGGGGGCGGACGCTCGCCTCCTGCGATTTTTCCCTGCGGGGGAACACCGTCTTGCTGGGGGCCCCCGCCTATGCCGAGCTGCCGGTGGTCGACGGGGTCTTTCGCGCCTGCCTGGACTACTTCGAGCGCCGGGGCTACCTGGACTACGGCCCCGCCGACGAGGCGGCCGCCGCCGCCTTTGCCGCCCTGGGCTACACCGTCTGCCAAGTGGGGGAGACCGGGGGCATCGCCGCCTTCTTCGAGACCTGCAAAAACTGTAAAAACTGACGGGCGGCACCTTGTTATTTTTTCGGCAATGCTGTATACTGTATTTGATTTTGCTATTCACTGCTACTTGACATAAAAAGAAATGGAGGAACAACGATGAGTCCAAAAAGCAGACTGGAAATTCTCTCAGAGCAAAGCGGCAAATTGGACAGAGAGTCGGTGGCCTATGCGCGGCTGGACCGGCTCTTTGACGAGGGCAGCTTTGTCGAGCTGGACGCCTTTGCCAAGGCGGGCTGTGAGAGCGCGGGCGTGGTCACCGGGTACGGCATGGTAAACGGCGGCTCGGTCTTCGCCTTCTCGCAGGACAGCTCGGTCGCGGGCGGCGCCGTCTCGGCCGCCACCGGCGCCAAAATCGCCAAGGTGTACGAGATGGCCGCCAAGGTGGGGGTGCCCGTGGTGGGCATTTACGACTCTAAGGGCGCCTGCATCGCCGAGAACAGCGAGGTGCTCGCCGCCTACGGGGAGATGCTGCAGCGCTCAGCCGCCCTCTCGGGCGTGGTCCCCCAGATCGCGGTCATCGCCGGGGTCTGCGCCGGCACCTCTGCCCTGATGGCCGCCAACGCCGACTTGGTCATCATGGCCAAAGACGCCGAGTTTTTCCTGACTGCTCCCTTTGTCTCCAGCGCTGCCGGCGACAAGGTCGAGGGCGCCGGCAAGGCCGAGGCCGCCGTGCGCAGCGGGGTGGTGCAGCTGGTGGCCGAGGACGACATGGCCGCCGTCGAGGAGGCCAAGAAGATCGTCTCCATGCTGCCCCTCAACAACCTTTCCGAGGCCCCCTACTGCGAGTACGACGAGCCCGCTGCCGCCGAGAAGCTGCGGGCCGCCTGCGAGGACCTGTCCTCCTACGACGCCAAAGAGGTCATCGAGAGCATCTTTGACGAGGGGAACGTCACCTTCTTGGAGAACGCCCCCAACGCCGTGACCGCCCTGGCCACCCTGGCCGGACAGGCCGTGGGCGTAGTGGCCACCGTGGGCGGCGACCAGCGGCTGTGCAAGGGCGCCAGCGCCCGCATCGCCCGCTTTGTCTCCATCTGCGACAGCTTCGCCATCCCGGTCATCACCCTGCTCAACTGCAAGGGCTTTAAAGAGAGCTCCTCCGACGAGCTGGCCGGCGGCATCCGCGACGCGGCCCGCCTGGCCCACGTCTACGCCGAGGCCACCTGCCCGAAGATCGCCGTCATCACCGGCGAGGCCTACGGCGCCGCCTATGTGGCCCTGGCCGGCAAAAACGCCTCCGCCGACCTGACCGTCGCCTGGCCCTCCGCCGTCCTCTCCACCCTGGCCCCCGAGGCCGCGGTGAACATCCTCTACGGCGAGGAGATCAAGGCAGCCGCCGACCCGGTGGTCGAGCGGGCCGCCAGAGTGCAGGCCTACATCGACACCACCGCCTCCGCCTTTGAGGCGGCGGCAAAGGGCCACGTGGACTGCGTGATCGACCCGGCCGAGACCCGCGCCACCCTGATCCGCGCCGCCGAGATGCTGGCGGGCAAGCGGGTCGCCAAACTGCCCAAAAAACATGGCAACATGCCGCTGTAACAACATAGAGGAGGAGTATCACCATGAAAAGATTTAACATAACTGTCAACGGCACCGCTTACGACGTGGCTGTGGAAGAGCTGGCCGCCGGCGCCGCCCCCGTGGCTGCCCCCGCTCCCGCTCCGGCCCCCGC
>NZ_JBQHTP010000024.1:0-49099 GCF_052065655.1 Bittarella sp. HCP28S3_D9 | reverse complement strand
CCACCCGCGTTAGCGGTTATTTTTTGTGGGGGTTAAATGGGGGGCCGGGCCACCTGGCGGGGCCGCTCTTATGGCGCGATGGAGGGGGAGGGATCAGCCCTCCTCCTCGCTGGTGGTGTGAAATTGGACGGCGACCCCGGCAATTGCCAGGGCGACCCCTGCCAACAGCCCCCAGAGGGGATTTTTCAGCCCCAACAGGGGGAGGAGGCCCGCCCCCGCGCAGAGCCCGCCGCCGATGCCGGTGGAGAGGATGAGGGCGGGCCGCAGCAGTTTGAGGGAGAGGGCCCCCGCCAACAGCCCGGCGGCACAGCCGGCCAGGGCCCCGGCCCAGGGGATGGGGATCAGGGCGTAGATGCCGACAAAGGCAGTCAGAAAACAGAGCAGAAAGACCCCGCCCCGGTAGACGCGGTAGGCCAGCAGGGCCCCGACCACCCCCAGCAGCAGGATAGGGAGGAGCAGGAGCCACCCCTCGATGGAGAGGAGGGCGGCGAGCCAGCCCCCCAGGGCCGCGCCCAGGACAAAGCCCGCCAGGGAAATCCAGAACTTGCTCAGCTTGAAGCCCAGAAAACAGTCGGCCAGGGCCAGCAAAACGGTAAAGATCGTCGGCCAGAGGGCCGCCGAGGCAGAAAAATCAGGCATCACAGGTGCTCCTTTCTAAAGGGCGGCCTCCCACTCGGCGGGGCGAAAGCCCACCAGCACCCGGTCCCCCAAAAGCAGCAGCGGGCGCTTGATGAGCATGCCGTTTTGGGCCAACAGGGCGTACTGCTCCTCCTCGCTCATCCCGGGCAGACGGTCCTTGATGTGCTCGTTTTTGTAGACCAAACCGCTGGTGTTGAAAAACCGCTTCAGGGGCAGGCCGCTGCGGGCGTGCCACTCGGCCAGTTCGGCCGCGGTGGGGGTCTCCTCCACGATGTGGCGGGTCTCGCAGGCCACGCCGTGCTCGTCGAGCCAGGCCTTGGCCTTTTGACAGGTGGAACATTTGGGGTACCAGATCAGCAGTGCGTTCATTGACAAATTGCCTCCCATCCGCCCCGGCGACAGGCCGGGGCGCCGTTTGTATTTGGTAAAAAAGGTCGGTGCGCGACTCTCCCCTTCCGGCGCGCCGCTGCAGCGGGGCAGATGCCGCTTTGCCGCAGGCAGAGGACCAAGGGCAGGGGAAGGGGACAGGGGCCGTCTGCGCCGTCCGGGCCGCTGCGGTATTGCAACCGCCCTGCGGCCGACAAGGCCACAGGAGCGGCGGCATTTGGCCGTGGGGCAGAGGGTGTCCGCACATCTGCAGGGCCGCCCCGGCATCGTGACCGCCCTGCGGCTGCCATACCGCCAGCGCCGCGGGCGCGATGGCATTTGGCCGTGGGGCAGAGGGCATCCGTACATCTGTCGGGCCGCCCCGGCATCACAACTGCCCTGCGGCTGCCATACCACCGGCGCCGCGGGCGCGGTGGCATTTGGCCAGGGGGTGGGGAGCATTTGCGCCTCTGCCGGGCCATCCTCGGCAGCACAACCGCCTTGTGGCCATTATACCACAGCGGCGGCCGAGGGGGGAGGGGGGATCACCGCTCCTCCCCCGTGAGCCCCAGGAGATAGTCGGCGCTGACGCCGTAGTAGCGGCAGAGGGCGATGACGTGGCGCACCGGCATCTCGTTGGCCCCCCGCTCATAGCGGGCGTACATGGTCTGCGAGGTGCCCAGTACGGCGGCGATCTCCGCCTGGGTCTTGTCGTGATCCTCCCGCAGATCCCGCAGCCGCTGCTGGTAGGGCACCATGGTGAGTCGTCCCCTCTCGTTTGGTGTTGAACTGGCAGCATTTTAGCATAGTAAAAATATTTACTATTGACTTTAGTACATATATTTACTAGAATGAGTAGAAAAGGCGGTGATATTCGTGAAAGAGGAGAGAAGGGACGAGAATCTGGCGGCCAAGATCGTGCGCAACTTCGCCTATCTCGACGCGGTCTGGAGCTTTCTCCTGGCCGTTGCCGACGGGGCCAGCCTCTCATCGGGCGGCCCACCGGTGCCCTTCACCGCCCGCTTCGCCGTCTTTTTGGACAGCTTCTGCGGCGCCCTGGCGGGGGTCTTCCTCCTCTATGCGGTGGCCGAAGGGGTGCAGATCCTGCACGACATCCGCCGCGCCCAGCACCCCATCTCCCCCGAAGGCCGCCCCGGTGGGGGCGGCCCGGGGAGGGGAGGCGCCTCCCCGCCTCTCTAAAATACCCCCGCCCCGCAGGCGGAGCGGACCCCATGTGTGGGGGGCCCCAGTGGCCCCTCTTTTTTTGTGCAGAAATGCCCCCTTAGAGGGGGGCGCCGGGAAAACTGTTGCCAATATGTAAATATTTATTTCAGTTCTTGACTTTTATTGACTTTGGGGGTAGACTGTATGTGTTGGCAGTCGAGAGGCTCGACTGCTAAACGCAAAAACGGCGCTGCTTCGGCATTTGTCCCCCCTAAACGGGTGCCGCGGCCGCCGGAAAGGGGGCGGGACGATGTTGACGCCGAGACAGGGATTTGTGCTTCAGGCCATCTGCGACCTCTACTCTGAAACCGGGGAGCCGGTCTCCAGCGGGGCCATCGCCAAGTTGGCGGGCGACGCCTTTTCCAGCGCCACCATCCGCAGCGAGATGGCCCGGCTAGAGGCCCTCGGCTGTGTCAAACAGCCCCACACCTCTGCTGGGCGCATCCCCACCGCCCAGGGCTACCGCTACTACATCAATCACCTGATGCCGCGGCGGGAGCTGCCGGTGGAGAAACAGCGGGAGATCGCCCGCTTTCTCCGCCAGGGGGTCAGGGACCCGGACATCCTCCTGACCCGGGCCAGTTCCCTTCTGGCCTACATGACAAACTACGCCGTCCTCGCCACCTCCCCCCAGCTCTCCGACCTGTCGATGGAGAAGTTGGAGGTGGTGGCCCTCACCCCCCAGACGCTGGCGCTGGTGGCCCTCACCAACACCGGGTTGGTGCTCAACCAGGTCTGCCAGCTGGGGCTGCCGGCGGGGGAGCGGCAGCTGGAGAAGCTCTCGGGCTTCTGCCGCAAAAACCTCCTCCACCGGCCGCTGCACGAGGTGGCGCTGCTGCGGGACGACTTCCTGCAGCGGGAACTGGGGGGCGACTACCTCTGTCTGGCCCCCGCAGTGCAGCTCATCTGCCGGATGTGCGCCGAACTCTGCCGGGCCAAGGTGCACCTGGAGGGGCAGTCGAACCTCCTGCGCTACGCCGCGCCGGAGCACGGCTACAACGCCTTTCTCGAGCTGCTCAAGGAGACCGACACCCTGCTGCGGGCCGCCCCTAAAGAGGGGGGGAACGTGGCGGTGCTGCTGGGCGACGACCTGGACCAGGAGCTGGCGGGCACCACCTTGGTGAGTACCGGCTACCTCTTCGGGGACGAGCACACCGGCGTGCTGGGGATCATCGGCCCCCGGCACCTGGACTACACCAGGATCATCCCCCACCTGGCCTATTTTACCGACCTGCTGGGCAGGATCTTAAATGGAACCGACGGGGACGGGTGAGGGGTCTCCCCCTCCCGACCCAATAACAATAGAGAGGAGCTTGCAGGTGGAACCGGAAAAGAAGACGGCCCAGACCGAAGCTGAACAGACCGCCCCGGCGGAGGAGAAAGCCCCCGCCGCCCCCGAAAAAGAGGAGAAGGCGGGCGAGAAAAAATCCAAAAAGCCCAAGAAGAACAAAGAGGTAGAGGCCCTGGAGGAGCAGCTGGCCGGCTGCCGCCAGGAGAACAGCGACCTAAACGACCGGCTGCTGCGCCTGCGCGCCGAGTACGACAACTTCCGCAAGCGCTCCACCAAGGAGAAGGAGGGGATGTTCACCGACGGGGTGGCCTCCGCCCTCTCCCAGGTGGTGGTGGTGCTGGACAATCTCGAGCGGGCGGTGGACGCCTGCCAGGAGGACAGCGACCTCAAAACCGGGGTGGAGATGACCCTCAAGCAGTTCCGCGAGGTGCTGGAGAAGATGGGTGTCTCGGAAATCAACCCGGTGGGCGAGTCCTTTGACGCCCAGCTGCACAACGCGGTGATGCACGTGGAGGACGAGACCCTGGGCGAGAGCCAGGTGGTGGAGGTCTTCCAAAAGGGCTATCTGCTGGGGGAGCGGGTCATCCGCTACGCCATGGTCAAGGTGGCCAACTAAACCAAGTATCCCGGGGCGGGCCGCCGCCCCTCACAACCATACAGTACAGATCGACGGATTGAAATAGGAGGAAACGACAATGGGAAAAATCATCGGCATTGACCTTGGTACGACCAACTCTTGCGTGGCGGTCATGGAGGGCGGCGAGCCCGTCGTCATCGCCAACGCCGAAGGCGCCCGCACCACCCCCTCGGTGGTGGCCTTCACCAAAGACGGCGAGCGGATGGTGGGCCAGGTGGCCAAGCGCCAGGCCATCACCAACCCCGAGCGCACCGTGATGAGCATCAAGCGCCACATGGGCAGCGACTACCACGTGGCCATCGACGGCAAGAACTACACCCCCCAGGAGATCTCGGCCATGATCCTGCAGAAGCTGAAAGCCGACGCGGAGGCCTACCTGGGCACCACCGTCACCGAGGCGGTCATCACCGTGCCCGCCTACTTCACCGATGCCCAGCGCCAGGCCACCAAGGACGCCGGCCGCATCGCCGGGCTGGACGTGAAGCGGATCATCAACGAGCCCACCGCGGCCGCCCTCTCCTACGGGGTGGACAAAGAGGACGACCAGAAGGTCATGGTCTACGACCTGGGCGGCGGCACCTTCGACGTCTCCATCATCGAGATGGGCGACGGGGTGCAGGAGGTGCTGGCCACCGCCGGCAACAACAAGCTGGGCGGCGACGACTTCGACGACCGGATCATCGGCTACCTGGTCAGCGAGTTCAAGAAGGACAGCGGCATCGACCTCTCCTCGGACAAGATGGCCATGCAGCGGCTCAAAGAAGCCGCCGAGAAGGCCAAGATCGAGCTGTCTGGCATGGCCCAGGCCAGCATCAACCTGCCCTTCATCACCGCTGACGCCACCGGCCCCAAACACCTGGATATGACCCTCACCCGCGCCAAGTTCAACGAGCTGACCGCCGACTTGGTGGAGGCCACCATGGCCCCGGTCCGCCAGGCCCTCAAGGACTCCGGCCTCTCCGCCTCTGAACTGCACAAGGTGCTGATGGTGGGCGGCTCTTCCCGGATCCCCGCCGTGCAGGAAGCGGTCAAGAACTTCATCGGCAAAGACCCCTTCAAGGGCATCAACCCCGACGAGTGCGTGGCCATCGGCGCCGCCATCCAGGGCGGCGTGCTCGGCGGCGACGTGGAGGGCATCCTCCTGCTGGACGTCACCCCCCTCTCCCTGGGCATTGAGACCATGGGCGGCGTCTCCACCAAGATCATCGAGAGAAACACCACCATCCCCACCAAGAAGTCCCAGATCTTCTCCACTGCGGCCGACAACCAGACCTCGGTCGAGGTGCACGTGCTGCAGGGCGAGCGGGAGATGGCGGCCGACAACAAGACCCTGGGCCGCTTCCACCTGGACGGCATCGCCCCTGCCCCCAGAGGGGTGCCCCAGATCGAGGTCACCTTTGACATCGACGCCAACGGCATCGTCCACGTCTACGCCAAGGACCTGGGCACCGGCAAGGAGCAGAACATCACCATCACCTCCTCCACCAACATGTCCAAGGACGACATCGACAAGGCCGTGAAGGACGCCGAGGCCTTTGCCGAGCAGGACAAGAAGCGCCGCGAGGAGATCGACGTGAAAAACAGCGCCGACCAGATGGTCTACCAGACCGAAAAGAGCATGGCCGACCTGGGCGACAAGCTGCAGAGCGAGGAGAAATCCGCCCTGGAGGAGAAGCTCACCGCCCTCAAGAGCGCCATCTCCGGCGGCAACGTGGACGAGATGAAGCAGAAGACCGAAGAGCTGCAGAAGAAGTTCTACGAGGTCTCCGAGCGCGTCTACAAAGAGGCCGCCGCCCAGCAGCAGGCCGCCGGCGCGGATGCCGGCGCTGCCGGCGCCCAGTCCGCCCCCGGCGACGACGGGGTGGTCGACGCCGACTTCACCGAGGTGGACGACGACAAGAAATAAGTTGCTGCGCCTCAAAGCAGCGAGTCACAGGCCGACGAGCAGAGCAGTCGGCCTGTTTGGCGGCAGGGGTGCGGTGGACGCTGCGCCGGGTCTGTGCTATACTGGTACGGCAAAAGCGCCCCCTTCCCCCGCTACTTTAAAAAGGAAACAGGTGGTATCCATTGGCAGATAAACGCGATTACTACGAGGTCTTGGGCGTCTCCAAGAGCGCCAGCGACGACGAGCTGAAAAAGGCCTACCGCAAGCTGGCGAAAAAATATCACCCCGATCTCAACCCCGGCGACAAGGAGGCCGAGGCCCACTTCAAAGAGGTCAACGAGGCCTACGAGGTGCTCAGCGACTCTGCCAAGCGGCAGCGGTACGACCAGTTCGGCCATGCCGGGGTGGACCCCAACTACGGCGCCGGCGGCGCTGGCGGGGCCTACAGCGGCGGGTTCGGCGGGTTTGACGACCTGGGCGACATCTTCGAGAGCTTTTTCGGGGGCGGATTCGGCGGCGGTCGCGGTCGCCGGCAGAACCCCAACGCCCCCCGCCGGGGCGGGGACAGCCACATCAACGTGGTGCTGGACTTCTTCGAGGCCGCCCACGGCTGCACCAAGACCGTCGAGGTGCAGAAACAGGAAGCCTGTGACGAGTGCGGCGGCACCGGTGCGGCCAAGGGAACCACCCCCAAGACCTGCCCCGACTGCGGCGGCACCGGCCAGGTGACGGTGGGCCAGCGCACCCCCTTTGGGGTCATTCAGTCCACCCGGCCCTGCTCCCGCTGCGGCGGCACCGGCCAAATCATCGAGAACCCCTGCTCCAAGTGCCACGGGAGCGGCCGCAAGACCGTCACCCGCAAGGTGGAGGTGAAGATCCCCGCCGGCATCGACGACGACCAGACCATTGCCATGCGGGGCTACGGGGACGCCGGGTACAACGGCGGCCCCAGCGGCGACGTGATCGTGGTGGTCTCGGTCCGCCCCGACCCCCTGTTTGAGCGGCGGGGATTCGATGTCTGGTGCGACGTGCCCATCAGCTACTACACTGCCGTCATGGGCGGCGAGGTGGTGGTCCCCACGGTGCACGGCAAGGTCAAGTACCAGATCCCCGAGGGCACCCAGCCCGGCACCACCTTCCGCCTCAAGGGCAAGGGCATCCAGTACCTCAATGGGCGCGGCAAGGGCGACCAGTACGTCAAGGTCACTATCGAGGTGCCCAAGCGCCTCAACCGCGAGCAGAAGCGAGAGCTGGAGGAGTTCGAGCAATCCCTCTCCATCGAGCAAAACTACGAAAAGCAAAAGAGCTTTCTCGAGCGCATCAAAGACCTCTGGAAGTAGAGGTCTCTGCACAGGGCCCCGGCCATTTGGCCGGGGCCCTACTTTTTTGTCACCCTTCTCCCCGGGCGGCGCGGGCGGTGGGTGTGCCCCCCGGGCTTTCCTGCTCCCCTTCACCTTCGCGATTTGCCTTGCCCCCGCCCCATTTTGTCCCGCATGATGTGGCAGCCCGACGGGGGAAGGGGGGAGGAGATGGCCAAAGGAGGACAGGTCTTTCGAGAAAGGAGGTGCGTTGGTTGGGAGCGGCGGAGACGGAGTGACAGCGCGGTTGCCCTCTCTGGCCCTCCCGACGCTGACCTGGTCTCCTGTTTCGCCTTGTTTTGCGATACGTGATCAGCTGGTGGGGGAGGAGGGAAGTTCGCTGATGGGGTGGATAGGTCCTCCCAAAAGGTGGGCTACCGGGCGGGTACAGTGGGGCCAGAGAAATAGCGCAGTCGCCCTCCCCGCATCTCTCCCCGCAGTCCATCGCCCGCCTTGCTCCTGGTCTTGCCCTGGGCTGCACAACTGCTCGGCGGCAAGGGGGGAAGAGCGTTTCCCAGGGAGGATGAGGCTTACCCAGGAGTGTTCTGGCCGCATATGGTGGGGAACAGGCTGACAGCGCGGCTGCCTTTCCTCAATTGCGCTCCTTTTCGCCACCGTTTGTCTTGCCCCCTACCCCGCCTTGCCCTCTACCTTGCCCTGCTTTGCCCTGCGCTGCACGACTGACGGGGAGGAGAAAAGAAACCGACGGCTAGGGGAGGGACAGGTTTTCCGGGAGAGATGGCTGTGCTGGCCCGGGCACAGCGGGGGCAGAGTGGCGGCGCAACTGCTTCTCCGGCCTTTTCCCTCTCGCCCCTCACCGCCTGCACTGTCCGCGCCCTTTGCTCTTTGCCACCTGCCATTTGCCCTGTTTTTCCCCGTGGTGTGCGGTTGCCCGAGAGGGAAAAGGCGTCAGCTGGAAGGGGGACCGTTTTCGCGGATAAGGGGATGTGTCGGCGGGGGCCGAGAGAGGGCGAGGAAAGGGCGCATCTGTCTCCCAGCAGCGGCGATCCCCTCTCCCTGCGAAAAGGGCCTTGCCAGGGAACTTAGCGAACCGTTTTTATCTAAAAATCGCCTCTTTTTTATCCAAAATGGGGGATGCGCGCAAAGTGGATGACCCCACAAAAGGGCGGCGAAGGGCTGATCGGTTTTTCAACACTCTGCATGAATTTTTGGAGAGATGCAAAAGAGAAGATGCAAAAGTTTGTATGAAAGAACAAATTTCGCCCTGTTTTTGCCGCGCACTTTCGGCGCGCCCTCCCCTTGCTTTTGGGGGAGGGGGTGGGGTATACTCGGGGTGTCGCTGGTTGCTATATAATACCCGGATATGGCGGGTAGTTTCTACACTTCACCGTAAATGAAGTACTATGGCTAACTTCTCACCGGCCGGGCGGAGCTGTCTCTCCGCCTCCGCCGGCCGCGTGCGTGTTGTGAGTTGTCCATTTAGTGACTGCCGACAAAAAAGCTGCAGAAACCAAAACAACAACCCGAAACGCGAAAAGAGGAGGAAAACTATGGGACAGCTGTCGAAATTTTTCGGCCTGCGCGAGCGGAAGACCTCGGTCAAGACCGAGATCATCGCCGGACTCACCACCTTTATGACCATGGCATACGTACTGGTGGTGCAGCCCAGCGCCATTGTGGGATTTGGCGCGGTGCCGGCCATTGTCGACATCAACGGAATTTCTGTATCCAAAGAGGCCGTCGTGGTCACCTGTGCGGTGATCAGCGGCCTCATTACTTTGCTGATGGGGCTCTACGCCAACATGCCCTTCGCCCTCTCCACCGGCATGGGCAGCAACTTCATGCTGGGGGCGCTGCTCCAGTCGGGCAGCATCTCCTTTGGGCAGATCATGGCGGTCATCCTGGTCTCGGGCCTCATCTTCCTGGGGCTGTCGGTCTTTGGCATCCGCGACTTGATCGTGCGGATGATCCCCAAGAACATCAAGCTGGCCATCGGCTCGGCCATCGGCTTTTTCATTGCCTACCTGGGCTTCAAAAACACCGGCATCGGGGTGTTTGAAGGGGGCATCGGGCTGGGCGATTTTCGTTCCCCCTCGGTCATCCTGGCGGTGGTGGGGCTGCTGATCATCGCCGCCCTCACTGCCTTCAAGGTCAAGGGCGCCATCCTCATCGGCATCGTCGCCACCACCCTGCTGGGCATCCCCTTCGGGGTCACCACCCTCCCCACCCAGCTCTTCAAGCTGCCCGATTTCAGCCAGGTGGGCAACCTCTGCTTCCAGTTTGACTTTTCCGGCCTCTTCACCCCGGCCTTCATCGTGCTGATCTTCATCGCCTTCTTCGGGGACTTCTTCTCCACCCTGGGCACCGTGCTGGGGGTGGCCGGCAAGGCGGGGATGCTGGACGACGACGGCAACCTGCCGGGCATCCAGAAACCCTTCCTGGTGGACGCCATCGGCACCTGCGTGGGCGCCCTCACCGGCTGCACCACCATCACCACCTATGTGGAGTCCTCCTCCGGGGTCGAGGCGGGCGGCCGCACCGGCCTCACCGCCGTCACCACCGCCGCCCTCTTCCTCCTCTCGGTCTTCGCCGCCCCCCTGTTTTTGATGATCCCCGACGCCGCCACCGGTCCGGCCCTCATCTTCGTGGGCTTTTTGATGATGGCCGACATCGGCAAGATCGACTTCTCCAACTTCTCCGAGGCATTTGGCCCCTTCGTGATGATCCTCTTCGTCATCTTCACCGGCTCCATCGCCAGCGGCATCGCCGCCGGCATCCTCGCCCACGTCTTCATCAAGTGCATCACCGGCCGCTTCAAAGAGGTCCATCCCGGGATGTACGTCCTCTGTGTGCCCCTTGTCCTCTACTTCCTCTACAACACCCCGCTGTAAGGCGGACGTAGAGCTCACCCGAACACCCTGCGGAGAGAGACCGGCACCCGGGCGCCCCTTGCAGCGGGCGGCGGCCGGGCCGGGGAAAAGAGAAAAGGAGACCTGAAAAGATGAAATACCAGCCCAACGACAAGCGCGCCCTGTTGCAGGCGGCCCTGGGCCGCATCCCCTGCGACCTGGCCATCGCCAACGTCCAGTACGTCAACGTCTTCACCGGCGAGGTTTACCCCGCCACCGTCTTTGTCCACCAGGGCTTTGTGGCCCACGTGGAGGCGGGCGACCCCCAGGCGGACCTGCACCTGGCCAAAGAGGTCTACGACGGGCGCGGCCGCACCCTGGTGCCCGGCTTCATCGACGCCCACGTCCACGTGGAGAGCTCGATGCTGACCCCCCGCAACTTTGCCGCCGCCGTTCTGCCCCACGGCACCACCACCGCCGTCACCGACCCCCACGAGATCGCCAACGTCGCCGGGGAGGAGGCGGTCCACTACATGCACGATGCGGCCCTGGGCCTGCCCATGCGCCAGCTCATCAACATCCCCTCCTGCGTCCCCTCGGTCCCCGGGCTGGAAAATGCCGGGGCCACCTTTGACGCCGGCACCATCCACCGGCTGGCCAAGCTGGAAAACGTCCACGGCCTGGCCGAGGTGATGGACTTTGTCGGGGTGGTCGAGGGCGAGGAGCGGATGATGGACATCATCGCCGCCGCCGAGGAGGAGGGCCTCTACCTGCAGGGCCACCTCCCCCGCCAGACCGGGCGGATGGTCTCCGCCTACCGGGTGGGCGGCCCCTGGACCTGCCACGAGTCCACCACCAGCGAGGAGTCGGTGGACAAGATGCGCGCCGGCATCTACGTTGACGCCCGGGACTCCTCCATCTCCCGCAACGTCACCGCCGTCTGGGAGGGGGTCAAGGACTTCCCCTGCCTGGACCGGCTGACCTTCTGCACCGACGACAGAGAGGCCGACGACATCCTCTACGTGGGGCATATCGACGACGTGGTCCGCCACGCCGTCAGCCTGGGGATGGACCCGGTCCTGGCCATCCGCAGCGCCACCCTGCTGCCCGCCCAGGCCGCCCGCCTGGACAACCTGGGGGCGGTGGCCCCCGGCTATGTGGCCGACTTCCTGCTGCTGGACGACCTGCAGAACCTGCAGGTCAAGGAGGTCTTCACCGCCGGCAAAAAGGTGGCGGAGGACGGGGCCCTGCTGGTGGAGATCCCCCAGCAGGCCCACCCCTTCGAGACGGTCAACTCCATGGACGTGCCCGACCTGACCGCCGACGACTTTGCCCTGGCGGCCCCCGCCGGCTGTGGGGAGCAGGTGGCGGTCAACGTGATGACCTACGGCGACATGGAGGTCTCCACCGCCGACGCCGTGGTGGAGACGCTGCCGGTCAGAGAGGGCCGGGTGGACATCTCCGGCGACAGCGACCTCTGCTACGCCATTGTCATCAACCGCTACGGCAACGGCACCCTGGCCAAAGGGGTGGTCCGCGGCTTCGGCCTGGAGCGGGGGGCCGACGGCTCCACCGTCTCCCACGACTGCCACAACCTGACCATCGTCTACAAGACCCCGGAGGACGGCTACGCCGTCTACAAAAAGCTGCGGGAGTGCGGCGGCGGCATCGCCTGTGCCGCCGGGGGAGAGGTCCTCTGCACCTTCCCCCTGCCGGTGGGCGGACTGATGTCCAACCTCTCCTGGGAGCAGGTGGCGGCCCAGTCGGTGGCCATGAAAAAGGCCCTGCGCCAGGTGGGACTGCAGCAGAAAAACCCCCTGCTGCGCATCGCCACCCTGGCCCTGCCGGTGATCCCCAAGGTGAAAATCAGCGACCTGGGGCTGGTGGACGTGCTCAAAAAAGAGCTGATGCCCCTCTTCCCCGAGGTGTAGAGGCTCTGATAGAAAAAAGAGGACTGGCTTTTGCCAGTCCTCTTTTTTATGGCGCAGAGAGGGAAGGTGCGCGCTAATCCTCGCTCTTCAGCCGGCGCTCGAAATCCGCCAGGGGCATGGGTTTGGCAAAGACAAAGCCCTGCACCGTGTCGCAGCCGGCCTCCCGCAGGAAGGCCACGCTGTCCATGCTCTCGACCCCCTCGGCGATGACGCGGATGTGCAGCTCCCTGGCCATCTGGATGATGTTGCGCACCACGATGCGCTCCCGGCTCTTGTCCACGCTCTTGTGGAAAAAGAGGATGTCCAGCTTGAGGACGTCGATGGGCAGGTTTTTCAGCAGGTTGAGGGAGGAGTAGCCCGACCCAAAGTCGTCCAGCGAGCAGACGAACCCCCGCTGGTGCAGCTGCTGCACCAGTTGGAGAAAGAGGGTCTCGCCCCCCAGGGCCAGGCTCTCGGTGACCTCCAGCTCAAGCTGGCCGTCGGGCAGGGAGAACTCCTCCTTGGTCTTTGCGTAGTAGTCGACAAAGTCCTCCCGCAGGAGCCCTGCTCGGGAGACGTTGACCGCCAGGTTCAGCGGCCGGCCGCCCCCGTCCAGGTGGCGGCGATACCACTGGCAGGCCTGGCGGAACATGTAGCGGTCCAGCTGGACGATCAGTCCGCTCTTTTCAAAGGCGGGGATGAATTCGCAGGGGGGGATGACCCCCCGCTCGGGGTGGATCCAGCGACAGAGCACCTCCGCCCCTGCCAGGCGGTTGCCGTTTTGAATGTCGAATTTCGGCTGAAAATAGGGCTGGAACTGTCCCAGGCGCAGGGCCTGTTTGCCCTGTGCCTCCAGCGCCGACTCCTGCAGGTTTTGCCGGCGCAGCGACTCGGTGAAGAAGGCGCAGCCGCTGCCCGCCTCCCCCTTGACCGACTTTTGCGCCATGTTGGCCCGGTCGATCAGCTCGTTGACCGTCAGCCCGCTGTCTTTTGGCTCCAGGCAGCAAAAGCCCATGCACAGCCCGATGTAGGCCAGGTTGGCGGCGCTCTCCTCCGGCTGGTGGAGGGCGTGCAGCAGCTGGTCGAACCAGTCGGTCAACTCCTGCCGCTCCCGGTAGCGGCGCAGCCCAACAAAGTTGTCTGCCGCCATCCGGCAGAACACCTCGCCCGGGCGCTCGCCCTCCTGAAAGAGGCGGTACATCTGCCGCAGCAGCTGGTCGCCCATCTGGTAGCCCAGGGCGTCGTTGTAGTATTTGAATTTTTTGAGGTCGCAATACCACACGGCAAAGGGGCCGTCTCCCCTGCGGGCGACCTCGGCGTCCAGGAGAAATTTGTTGTAGTTGCGGCCGCCGGTCAGCGGGTCCACATAGGCCAGCCGTTCGATTTCCGCCTGGTTGCGGCTCATCATCCGCCGCTGCTGGAACAGCAGCAGCAAAAACAGGGCGCAGGCCGCGATGATGATGGCGACGGCCCCCACCGAGGTGGCCAGGTAGCGCTGGCGCAGGGCCTGCAGGGGGACAGAGGCCAGCACGAACCAGTCCTCGATCCCCGCGGGCTCCAGCACCGCCAGCATGGCGACCCCGCCGGCGAGGTAGTGAAAGTGGGTGCTCTCCCCCCGCTCTAAGGCGGCTTGCAGGTCGGCCCTCTCCGCCCCATCGACCCCCTCCAGGGCGTCCAGCGCCGCCGGGGTGGCAGAGGAGGCCCGGGACGAGGCGAGGATCACCGCCCCCGTATTGCTGTACAGGTCGGTGTACCCGCTGCCGTCCAGGAGGGGGGCGTCGAGGATCTCCTGGATGACCGAGACGCTGTTGACCGCGCAGAGGACGCCCAGCACCTGGCCGTCGGCCCGCTCGACCGGCACGGCGTAGTAGTGGACCGATTCCCCCTCGCGAAAGGGGTCGGCGATGGCGGCGGAGATGACGTCCTCCCCCGCCAGGGCGCGGGTGAAGAAATCCTCCCCCGAAACGTCCAGGTTGCGGTAGCGGCGGCCGCCCAACTCCATCAATTCCAGCCGCCCCTCGGCGGTGGCAAAGCCCATGCAGGTGAAGGCGTTGCCCTCGTTGACTTCGCCCATCAGCTGCGCCAGCTGCTCCAAATCGGTGATGTCCTGTTCGGCCACAAAGACGCCGACCCCGTGCAGGGTCTGAAAGTCACCGTCCACCTGTTTGATGAGGGCGGTCTCGTGCTGGCGGACGGCGTTTTTCAGATAGAGCAGATTTTCGTCTGTGTACTGGTGCCCCATCTGCGCCAAAAACAGAACGCTGCCCACGACAAAACAGAGGCAGAGGAGGATGGCTGTGACTGTCCAGCGACGGTGTCCCTTCGGCTTTTCCTGCAGCGGCATGCGGGGGCCCTCCCTTCGCCTCTTTTTCCCTTATTTCCTCAATTTTAACAGGTTGTGGGCAAAAGAACAAGACCGGCATTTTGGCAGCGTCGAAACGCCAGCCAAAGATCGCCGTTTCCCAATCAAAAAAGGGAGGGGGGAACATCCCCCCCCCCCTTTACGCCATTCCCTGAATGACCCGCACCAGCAGTTCGGCGCTCAACTCGGCGGCGCGGTCGGCAAAGTCCTCGTAAATGCTCTCGGCCTCGTCGTCGGCCGTGTCCGACAGCAGCCGGATCACCCCAAAGGGCACCCCGTTTTTGACGGCGGTGTGGCCCACGGCCGCCCCCTCCATCTCGGCGCAGTCGGCGCCGGTGCGGGCGATGATGTCGGCCTTGACGGCGCTGTCGCTGACAAACTGGTCCCCCGTGGCGACGACGCCCCGCTTGTAGCGCACCCCGCCGATCTGGTCGAGGCAGCGGCAGATCTGCTCCACCAGCGCCCCGTCGGCCTTGAGCACCGGGGTGTAGGGGTGGCACTGGGCGAAGATGGAGGGATCAAAGTCGTGGTAGAGCACCTGCTCGGCCACCACCACGTCCCCCAGCCCCAGGTCGTCGGCCAGGTTGCCGGCAATGCCGGTGTTGAGCAGGGCGTCCACCCGGTAGCGGTCACAGAGGATCTGGGCGCTGATGGCGGCGTTTACCTTGCCGATGCCGCTGCAAGTCAGCACCACCTGCTGTCTTCCCAGCTGGCCCGAGAGGTAGGTGCCGCCGGCCACCACCACCTCCTGCAGATTTTTCAAGTTGGCCCGAATGAGGGCGATCTCCTTTTCCATTGCGCCGATGATCCCGATGGTCTGCATCTCTCGTCTCCTCCTGTTTTGCGCCCGGTGGGCGTCTGTCTCGTTTGGAAATTGTACCACATCCGGCTGCATATTGGTACCCCAAACCGCCCATATTGAAGGGTGAAAAACACCGGGCGGCAGGGTGTGTCTCTGCGCCCCCAAATGGGAGGAATCTTCTATGGAACTGCAAAACAGCCAGACCCACGACAACCTGTTGGCCGCCTTTGCCGGGGAGGCACAGGCCCATCTCAAATACCTGCTCTACGGCAAAAAGGCAAAGGAGCAGGGGTACGAGCAGTTTGCCGACCTCTTCAAACTCACCGCCGCCAACGAGCGCGCCCACGGCGAGATGTGGTTTGAATACCTCAAGGGGGGCGAGGTCCCCGGCGTCGCCGACAGCCTGGTGGACGCCGCCGAGAAGGAGCACTTTGAGTGGAGCGAGATGTACAAGGAGTTTGAGAAGACCGCCCGGGAAGAGGGCTTTATCGCCATTGCCGAGCGCTTTCGCCTGGTGGGGGAGATCGAGAAGACCCACGAGGAGCGCTACAACCAGATGAAGCAGAACCTGGACGGCGGCGAGGTGTTTCAAAAGCCCCAGGCCGAGACCTGGGTCTGCAAGAACTGCGGCTACATCTGCACCGGGATGAAGGCGCCGGAGAAGTGCCCGGTCTGCCACTACCCCCAGAGCTATTTTGAGCTGGAGGGCGGCAAGCTGTAACAGACGACTGTCCATGGGGAGGGGGCCTGCTGGGCCCCCTCTTTTTTTGGTTCTGCGCACTGGCCGCCCGCCGGGGAACGTGGTATACTAAAACCCGCAATAGGGAAAAAGGAGGGCGCGCCCATGGGCAGGGAGAAAAAGGCGGAAAAGACCAACGTGATGCGCATTTTGGAGCGGGAGGGGATCCCCCACCAGACCCACGCCTACGACCACCAAGACGGGGTCATCGACGGCCAGGGGGTGGCGGCCAAACTGGGGCAGGACCCGGCGCAGGTCTTCAAGACCCTGGTCTGCCGGGGCCACAGCGGCAGCTACCTGGTCTTCTGCATCCCGGTGGCCGCCGAGCTGGATTTGAAGGCGGCGGCCCGGGCGGCCGGGGAGAAGAGCGTGGAGATGATCCACGTCCGGGAAATCAACCAGGTCACCGGCTACGTGCGGGGCGGCTGTTCCCCCGTGGGGATGAAAAAGCCCTACAAGACGGTGGTGGACGAGAGCTGCCTCCTCTTTGACACCATCATCTTCAGCGCCGGCAAAATCGGCTTTCAGGTGGAGTGCGCCCCCGGCGACCTGCTGAAATTGGTGGGCGGCACCACCGCAGAAATCGCTATTTTGTAATTTTTATAAGATAATATACGAATTGTATTGACTGGAGGCGTGGCAATGGTGGAGTCGGGCAACCCCCAGCGCTTTGAGGAGGCCCGCCTGCGGGTGCAGGGGGGCGACCGGCTGCGCGCCGGGATCGGCACCCTGGGGGAGAAGAGCCTGCACGCGATTTTGAAAAACTACTTTGAGCCCGCGGGCGAGAACCAGGAGACCCGGGTCGGCGGCTTTGTGGCCGACATCGTGGGCAGCGAGGGGATCTTTGAAATCCAGACAAAGGGCTTTGACAAGCTGCGCAAAAAGCTGGCGGCTTTTTTGCCGGTCTGCCCGGTGACGGTGGTCTACCCGGTGGCCCAGCTCAAGTGGGTCAACTGGGTGGACCCGTCCAGCGGCGAGGTGGTGGCCCGCAACCGCTCCCCCCGCCGGGGACAGGCGGCAGACGTATTCTACGAACTGTATAAAATAAAAGACTTTTTACAAATGGAGGGGCTGCGGTTCTGCATCCCCCTGTTGGAGGTGGAGGACTACCGCCTTCTCGACGGCTGGGACCGCACCAAAAAGCGGCGGGCCACCCGCAGCGACCGGGTGCCCACCCGGCTGTTCGGCCAGGTGTGGGTCTCCGGCTGGCGGGAGTGGGGGGAGCTGATCCCCCCCGACCTGCCGCAGCCGTTCACCGCCAAAGAGTACGCCAAGGCCGCCCGCCAGCGCCTGGAGATGGCCCGCCGGGCGCTGAACGTGCTGGCCTCCCTGGGGCTGGTGGAGCGCGCGGGCAAGGCGGGGCGGGCCTACCTCTACCAGCTGCCTGCAGAGGTGGAAAACGGCTGAGAGCAACCTGCTCTCAGCCGTTTTTTCTAGCGTTAGCGCCCCCTGGGGTCCGTCGAGAAATCCAATTGCCTTGGCGCAGCGCCCCCTGAAAGGAGGGGCGCCGAAGGCATAAAGAGAAAGGCAATTTTGGGTACGGGCGGCGCGAGATGGTCTACTGGATTGCCGGGCTGCCAGTGACGGCAGATGTCTATGCGCATGAGATGTCAGCCGCACGGAGGGGGTGGGGACCGTTGCGGGTATACAGCGGGTGTCATGCGCGCACAAAATGGCGATCCCTTTTAGGGGAAAGGTCCGAGCGATGTTCCTTCGGGCCCGCAGATACCACCCGTTTCGGCGGTGGTTTGGGCGGCGTGGGGCTACTGGGCGGCGACCTCCTCGGCGGAGGCGGGGCGGACAATGGCCTTGTCCTTCCAGCGGCCGGTCAGGTAGCGGACGGTGGTGCCGATGCACTCGGCCAGCCAGCCGATGACCACTGCGATCCAAATCCCGGTGTACCCCAGAATGGGGGAGAGGGCCAGGGCGGCGATGGTCTTGGAGGCGATGCCCGAGAGGGCGAACACCATGAAGAGGTTGACGTCCCCCGCGCCCTTCATCACCCCTTCGGCGGGGAAGAGCAGGGCCATCAGGAAGTAGGAGGCGGCCGAGTAGAGCAGGTAGTTGGCCCCGGCGGCAATCACCGCCTCGGCCCCCTCGCCGCTGACGAAGATGGAGCAGAGCGGCCCGCCGAAGAGGACCACCACCCCGGCCATCAGCACGGCAAAGCCCAGGGAGATGAGCAGGGAGTAGCGGTAGCCGGTCTTGACCCGGCCCACCTTCCCGGCGCCGATGTTCTGGGCGGTGTAGCCGGTGACGGCGGTGCTGATGTTGACCATGGGCATCATGGCCAGGCTCTCGATCTTCATGGCGGCGGTGTAGGCGGCCATGATGACGGGGCCGAAGCCGTTGACCAGGGCCTGCATGATCATCATCCCGGCGGAGATGGCAATCTCCTGCGCGGTGGTGGGGATGGCCAGCTTGATCATCTGCTTGAGCAGGGCGGGGGAGAACTGGCGGCGCAGGGGCTCGGCGTCCAGCTTTTCCTCGTCGGCCGCGGCGATGGAGGCCAGCCGCTTTTGCAGGGCGAAGAGGGCCAGCACCGAGGAGATGGCCTGGGAGATGACGGTGGCGATGGCCACCCCGGCCACCCCCCAGCCGAAGCTGATGACAAACCACAGGTCCAGCACGATGTTGGTGATGGAGGAGATGATGAGGAAGAGCAGCGGGGTCTTGGAGTCCCCCAGCGCCCGAAAGACCGAGGAGAGGATGTTGTAGGTAAAGGTGAACACCAGCCCCAAAAAGTAGATGTAGATGTACTGCTTGGACATGCTCATCAGGGACTGGGGGGTGTTGAGCAGGCGCAGCAGGGCGGGGGTGGCGAGGATGCTTACCGCCGCCAGCACCAGGGAGAGGGCGATGGAAAAGGCCACGCAGGTGACGATGGAGTGGCGCACCTCCCGCTTGCGGCCGGCGCCAAAGTACTGGCCGATGAGGATGGAGGCGCCGTTGGAGAGGCCGAAGGCGATGCCGGTGATGGCGAAGGTGATGGCGTAGGAGCCGCCCACCGCCGCCAGGGCGTCGGAGCCGACAAAGTTGCCCACCACGATGGAGTCCACCATGCTGTACAGCTGCTGAAAGATGTTCCCAAACAAAATGGGAAGGGCAAAGAGAAAGAGGATCTTTCCCGGGTTGCCGCGGGTCATGTCTTTTGTCATATCGTTCATCCTTTCTGTGAAAGTGTATTGTGCGCCGCGATCGCCCCGGGCAGGGGCGGATAAAAATCCCCAAAAGGGCAAAAAAACAGCAAGGCGAAGCGGCTGCAACGCGTTGCTGCTGATCTTGCGGTGACGAAAAGGGCAAAAAAATAGGCAGAAGAGACAGCTTGCGCGTCAAACCTCCTACCACCGGTCCTCGGCAGTCATGCCGATGTCCAGTCCCAGTATAGACAGCCCTGGGCGGAAAAGTCAAGGGAGCGGGAAAAGATTGGCGGATTGGCCAATATTGGACAGTTTACATGCAGCGAGATGGCCAAAAAATGCTGTCAAAAGAGGGCGAGAGGACCGTCTTGTCGGGCAAAAGCGGGGGCGGCCAGAGAAAGCGAAGGGGGGAGCACTGCCCACTGTCGCTGTGAAGGGGCGACAGAAAAAAGCCCCTGCGCCAAAAAAGCGCAGGGGCTTTTGGGAAAAGGGGAACTTACCCCCCGATGAGTCCCATGACGAAGATGACGGCGATGAGGATGGGCGCCACCCAGCGGATGAGGAAGCCGTAGACGCGGCGGATGACAAACCGTTTGCCGCAGCGCTCCACCTCCTCGGTCACCTTGCCCACCCCCCAGACGTGGCCCACAAAGAGGCAGGTGGCCAGGGCGGCCAGGGGCATGAGGATCTTGTCGGTGAGGAAGCCCATGGCGTCAAACAGGTTCATCCCCCCGATGGTGAAGCCGGAGAGGGGGCCCATGGAGAGGCTGGCAAAGACCCCGATGAGGGCCATCAGCCCGCCCATCACCAGGGTGGCGGTGCGGCGGCGCCAGTGGAAGGTGTCGATGAAAAAGGAGGCGACCACCTCCAACAGGGCGATGGCGCTGGTGAGGGCGGCGATAAAGACCAAAAAGAAGAAGGCCAGCCCGAAAAACCGCCCCAGGGGCATGGAGTCAAAGACCGCCGGCAGGGTTTTGAAGATGAGGCCGGGGCCGCCGGTGGGCTCCATCCCAAAGCTGAAGACGGCGGGCATGATGGCCATCCCCGCCAGCAGGGCCATCAGGGTGTCCAGCCCCACCACGGTGCAGGTGTCCTTGGTGATGTCGGTGTCCTTTTTCAGGTAGCTGCCGTAGGTGATGGCGATGCCCAACCCCAAACTGAGGCTGAAAAAGACCTGCCCCATGGCCAGCACGATGGAGTCGATCAGGGCTTTGGGGTCGGAGAGGAGGGCGGTGTCGGGGACAAAGAGGAACTTGAGCCCCTCCGTCGAACCGGGCAGGGTCACCGAGCGCACCACCACCCCGATGAGGAGGACGAAGAGGAGGGGGAGCAGCCATTTGCTGCAGGTCTCGATCCCCTTTTGCACCCCGCCGATGACCACGATTACAGCCACCGCCATGAACAGCAGGTGCCAGATGACCGGCTGCACCGGGGAGGAGACAAAGGTGTCAAACGCCGCCCCGTCGGAGACATTGGCGCCGGTGAGATAGCTGCCGATGTACTTCATCACCCAGCCCCCCACCACGCTGTAATAGGAGAGGATGATGAAGGCGCAGGCGATCTCCAGCACCCCCACGAAGGACCACTTCTTGTCGATGCTGCGAAAGGCGCCGATGGCGTTGAGCTGGGTCTTGCGGCCCACCGCCATCTCGGAGAGCATGATGGGGATGCCCAGCACCAGGGCGAAAATCAGGTAGAAGACGATGAAGAGCCCGCCCCCCGAGATGCCCGCCACATAGGGGAACTTCCAGAGGTTGCCCAGGCCGATGGCCGACCCCGCGGCGGCCATGACAAAGCCCAGGGAGCCGGTGAAGTGGCCGCGGCCCGTTTTTTTCTTGTCCATGTTTTTTCACACTCCTTTGTTGATTCGGTCCCCCTGCGGAAAACGCAAAAAAAGTCCCGCCCCTTCACAGTGACGTGAAGGGACAGGACAAAAGTTTCCTGCGGTACCACCCAACTTGGCGCAAAGAGCGCCCAACTCTGCGGGATGCAAACACATCCCCGGCCGATAACGGGACCTGCCGTGGCGGACTACTGGGGGCGCACCCCGTTCACCCGCCCTCTCGGGGGCGACTGACCCCACCCCGCTCGCCGCCGTGCTCACACCTGCCACGGCTCTCTGAAGGCGCTTGGATGGGCTTTTTCCCCGTCGGCGATTTGACACCAGCGGTCTGGTTTTGTCGCCGGCGCGCGAACGCCGGCGGAATGGGTCTATTATAGCGGCGCCCTGCCGGTTTGTCAAATGGGGCCCAGAATCAGACGTTGAAGCGGAAGAGGACCACGTCCCCGTCCTGCATCACGTACTCCTTCCCCTCGGAGCGGACCAGCCCCTTTTCCTTGCAGGCGGCCATGCTGCCCTGGGCGACGAGGTCGTCGAAGGCCACCACCTCGGCGCGGATGAACCCCCGCTCAAAGTCGGTGTGGATCTTGCCGGCGGCCTGGGGGGCCTTGGTGCCCTTTTTGATGGTCCAGGCGCGGACCTCGGGCTTGCCGGCGGTCAGGTAGGAGATGAGGCCCAGCAGCTCGTAACAGACCTTGATGAGCCGGTCCAGGCCCGATTCCTCCAGCCCCAACTCACCCAAAAAGAGGGCCTTGTCCTCGGCGGACATGTCGGCGATGTCCTCCTCGATCTTGGCGCAGATGGGCAGGGAGAGGGCCCCCTCCCCCTGGGCCAGGGCGCAGAGCTTCTGGTAGTTCTCATTGTTCGAGATGTCGCCGATGAAGTCGTCCTCGCTCATGTTGCCCACGTAGATGACCGGCTTGTCCGAGAGCAGGCCCATGGCGTCGATGAGGGCCTTCTCCTCCGGCTCACAGGGGAAGACCGAGGCCCGCTTGCCCTCTTCCAGGTGGGCCTTCAGCCGCTCCAGCAGCTGGGCCTCGGCGGCGTAGGCCTTGTCGCCCTTGGCCAGCTTCTGGGCCTTTTGGATGCGGCGCTCGACGATGTCGAGGTCGGAGAAGATCAGCTCCAGGTTGATGGTCTCCACGTCCCGCAGGGGGTCGACGCTGCCGTCGACGTGGACGATGTCGCCGCTCTCAAAGCAGCGCACCACGTGGACGATGGCGTCCACCTCGCGGATGTGGGAGAGGAACTTGTTGCCCAGCCCCTCGCCCTTGGAGGCGCCCTTCACCAGCCCGGCGATGTCGACAAACTCGATGGTGGCGGGGGTGAACTTGTCGGGCTGGTACATCTCGGCGAGCTTGTCCAGCCGCTTGTCGGGGACGGCCACCATCCCCACGTTGGGCTCGATGGTGCAGAAGGGGTAGTTGGCCGACTCGGCCCCGGCGTTTGTAATGGCGTTGAAAAGGGTGCTTTTGCCCACGTTGGGCAGACCCACGATTCCCAGTTTCACGTGCAGATCCCTCACTATTATTCCATTTGGGCGGCTTTGGGGGGCAGGGCCCCCGCCGCCCGGCGCTTTTAACAGTATAGCACAAATGCCTGCCCGGTGGAAATGCCCCCGTGTGAATTTGCCGCCCCTTTTTGCAGTTGACAGAAGGGGGAGCGCCGGGGTATGGTAGAGGGGAAAGGGAGGGACGGCGAATGTGCGCCATTTGGACCCTGGAAATGAGAAGGAAAAGCCGCTCCGCGCAGATGAAAAGCGATGAGACGCTGTTCGGAGCTTTGACGGAGGGCTGAAAAGCGCCCTCCCCTCTCGTCGGCGATCAGGCAGCCCGGCGGGTGCGAAGGCGCACCCGTCTGTTGGTGTTGCCCGCCGCCGGGAGATGGTTGCCGCCGACAGCGCCCTGCCGGCGGCTTTTTTGCGCCCCGCCGCGGGCAGGCTGGACGGGGCGCGAAGAGAGACGAGGAGATTTGCAAGATGAAAGAGAACCACTACGACGACCCGGCCTTTTTTGAGCAGTACAGCCACTTCCCCCGCTCGGTGGAGGGGCTGTCGGCGGCCGGCGAATGGCACGAGTTGCGGCGGATGCTGCCCGACCTGGCGGGCAAGCGGGTGCTGGATCTGGGCTGCGGCTTTGGCTGGCACTGCAAGTACGCGGCCGAGCAGGGCGCGGCGTCGGTGCTGGGCACCGACCTGTCCGAAAAGATGCTGGCCGGGGCGAGGGAGCGAAATGCCGACCCCCGCATCCAGTACCGGCGGATGGCTATGGAGGAGATGGACTTTGCCCCCGGCTCCTTTGACGTGGTGATCAGCTCGCTGGCCCTGCACTATGTGGAGGACTTCGCGCCGGTCTGCCGCGCCGTCTGCGACTGCCTGGCAGAGGGGGGGAGCTTTGTCTTCTCCTGCGAGCACCCGGTCTTCACCGCCGAGGGCAGCCAGGAGTGGTGCTGCGACGGGGCGGGCAACCCCCGCCACTGGCCGGTGGACCGCTACTTTGACGAGGGGCGGCGCACCGCCCACTTTTTGGGGTGCGAGGTCACCAAGTACCACCGCACCCTCACCAGCTACCTAAACACCCTGCTGCAGGCGGGCTTTGCCATCAAAGAGGTGGTGGAGCCCCGCCCTGACCCCCGCCTGATGGAGGTGCCGGGGATGGCCGACGAGCTGCGCCGGCCGATGATGCTGCTGGTGCGCGCCGAGAAGGGGAAAAAATAGGGCCTTTGGCCTCAAAAGGGCGGTCTGCCGGGCGGCAGGCCGCCCTTTTTCCCCGCCGCGCGGGGGAGGGGCGCGAAAAAGTGCCGCGGCGGGGAAAAAACAGGGGAAATGATATGGTTTCTTTCGCCGATCCGTACTATAATAAATGGTAAATAGGCGCCCTCACCGCGCCGTGCGGCAAACATTTAGAAACTGTTCACCTTTCGCGCCGAGCAGTCGCTATAATGGGAAAATAGAAGGTGAGACGCCGGGCGGCGGGCTGTCCGGCGGCAAAGAAACCGGAGGGGATTTACGCGTGGAAAAGATTCTCGTCGTAGACGACGACAAAAACATCTGTGAACTGCTGCGACTGTATATCGACAAAGAGGGCTACCAGACCGTTGTGGCCTACGACGGCAAACAGGCCCTGAAACTCTTTGAGGAGGAGGCCCCCTGCCTGATCGTGCTGGACGTGATGATGCCCGAGCTCGACGGCTGGCAGGTCTGCCGGGAGATCCGCAAGTCCTCCGACGTGCCCATCATCATGCTCACCGCCAAGGGCGAGACCTTTGACAAGGTGCTGGGGCTGGAACTGGGGGCCGACGACTATGTGGTCAAGCCCTTTGAGTCCAAGGAGATCGTGGCCCGCATCAAGGCGGTGCTGCGGCGCACCGGCACCCGCGCCCAGGCCTCCGACGTGAAAGAGGTGCGCTACGACAAGCTGGTGGTCAACCTGACCCGGTACGAGCTGAAGGTGGACGGCAAGATCGTGGACACCCCGCCCAAAGAGCTGGAGCTGCTCTACCACCTGGCCTCCAACCCCAACCGGGTGTACACCCGCGACCAGCTGCTCGACGAGGTGTGGGGGTTTGAGTACTACGGTGACTCCCGCACGGTGGACGTGCACATCAAGCGGCTGCGGGAAAAGCTGGAGGGCGTCTCCGCCCAGTGGTCGGTCAAGACGGTGTGGGGCGTCGGCTACAAGTTTGAAGTGAAAGACTAGCGCGCAAAAAAAGCGGTGCGGACGGGGGCGGAAGGCCCCCGTTTTGCGACTGGACGGGAAAGGGGCGCCGAGGTGCGAAACGGGATAGTCAAGCGGTATTTTTTTACCTGTGTGTCGGTGGTGCTGGTGAGCATCGTGGTGCTGGGGGCGGTGTTTTTGGGGCTGTCGGCCCAGTACTTTAAAGACGAGCGCCAGGACCAGCTGTTGATCATCGCCCAGCGGGCGGCCGAGCGCACCAGCTCGGGCCTGACCACCAGCGACGGCAACTCCTATCTGCTGGACTTCGACACCCTGCGCCAGGGCTACCGGCTGCTGATCTCCACCCAGGAGGACGCCGACCTCTTCATGACCGATGTGAACGGCGTCACCGTCCTCTGCACCGAGGGGACCCGCTGCGCCCACACCACCTACCGGGTGCCCGCCGAGGTGCTGGAGAAGTCCTCCCAGGCGAGCGCGGCCAAGGGCTACCGGGGGATGGGGACGCTGGGGGAGATCTACAAGCGCCCCCACTACCTCGTCAGCGTGCCCATCACCGGGGACGACGGCTACATCATCGGCTACGTCTTTGCCGCCTCGCCGGCGGATGAGCTCTCGCAATTTTTGGTGGACGTGCTGCGGATGTTCGCCATCGCCGCGGTGGTGGTGCTGGCCATCTCCTTTGCGGTGATCTACTACACCACCAAGCGGCTGGTCTCCCCCCTCAAGGAGATGGCCGGCTACGCCGCCCGCTTCGGGCAGGGCGACTTCTCGCAGACGGTGCCGGTGGCCTCCGACGACGAGGTGGGCCAGCTGGCCATGGCCCTCAACAACATGTCCTCCTCCCTGGCGGTGGTGGAGCAGACCCGGCGCAACTTTGTGGCCAACGTCTCTCACGAGCTCAAGACCCCCATGACCACCATCGGCGGCTTTGTGGACGGGATTTTGGACGGGACCATCCCCCCGGAGCGGCAAAACCACTACCTGGGCCTGGTCTCAAACGAGGTGAAGCGGTTATCCCGGCTGGTCAGTGGCATGCTAAACGTGTCCAAGATCGAGGCCGGGGAGATGACCCTCAACACCGTCCCCTTCAACATCTGTGAGGTGATCTTCACCGCCCTGCTCTCCTTTGAACAGCAGATCGAGCAGAAGTCCATCGAGATCGAGGGGCTGGACGTGGACAAGGTGATGGTGGAGGGCGACCGGGACCTGGTGCACCAGGTCATCTACAACCTGGTGGACAACGCGGTGAAGTTTGTCAACGAGGGGGGCGTCATCTCCTTTGGCTTTGAGACGGTGGGGGGCTACACCTTCACCGCGGTGCGAAACAGCGGCGAGGGGATCCCCAAAGAGCAGCTGCAGCAGGTGTTTGACCGCTTCTACAAGACCGACCGCTCCCGCGGGCTGGACAAGAAGGGGGTCGGGCTGGGCCTCTACATCGCCAAGACCATCGTCAACCGCCACGGCGGCGACATCGTGGTCAGCAGCAAAGAGGGGGAGTACACCGAATTCCGCTTCTCCCTGCCGGCGGCCAAACCGCTGCGGGCCAAACGGGCCGCCAAGGGCGAGGGCCGGCGGGATGGCCAGCTGGCAGACATCCCCGCCGAGGCGGAGGGGCAACAGGCCCCCGACCCGGGGGATGGGGACAGAAAAATTTAAAGGGATTTCACCATTCTGTCACATCCTATTGGTACAATCAAAAGCGTACTATTCAAAATTAGGAGGCCTCTCCATGTTTGATAACCAACAAAATCCCGAAACGCCCCGGGACGAGACCGGCGGCGCTTCCCCCGCGGGCGGGCCGGGCGGCTCCAGCATTCCCGGCCCCGGGCCCTATGGGCAGCAGCAACCGGGCGGCCATCGCCCCCAGACCCCGCCTGCGGGCGGCGGCGCACAGGCGGGCGGCCAGTCCCCCTACTCCCCCTACCGGCCGGCGGGCCCGGGCGGGGCGCAGCCCTTTGTCTTTGACCCCGACCGGTACGCATCCTCCGGCGGCCCGGGGGGCAAACGGCCGGACAAAAAGCCCAAAAAGGGCAGGGGGGCGGTGGCCTTTGCTGTCATCCTCTGCTGCGTGCTGGCCCTCTCGGGCATTTTGGTGGGGGCCAACATCCTCTACAAAAACTCCCAGAAGGGCTCCGGCGGCCAGGGGGGCAGCTCCCAGGCGGGGGTGACCATCCAAAACCGCCCTGAGGACGGAGACGACGGCGATGATGCCAAGAGCGGCGAAAAGATGACCACCGAACAGGTGGCCACCAAGGTGAAACCGGCGGTGGTGGGGATCGCCGTCTACAGCCAGCAGAGCACGGTGGAGGCCAGTGGCTACGGCTCGGGCATCATCATGAGCGCCGACGGCTACATCATCACCAACGCCCACGTGGTGGAGGGGGCGGTCGGCCTGACCGTCACCCTGGAAAACGACGAGGAGTACACCGGCAAGGTGGTGGGGACGGACACCAAGACCGACCTGGCGGTGGTGAAGATCGAGGCCCAGAACCTGACCTACGCTGAGTTTGGCAACTCCGACCAGATGAAGGTGGGCGAGGATGTGCTGGCCATCGGCAACCCGGGCGGGCCCAGCCTGGCCGGGAGCGTCACCAAGGGGATCGTCTCGGCGGTCAACCGGACAGTGGGCGGCTCCACCGGCTACTCGCTGCACTGCATCCAGACCGACGCGGCCATCAACCCCGGCAACTCCGGCGGGGCGCTGGTGAACATGTACGGCCAGGTGGTGGGGATCAACTCCTCCAAGATCGCCAAGACCGAGTACGAGGGCATCGGCTTTGCCATCGCCATCAACGAGGCCAAGCCCATCATCGACGGGCTGATCCAAAACGGCTACGTGAAGGACCGGGTAAAATTGGGGGTCACGGTCATCGAGATCAACGACACCACCTCCCGCCTCAACGGGCTGCCCAAGGGCCTCTACATCAAGAGCATCGACCAGGGCAGCAGCCTGGAGGGCACCGGCGTGCAGCCGGGGGACATCATCCGCAAGTTCAACGGCGAGAGCACCGAGAGCTATGAGGCCCTGCAGGCGCAGCTGAAAAACTGCAAGCCGGGCGACGAGGTGAAGCTGACCATCTACCGGTCCCAGCAGTCGGGCACCGACAAGACCTTCGAGGTGGTGGTGACCCTCAAGGAGGACGTGCCCAACGCCGTCGTCAACCAGTCCGCCCGCTCCAAGGTGAGCTGAATGATTTTTTGACCGATCTTTTCTCCGCAAAGGGCCCCGAGAGGGGCCCTTTTTGCCCGGGGAAAGGGCGAGGGGGGGGGGCAGATCCTGCGCGCTCCCCTCATTTGCCGAACGGCCCCCCCGAAAGGGGCATAGGATGGGACTGTCGAGGTCCGGCATGCGGGCCCTCGTTGAGATAGATGGGGGGGGCCGGCTAATGTTCGCCGCCCCCCGCTTTTTTTGGGGAACCCCCCTATTCCAGCCCCTGGATCTCGGCGTGGATCTCGGCCAGTCGGTCGGGGATCTCGATGTGCTGGGGGCAGTGCTTCATGCAGGCCCCGCAGCGCCGGCACTGGTCGGCCCGGTTTTCGGCGGGGGTGAAGCGCTGGTACATGGATTTGACCAAAAACTGGTTCTGGTGCCGCTTGTAATCGTTGTAGAGGGCGAAGATGCGGGGGATGTCCACCCCAAAGGGGCAGGGCATGCAGTAGCGGCAGCCGGTGCAGGGGACGGCGGTGACCTTGCTCAGCTCATCCAGGGACTCGGCCAGGGCGCGCTCCTCCTCTTCGGCGAGGGGGGCGGCGTCTTTGAGGGTGGCGATGTTCTCCTCCATCATCGCCAAATCGGACATCCCGCTGAGGATGACCCGCACGTTGGGGTGGCCCGCCACCCAGCGCAGGGCCCAAGCGGCGTCGCTCCAGTCGGGCTGGCAGGCGCGCAGGGGGGCCTGCGCCGCCTCGGGCAGCTTGGCCAAAAAGCTGCCGCGCACCGGCTCCATGACGATGAGGGGGACGCCGGCCTCGGTGAAGAGGCGGTACTGCTCGTCGGCGTGCTGCAGCGACCAGTCCACGTAGTTGAGCTGCATCTGGGCCACGTCCCACTGGTGCGAGGCGAGGACCCGCTGCAAAAAGGCGGGGGAGTCGTGGAAGGAGAAGCCCACGTGGCGGACCTTCCCCTCGGCCTGCATCCGGCGCATGAAGTCGTAGGCGCCCAGCCGCTCGGCGTCGTCGTAGTTCTCGTGGCTGACGGCGTGCAGCAGGTAGATGTCAAAGTAGTCGACCCCGCAGCGCGCCAGCTGGGTGTCAAAGACCTTCTGCATGTCCTCTTTTTCTTTGCAGGCCCAGATGGGCAGTTTGTCCACCAGGATGTAGCTGTCCCGGGGGTACTTGGCCAGGGCGCGGCCCACATTTTCCTCAGAGGTGCCGTCGTGGTAGGGGTAGGCGGTGTCGAAGTAGTTGACCCCGTTTTCCATGGCGCAGTCCACCATCTGCTGCACCCGCTCAAAATCAACCGTCTTCTTGTCCTCCTGCAGGGGCAGGCGCATGGTGCCGAAACCCAGCAGCGGGGTGGAGAGTTCGAGGTTGCCCAGTTGTCTCCTTTGCACGTGTCATTCCTCCCTAATGGCGTGGGAAATCCCCACAGATTCGCCCTTATCATACACCATCGCCCGGACCATTGCAAAGGAAAGCGCCGCGGCGCCGGCAAAATTGACGGCCGGGCGGTTTTGTTATACAATATATCTGTATGAATGCGACTTGCAGAAAGGGGTTACCCACCTTGCTGAAAATTTCACCTTCGATCTTGTCCTGTGATTTTGCCAATTTGGAGAGCGAGTGCGCCCAGATGAAAGAGGCCGGGGCCGAGATGCTGCACATCGACGTGATGGACGGCCATTTTGTCCCCAACCTGACCCTGGGAGCGCCCATCGTCAAGTGCTTGCGGCCGAAAAACGACCTCTTTTTTGACGTGCACCTGATGATTTCCGAGCCGCTGCGCTACATCGACGACTTTGCCGCCGCCGGCAGCGACCTGATCACCTTCCACGTGGAGAGCGAGAGCGACGTGGGCGAGACCATCGCCAAGATCAAGTCCCACGGCATCAAGGCGGCCCTGTCGGTCAAGCCCGGCACCCCGGCCGAGGCGGTCTTCCCCTACCTGGACCTGCTGGACATGGTGCTGGTGATGACGGTGGAACCCGGCTTCGGCGGGCAGAAGTTCATGGGCGACATGCTCCCCAAAATCGAGGCCATCCGCAAAAAGGCCGAGGAGCTGGGGCTTTCCCTGGACATCGAGGTGGACGGCGGCATCGACGCGGGCACCGCGCCGCTGGTGACGGCGGCCGGCGCCAACGTGCTGGTGGCCGGTTCGGCCATCTTCGACAAACCCGACCGCACCGCCGCGGTGCGGGCCCTGCGGGCAGCCGGCGAGAGCGCCCTCTAATCGCCCTCTCGCGCGCCAAAAAGCGGGGGCGGGCGGGGTGACCCCCGCCTGCCGCCGCTCTCTTTCAGGCCAACCTGGCCAGCTGTTCCACTGCTTGCTGCCCGGCCAGGGGCCGCCAGTGCTCCCGGGTGGCGGCGTCGGCCACGCCCCCCGGCGGCAGCGGCCGCCCGAACTCCCCCAATAGGGAGAGGGGGCGGGGCGACTGCCCCCGGCAGGGGGCCAACCGCAGCCGGTAGCGGCCCTCGCGGGCGAAGAGGGCGCTCTCAAAGCGCCCCGGCCCGGCCTGGCGCAGCAGCGCCGCGCACCCCTGCGCCAGGTGGGACAGGCTCGCAAACTCCCACAGCTGGGGCGGCGCGCCCGACGCCAGCCCGGTGAGGTAGAGCTCCGCCCCCTCGCCCTGGCGGCGCAGCTCGACCGAGAGCGCCTCCGGCCGCAGCGGGGCCAGCCCGGTGGCCCGCTGAATGCGCGCCAGCAGCCGGGCGATGGCCTGCCGGGCCGGCTCCCCCTCGGGCCGCCAGCCCTCGCCGATCTGCAGGGCCCGCAACTCGGCGGCCTCCAGGGCGATCTTCCAGCGGTCGGCGTCTATCCTCTCAATGGTCATGGCTGTCCCATCCCCCCACTTCTCACAACCGGAAAGGAGTCCTCCATGGATCGGTCCTCCCCCCTCTACCGGCGGTATGCGCTGTCCAAAGACGTGCTCATCGCAATGCTGCCCATCTTCCTCATGAATGTGATCACCTACGGCCTTCGCCCCCTCCTCCTGCTGGCGGTGTCGATGGCGTTCTCCTATCTCTTCGACGCCCTCACCGCCCGGATGCGGCAGGAAAAATTCGACCGCCACGACATCTCGGGGATGGTCACCGGCGCCATTTTGGTGATGTTCCTCCCCGCCAGCGCCCCCTATTGGCTGGCGGTGGTGGGCGTCTTTGTGGCCATTGTGCTGGCCAAAAACGCCTTTGGCGGCTACGGCAACAACATCTTCAACCCCGCGGCGGTGGGCGGTGCCTTTTTGGCCCTCTTCTGGCCGGAATGGATGTTTTCCTATCCCCTGCCCTTCACCAGCGTGCCGCTGATTTTGCACAAGGGCGCGGTGCTGGTGGACTCCCCCCTCAAGACCATGAAGATCGGCGGGGTGCCCTTTGTGGAGAAGATGGAATTCCTCATCGGCAACTACCCCGGCCCTCTGGGGGCGGTGGGGACGCTGGTGGTCCTCTCGGGGGCGGTCTACCTCTTTGTGAAAAAGGCGGTCGACTGGCGGCTGCCGGTCTCCTTCCTGGGGGCCTGCGCCCTCTTTTCCTACCTCTTCCCCCGGCTGCACACCACCCGGCTGGACGCGGCCTGTCTGGAACTGCTCTCGGGCACCCTGGTCTTCGCGGCCTTCTTTGTGGTGACCGACCCCATCACCGCCCCCAAGCAGCCCCTGTCCCGGCTGATCTACGGGGCCCTCTTCGGGGTGATCACCATGCTCTTTCGCTACTATGGCGCCTTTGAGATGGGGATCTGTTTTGCCGCCATCGCCTCCAATGCCATGGCCGCCTTCATCGACCGCAAGGTGGCTTGGTTCCAAAGTCGCAACAGCGGCCTGCGGGTGATTTCCCAGTGAGGGCGCGGAAAGGAGTGAAGCAACTGTGACCAAATTCAAGCGGCGCTTTCGCGCCTGGAAGGAGCGGGGCCGCCTCTTTTTCGGCCGCCACCAGGACGACCTGGGCCGGGTGGATGGGATCTTCTCCCAAAACCCGATTTTGATGCAGGGGCTGGCCCTGGCGCCGGCCATCGTGGCCACCCAGTCGCTCAAGGCGGGGGTCATCCTCTCCCTGGGCTTTCTGGGAGTGGTGGTGCCCACCATCCTCCTGGGCAGCCTGCTCTTTAAAAAGGTGGACGCAGTCTACCGCACCATCCTCACGGCGCTGTTGGGGGCCCTGCTCTTTGTGCCGGTGGCCTACGGGCTGTCGCAGATGTTTCCCTTTGTCTCCACCAATGTGGGCATCTACCTGCCCATCCTGATCGTGGATTCGATCGTGGTGACCAAGTGCAGCTCTTACACCCATTTCGGGGTGGACCGCTACACCTTTTTGGACCTCTTTTGCACCTGGTTGGGCTTTACCCTGGTGGTCTGCGTGGTGGGCGCCCTGCGGGAGGTGTTGGCCTACGGGCGGCTCTGGGGCGTCACCCTCAAAGGGGTGGTGCCGGTCTCCCGCTCCATCGCCCTGCCCTTCTTCGGGTTCTTCCTCATCGCCGTGCTGGCGGCGGGCTTTCGCTTTCTCAACAACAGCTTCCGCCACTGGATCAACAAAAAGGAGGGGAAGTAAGCCATGGCACAGGTCGCAGCAAACATGCTGGTTTCGGTCATTTTGGCCATCTTTGCGGAAAACGCCCTCTTCTCCCGCGCCCTGGGGGTGGAGCGGACGCTGCTGCTGGTGGACGACATGGGGGCCATGGTCACCTTTGGCTGCCTGACCACCCTCTCGGTCACCCTCACCTCGCTGCTCACCTATCTGGTGAGTTTCCCCCTGCAGCAGGACGTCAACGCCTACATCTACAAGCCGCTCCTGTTCATCCTATGCATGGTGGCGGTCTATTTTGCCCTGTCGGGGATCGCCCGCCGCATCCGCATCCCCCGCTTTGTCAAGTGGCAGACCAAGGTGCGCCCCCACTTTCACCTGGCCACTTTCAACAGCGCCGTGCTGGGCACCCTGATGCTCTGCTCCGGGCAGGTGTTCTCCCTGCCCCAGACCGTCGGCTTCTGTTTGGGCAGCGGCGCGGGCTACACCCTGGCCACCCTCATCGTGGCCGAGGGGCAGAGAAAGCTGAAAAACCGCAGTGTCCCCGCCTCCTTTCAGGGATTGCCGGTGACGCTGCTCTACATCGGCATCCTCAGCCTCTGCATCTATGGGTTCACCGGCTACCAGCTGAGTTTTTAGGGGAAAAGGGCGAAATGGGGCCGGCAGACGGCCAATTTATGAAATTTTTTTAAACCCTTTTGCATTTTGCACACCTCGTCAAAAAAATGGTGTATACTTATCACGGCTGATCACAGCGCCCGAACAGCGGGCAAAAAGGAGGGAGTCAGGCGGATGGCGAAGCGATACAAAATCAAGCGCTACGACAAGATCTACCGCAGCAGCAACCGAAACCTGATCCGAAATATCGCCATTTGGGGCGCAGTGTTGGTGGTGCTCGCCTTTGTGGGCTTTGCCGCCTACCGTCCCCTGGTCAACTTCCTAAACGGCGTCTATACCGGGGAGAAGCCCCCCACCTCTCAACCGGCGCAGGACCCGGGCCAGACCGGCGAGGAGGAGGCGCCGCCCCAGGAGGAGAAGACCCCCGTCTACGCCAGGGTCTCCCTGAGCGACCTCGCCGACGAGGCCAAGATCGCCGAGACCGCCCAGCGGCTGGAGGCCGCCGGTGTCACCCGGGCGGTGCTCCCCCTCAAGGACAGCGAAGGGCTGGTGCACTACAACACCGGGGTGGCCACCGCCCAGGCGGCCGGGGCAGTGGCGGCCGGCGGCATCGATCTGGACCGGGTGGTCAGCATCTTTTCGGAAAAGGGGATCGAGGTGGCGGCCCAGCTGTCGGCCTTTAAAGACCCCCTGGTCTCCCGCTACGACAAGACCGCGGCGGTCCTCTACAAAAACCAGGCAGGGGTCCTCTGGCTGGACAACACCGCTAAGGCCGGGGGCAAACCCTGGCTCAACCCCAATGCCCAAAGCGCCCAGACCTACCTGAAGGCCCTGTGCGCCGAACTGGGGCAGAAGGGGGTCAAGGAGATCATTCTCGCCGACGCCACCTATCCGGTGGCCGCCTTCCTGAAGGACGCGGGCTATGGCCTCTCCGGCGGCACTACCGCCCAGCAGGCGCTGCAGGCCTCCCTCAATGGGATCGCCCAGAGCGCCAAGGAGTCGGGGGCCGAGTTGAGCCTTTACTACCCGGCCAGCCCCTGGATGTTGGCCGAACAGGTAAACGGGGTGGACTACCGGGCCCTGAAGGCCGACCGGCTCTACGTGGACGTGGGGGAGACCGGCGTGCCCAACGGCACCAAGGTGGGGGAACTCACCGTGGCGGCCGGCACCTCCCGCCAGGAGGTGGCCGACGCGGTGCGGGCGGCCCTGGAGGGCAAGACGGCCACGTCCCCCCTCTACTGCACACCCGACGGGGTGAGCGTCTCCGGGCAGGAGGAGACGGTCCCGCCCCTCTCGTAAATTCAAATCAAACAGCGCGCCAGGGAAGGACTTCCCCGGCGCGTTTTTTGTAGGCGTGCCCCGGTCGCATCAAGTCGGAGCATAGGGGGACGGCGGGGTGTGGGCACAGTGTGAACGGCCTTGGAGGGCGGGGCGGCCATGTCTCCTCTCCTCCCCACTGTGCGCCCGACGGGGGAGCGTTTCCGGACAGGGGGAGACGGTTTTGTGCCTCTCGTAAATTCAAGAGTGCTGGGGAAGTCCTTCTCCTCGATGCGTTTTATAGGGGCGTTCTAACTGTATCGAACCGGGAGGAAGTGCAGATAGCTCTGGAGGGCAAGACAACTATGTCCCCTCCCTACTGTGTATCCGTTGGGGTGGTGTTTCCGGGCAGGAGGAAAAGGTTTCGCCTTTTCTCGTAAATTCAAATCAAACAGCGCACCGGGAAAATCTCATCCCGATATTGTGAGTGTGCCCCGGTCGCATCAAGTCGGGGCATAGGGAGACGGCGGGGTGTGGGCACAGTGTGAACGGCCCTGGAGAGCGGGGCAATCACGTCTCCTCCCCACTGTGCGCCTGACAGGGGAAACATTTTCAAGTAGGGGGAACGACCTTGCCCCTCTCATAAGTCCAAATCAAACGGCGCGCCGGGAGATCCTCCCCCAGTACGCTTTTTTGTGGGTGTGCCCCGGTCGCATCAAGTCGGGGCGTAGGGGACGGCGCAGTGTTGACATGACGCGGACGGCTCCGGAGAGACGGTCCCGCCCCTTCTACCGTGCACCCGACAGGTCGGGCGTATTGGGCAGGAGGAGACGGTTCCATCCTTTTCTACAAATTTCAATCCGGCAGTGCGCCGGGAAAGTCCCATCCAGCGCATTTTTTACAGGCGCGCCCCGATTGCATTAAGTCGGGGTATGGGGGGACAGTGTGATGCGGGCACAATTTGGGCGGTCTTGGAGAGCAAGGTAGCTACGCCCCCCTTTACCATGTGTCCGATGGGGTGAGCATTCCCGAAAAGGAGGAGACAGTTCCGCACCCCTCGTAAATCCAACAGCGCACTGGAAAATCCACTCCCCCGCACCTTCTATTGTAGGTGCCCTCTGGCCGCATTGGGTCGGGGCGCGGAGGAAGCGGCGCGGTGCCGATGCGCCGGGGCGGCCTAAGGGTCGTCTTCCTTTTGGCCGCCTCATCCCACTGCCCTACAGTCGAGAGGCGTTTGGTGGAAAACACCTTCCCCGCCCCATCCAGTTGCAGGCCCGCTCTGGCGGGCCCTCGGGGTGTTCGGGGCAGTTTCTCCCCGGAGCCGGCGCAGTGAGGGGCGGGTGACCGCTTTTTTCCCTTCGCCGCAGCGGCCCCTGTCCGGCGCAATTTGGGCGGCAGGGGAAGGGGAAGAGACCCGTAGGCCGGCCTTCCGACCCTTATGGGGTGGCTTTGACGCAGGGCCTGACCGGCGCAGCCGCTCGTGCTCCCCCAGACCCCTGCAGTGCAACCCGGCGCTCCTGGAGGCAGTGCCTGCCCGTTCCGCCCCACCGAGCGGCGAGCGCCAAAGAGGACGATTTTCCCCCTTGACAAGACGGCGGGGGCGGAGTAGAATGACACCATATTCCAGAAAACCGTTGATTGAGAAGAGTAGGTGCGGAGTGCTCCCTTCCAGAGAGCTGCGGGCGGTGAGAGCGCAGCGGGCAAGGCGCCGGACTGAATGGACTCATGAGGGCGGGACGAAAGGCGGACGGCCGAGTAGTGCCCGACGGGACCTCCACCCGTTACCAAGGGAGCGCACATGGTGGTGTGCGGAGCGAGTGGGCGCTTAGACGCCAATTTGGGTGGTACCGCAGGAGAGTGATTCCCCTGTCCCAGCAGAAATTGCTGGGACAGGGGATTTTTTATTGCCGTGGAAATCGAGGGGGCGGCCGCAAAAGGGGGCCGCAAGTGCGCTCTTGCCCGGCAAAGGACCGTCGCCACCGCATCTGTCGAGTCGGGCCGCGCAAGGCCCGTGAGAAGGGGGAGAGAGGGATGAACAGCCGCGCCGCCGGGGTCTTGCCGGTGTTTCGATGGCGGGGAAAAACGCCCGCCCACAGACACCCGAAACCAATTTTTGAGGAGGACTGAACAACCATGACCTTTACCCCCATTCTGGCCTTTGCCGTGGTCGCCATTGTCTTTGCCCTGGGCGACCTGGTGGCCCGCAAAACCAAGGGCATCATCTCCGCCTTCATCGTCGCCATCGTGCTCTTCGTGCTCTTCGGCGGCGTGCTCAAGGTGCTGCCCGCCGACTTGATGGACACCTCTGGCCTCAACGCCATCATCCCCACCTTTGGCATGGGGCTGATCCTCACCAACCTGGGCTCCACCCTGGACCTCAACGAGCTGAAAAAGGAGTGGAGGACCATCCTGGTGGCCCTGGCGGCGGTGATCGGCATTCTGGTGCTGGGCTTCACCCTGGGCCAGCTCATCTTTGGCCGGGAACTGGCCCTCTCGGCGCTGCCCCCGGTCTCCGGCGGGGTGGTGGCCACCATCATCACCAGCGACGCGGCCACCGCCGCCGGCCGGCCCGACGTGGCCTCCTACGTGGCGGCAGTCAACGCCCTGCAGGTGATCGTCGGCCTGCCCATCTCCTCCTTCTGCCTAAAGAAGGCGGCCACCAAGTACGCTTCTGAGGGCAACCTGAAGCGGGCTGCCGAGGAGGGCGGCCGCCGCATCGACCTCCACTTCCTCCCCAAGACCCCCAAGGGCCTGGACAGCCCCTTCGCCCACTTTGCCCGCCTGGCCCTGGTGGCGGGGTTGGCCGAACTGGCCGCCTCGGCCACCGGCCTCAACGCCACCATCGTCTACCTCCTCTTCGGGGCGCTGGCCTCAGCCACCGGCGTGGTGGACAAAAACGCCCTCGCCAAAGCGGGGGGCGACGGGGTGATCCTGCTGGCCACCTACGCCTACTGCTCGGTCAGCTTTTTGACCATGTCCTTCTCCCAGTTTGCCAGCATCTTGGTGCCGGTCTTTGGGATGCTGCTGATCTCGGCGCTGGGCATCGCCGTCTTCTCGGTGGTGGTGGGGAAGATATTCAAGTGGAGCCCCGCCCTCTCCATCGCGGCGGGCTTCTCCTGCATGTTCGGCTACCCCATCACCTACACGGTGGCCATGGAGGTCGTCCAGGGGGTCACCGACGGCGGCGACTACACCGAGCAGGAGGTGCAGCGCCTCACCGACTACGTGCTGCCCAAAATGCTCATCGCCGGGGTGACCACCGTGAGCGTGGCCTCGGTGGTGCTGGCCGGGGTGGTGGCGCCCATGATTTTTGCATAACTGTTCGATTGGGAGAGCAGGCCGTTTTTTCGCCGGAAAAAATGGCCTGCTTTCGTCTGCGCGAGGAAGGGATTTTGGCATAAAATAACCTGCCGTGCAAATACTAGCAATGTGAAATTTCCCGCAGACGCCAGGAGGCGCCGCGGATAACGCCAGTTTTGACATGGGAGGAAAAGCCAGATGAAGGCAACGGGAATTGTGAGGAGAATCGACGATTTGGGGCGGGTGGTGATCCCGAAGGAGATCCGCCGGACCCTGCGCATCCGGGAGGGCGACCCCCTGGAGATATACACCGACAACGGGGGGGAGGTCATCTTTAAGAAGTATTCCCCCATGGGGGAGATGTCCACCTTCTCCGCCGTCTGCGCCGAGGTGTTGGCCAAGACCACCGGGCTGCCGGCCCTGATCTGCGACACCGACGGGGTGATCGCCGCCGGCGGCATCTCCAAGAAGGAGGTGCTCGACCGCCGGGTGGCCCCGGCCCTGGAACAGCTGGGGGAGGGCCGCAAAAACTACCTCTGGGAGAAGGGCGGCGAGGTGCTGCGCCCGGTGGAGGGGTTGGAGCGCCAGGCCCAGACGGCCTCCCCCATCCTCAGCAACGGGGACGTGGTGGGCTACGCGGTGCTGCTGCAGGGCGATGGCACCGCCTCGGCCACCGAGGCCGAGTGCAAGCTGACGGTGGCCGGCGCCGCCTTTTTGGGCCGCCAGATCGAGGGCTGACCCCAGCGGGGGAAAAAGCGGCATTTGGGAGTGGCAAACACCCCAAAAAAGGGATGTTTACCCCGCTTTTTGCCCCAAAGCCCCTTGCAATGGGGCGGGGGATGTGGTATAGTGAATAACACAGTAAGGTTTTATAAGTGAGGTTGAAAGAGTGGGGTTTCCCGCTCTTTCATTTTTATGGGGCCCAGGCGGGTCCCCCTCCACAGAAAATAAGGGAGGCACTGCTGTGGCAAAACGAACTTCCGGCGGCAAGACCGCCAACCTGGTGCGCGAGCTGGTCCAGCCCATCTGCCAGGAGCTGGGGGTGGAACTCTGGGACGTCCTCTATCTCAAAGAGGGGTCGGACTGGTTCCTGCGGGTGGTCATCGACCGCCCCGAGGGGATCGACCTCAACACCTGCGAGGCGGTGAGCCGCCGGGTCAGTGACCTGCTGGACGAGGCCGACCCCATCCCCGAGAGCTACTTTTTGGAGGTCTCCTCCCCGGGCATCGAGCGCGCGCTCACCCGGGATGAGCACTTTGCCCGCTACCTGGGCGAGCCCGTCCGGGTGACCATGATCCGCCCGCTGGACGGCTGCAAGGAGCTGGTGGGGGAACTGGTGAAGAAGGAAGGGGCCCTGCTGACCCTGGCGCTGGAAGGCGGCGGCACGGTGGAGATCGACCTGGCCCAGACGGCCAAGGTCAACGCCGTGGACACCGAAGAGGCGTTTGCCGACAGTGAAGATGAGGACGGAGGAATGGAGAAAAGATGAACACCGAATTTTTTGAAGCGCTGGCCCTGCTGGAGAAGGAGCGGGGCATTCCCGCCGACTACCTGCTGGAGAAGATCGAGGCCGCCGTGGTGATTGCCGTGAAGAAGGACTACAACTGCGGCGACAACGTGCTGGTGGACATCGACGCCGAAAAGTGCAAATTCGACGTTTACCTGGTCAAGACCGTGGTGGAAGAGGTGGAGGACGAGACCGCCGAACTCACCCTGGAACAGGCCCAGTCCTATAAAAAGAGCGCCAAGATCGGCGACACCATCCAAATCAAACTCAAGACCAAGGAGTTCGGCCGCATCGCCGCCCAGACGGCCAAGCACGTCATCCGCCAGGGCATCCGCGAGGCGGAGCGGGGGCTGATGGTCCGCGACATGCAGGAGAAGGAGCACGAGGTCATCACCGCCACCGTGCTGCGGGTGGACCCCCTCAAGGGCTTTGTCACCGTCGATTTGGGCAAGAACGAGGCGGTGCTGGTCCGCTCCGAGCAGGTGGAGGGGGAAGTCCTCCACGAGGGCGAGCGGGTCAAGGTCTACGTGGTGGACGTGTTGGCCACCGACCGCGGGCCCAAGATCATGATCTCCCGCACCCACCCCGGCCTGGTCAAGCGCCTGTTCGAGATGGAGGTGCCCGAGATCTACGACGGCACGGTGGAGATCAAGGCGGTCTCCCGCGAGGCGGGCAGCCGCACCAAGATGGCCGTCTGGAGCAAGAACCCCGACGTGGACCCGGTGGGCGCCTGCATCGGCCCCAAGGGCTCCCGGGTGGCGGCCATCGTCGCCGAGCTGGGGGGCGAGAAGATCGACATCGTCCGCTGGAACGAGGACCCGGTGGCCTTCATCAGCGAGGCGCTGAGCCCGGCCCAGGTGGTCGGGGTGGAGATCTTGGACGAGGAGCAGCGGACCTGCCGGGTCTCGGTGCCCGACGGACAGCTCTCCCTGGCCATCGGCAACAAGGGGCAGAACGCCCGCCTGTCGGCCAAGCTGACCGGCTGGAAGATCGACATCCGCCCCGAGAGCGGATTCTACGGCGAGGACGAAGACGAGACCCCGGCCCCCGCCCAGGACAGCGGCGAAGAGGGCTGATCCCCCCGTTTGCCGGCAAGGGCCCGCGCAGGCGGGCAAACGCGTGTTTTTTTGAGCAGAGAAGGGTGAAGAGAGATGGTTCAAAAGCGGGTCCCCATGCGGATGTGCGCCGGCTGCGGCGAACAGAAGCCCAAGCGGGAACTGATTCGGGTGGTGCGCAACAAAGAGGGGGAGGTCTCCCTGGACACCACGGGCAAAAAGCCCGGGCGGGGGGTCTACCTCTGTCCCAGCGCCGGCTGCCTGAAAAAGGCCCAAAAGGCCAAGCGGCTGGAGCGGGCGCTGAGCGCGCCCATCCCGGAGGACGTCTATGAAACCCTGCTCTCGGAGATAGAAGCCCATGGAGAGTAGAGAGAAACTGCTGAATATGTTGTCCCTCTGCCGAAAGGCGGGAAAACTGTCCATGGGTTTTGACAGCGCCAAAGAGGCGCTGGTGCGCAAAGCGAGCCGGCTTTGTCTGCTGGCTGCCGACTGCTCCCCCAAAACCGCCAAGGAAGTTCGGTTTTTTTGCGGCAGGGAAGGGGTCTCCTGCAGAGACCTGCCCGTCGGCCGCGGGGACCTTTCAAAGAGAATGGGCAAGGAGTACACCGTCCTCAGCGTGGACGACGATTCCTTTGCCGCCAGCATACAAAACCTGTTGACCTGTACGAACGAGGAGGACTGTGTATATGATTAAACAGCATCGCATCCACGAATTGGCCAAGGATATGGGCCTGCCCAGCAAGGACTTGATGGAGATTATGGAGGGGAAGGCCGACCTGACCAAAAAGCACATGAGCGCCCTGGATGACGAGCAGCTCAGCTACCTCTTTGAAAAGCTGACCGAGCGCAACCAGCTGCCCAACCTGGACAGTTACCTGGAGAAAAAGCCCGTCGCGAAAGAGGCGCCCAAGGCCCGGCCCCAGAAGGCGGCCAAGCCCAAAAAGCCCAAGGAGAAACTGCAGACGGTCAAGCTGCCGGTGGTGCAGGACCCCGAGGCCGAGAAGGCCGCCGAGGAGATCGCCAAACAGGCCAAGACCCTGCGGCACGTGGACACCCGGACGGTGGACGTCAACCTGGACAAATTCAACGAGAAGTACGACCGCATCGCCCCCCAGACCCCCAAGACCAAGAACGCCGTCACCAAGCAGAAGTTCACCAGCCGGGGACGGCGGGGCGGCTTCCGCGGCGGCAAGAAGGTGGAGACCGAGGCCCAGCGGCTGCAGCGGCTGCGGATGGAGAACATCAAAAAGACCCCGCTGAAGGTGCTCATCCCCGACGAGATCACCGTGGGCGAGCTGGCCGCGCGGATGAAGATGACCGCCGCCAACGTCATCAAAAAGCTGATGGGGCTGGGGGTCATGGCCTCCATCAGCGACACCGTCGACTACGACACCGCCTTTTTGGTGGCCAGCGAGCTGGGCTGCGCCCCCGAGAAGGAAGTGGTGGTCACCATCGAGGAGCGCCTCTTTGAAGAGGAGGAGGACAAGGACGAAGACCTGGTCACCCGCAGCCCCATCGTGGTGGTCATGGGCCACGTCGACCACGGCAAGACCAGCCTGCTCGACGCCATCCGCCACGCCAGCGTCACCTCCACCGAGGCCGGCGGCATCACCCAGCACATCGGCGCCTACAAGGTGAAGGTGGGCGACGGGGAGATCACCTTCCTCGACACCCCCGGGCACGAGGCGTTCACCGCCATGCGCGCCCGCGGCGCCCTGATGACCGACATCGCCATCCTGGTGGTGGCCGCCGACGACGGCATCATGCCCCAGACGGTGGAGGCCATCAACCACGCCAAGGCCGCCGGGGTCTCGATCATCGTCGCCATCAACAAGATGGATAAGCCCGAGGCAAACCCCGACCGGGTGATGCAGGAGCTCACCGAGTACGAGCTGGTGCCCGAGGAGTGGGGCGGCGACGTGATCTGCGTGCCTGTCTCGGCCACCACCAAACAGGGCATCGACACCCTGCTGGAGATGGTGCAGCTGACCGCCGACGTCAAGGAGCTCAAGGCCAACCCCAACCGGATGGCCAAGGGCGCCGTCATCGAGGCCAAGCTGGACAAGGGCCGCGGCCCGGTGGCCACCGTGCTGGTGCAAAACGGCACCCTGCACCGGGGCGACGTGGTGATCGCCGGCACCGCCGTGGGCCGTGTGCGGGCCATGACCGACGAGAACGGCCGCCGCCTGGAAGAGGCCGGCCCCGCCACCCCGGTGGAGATCACCGGCCTGGCCGAGGTGCCCGCCGCGGGCGACGACTTCAACGCCGTCGAGAACGAGAAGCTGGCCCGTGAGCTGGTGGAGAAGCGCCGCTACCAGCAGAAGCAGGAGCAGTTCAACTCCTACCAGAAGGTCACCCTGGAAAACCTGTTCAGCCAGATCGAGCAGGGCGAGTCCAAAGAGCTCTCCATCATCGTCAAGGCCGACGTGCAGGGCTCGGTGGAGGCCGTGCGCCAGTCGCTGGAGAAGCTCTCCAACGACGAGGTCAAGGTGCGGGTCATCCACGGCGCGGTGGGCGCCATCACCGAGTCGGACGTGATGCTGGCCGAGGCCTCCTCCGCCATCATCGTCGGCTTCAACGTCCGCCCCGACCCCCTGGCCAGGAACCGGGCGGAAGAGGCCGGGGTCGACCTGCGGCTCTACCGGGTCATCTACGACGCCATCGAGGACGTGGAGTCGGCCATGAAGGGGATGTTGGCCCCCAAGATCCGCGAGGTGGACTTGGGCCGGGCCGAGATCCGTCAGGTCTACCGCATCTCCAACGTGGGCGCGGTGGCCGGCTGCTACGTGACCGAGGGCAAGATCCTCCGGGGCGCCAAGATCCGGGTGGTCCGGGACGGCATCATCATTGCCGACGACGAGCTGGCCAGCCTCAAGCGCTTTAAAGACGACGTCAAAGAGGTGGCCCAGGGCTACGAGTGCGGCATGAGCCTGCAGAAGTTCAACGACATCAAGGAAGGCGACTTCTTCGAGGCTTATATGATGGAGGAATACAGAGAAGACTAATAGGGGCGCGACCCGCGCCGCAATCTGCCCCGGCCGCCCCCAACCGGGCGGCCGGGGATAGGGAGGGGAAACCATGTCATCCTTTCGGGTAAACCGCATCTCTGAAGATGTGAAGAAGGAACTGGTGGACATCATCCGGGTCCTCAAAGACCCGCGCATCAAGCACGGGGTCATCTCCATCGTCAAGGCAGAGGTGACCAGCGACCTGTCCTACGCCACGGTGTACGTCTCGTCCCTCGACGGGATCGAGGACGCGAGGGAGGCCGTCAAGGGCTTTGAGAGCGCGGCCGGCTATATCCGCCGGGAGATCGGCAACCGCCTGCGGCTGCGCCGGACCCCGGAATTCCGGTTCGTGGCCGACGACTCCATCGCTTACAGCAGCGAGATCTTCAAAAAGCTGGACGACATCCGGGAAAAGGACCGGCAGAACCGGCAGAAGGACCAGACCGAGTCCGATTGACAGAGGTGTTCCGGCGAGACCTAGGGGCCGCCCCGCACAGGCGGGGCGGCCCTTCCTCGTCGGCGCGCCCAAAACCGGCCCCGAGGAGGGGCCCTATCAAAGGGGGAGACGTTGGAGATGGAGATGACGGTAAAAGGGGCGGCAGACCTGCTCAAGGGGGCAAAGGACGTGCTGATCCTCTGCCACCAGAGCCCGGACGGGGACACCCTGGGCAGCGGGTACGGGCTGTACTTCTGCCTGAAAAAGCTGGGGGTGCGGGCCCGTGTGCTCTGCCCGGACGAGATACCGGAGCTGTTCAAACCCCTCCTGCGGGGGTACAGGGAGGAGCCGTTCGACCCCGCCCTGGTGGTGGCGGTGGACATCGCCGACGCCAAGCTGATGGGCCGCCTCTGCGCGCAGTACGGCGATTCGGTGGACCTCTGCATCGACCACCACATCTCCAACACCGGGTACGCCCGCCGGCTGCTTTTGGACCGGGAGGCCGCCGGCACCGCCGAGGTCATCTTCGCCCTGGCAAAGGAGTGGGGGCTGGCGCCCGACCCCCACCTGGCCGACTGCCTCTACACCGGCATCGCCACCGACAGCGGCTGCTTCAAATACCAAAACACCACCCCCCGCACCCACCGCATCGCCGCCGAGCTGATGGAGTGGGGGGCCGACGCGGCCGAAATCAACCGGGCGATCTTCGACACCAAATCCCAGGGGCGCTTGGCGGCCGAGAGCGCCCTGATCCGCTCGATCCGCTATTTCTGCGGCGGACGGCTGGCCGTGGCGGTGATGGACCTGGCGACCATCGCCGAGGCCGGGGCCGGCCCGGCCGACTTTGACGGGCTGACCGCCCTGCCCCGCCAGGTGGAGGGGGTGGAGATCGGGGTCACCCTGCGGGAGCGGGAACCCGGCTTCTTTAAAGTGAGCGTGCGCACCTCCCGCTATGTGGACGCCTCGGCCCTGGCGGCCCGGCTGGGGGGCGGCGGCCACATCCGCGCCGCGGGCTGCACCGTCCGCGGCACGGCGGACGAGGCGGTGGAGACCATCCACCAACTGGCAAAGGAGTTTTTGCACTAGATGGACGGGATTTTGTGCGTCAACAAGCCGGAGGGGTTCACCTCCTTTGACGTGATCGCCAAGATGCGGGGGATCGCCCGCTGCAAGAAGATCGGCCACGGGGGGACGCTGGACCCCATGGCCACCGGGGTGCTGCCCCTCTACTTCGGCGCGGCCACCCGGGCGGTGGACATGGTGCCCGGCCAGAAAAAAGAGTACCGGGCCACCTTTTTGCTGGGCCGGACCACCGACACCCTGGACCGCACCGGCACCCTGCTGGAGACCCGGCCGGTGCGGGTGGGGCGGGCGGAGGTGCTGGCCCTGCTGCCCCGCTTCACGGGGGAGCAGGAGCAGCTGCCCCCCATGTACTCGGCGGTGTCGGTGGGGGGGCGGCGGCTCTACGACCTGGCCCGCCAGGGCATCGAGGTGGAGCGCAAGCCCCGCCGGATCACCATAGAGGAGCTGGAGCTGCTGGACGGCGAGGGGGACAGCTACACCCTGCGCATCCTCTGCAGCAAGGGCACCTATGTGCGCTCGTTGGTGAGCGACCTGGGCGAGGCCCTGGGCTGCGGCGCGGTGCTCACCGACTTGGTGCGCACCCGCTCCGGCCCCTACACCCTGAAAGAATGCATCACCCTGGAAGAGGCCCAGGCCAAGCGGGAGGAGCTGGCCTCCCTTTTGCTGCCGGTGGAGACGGCCTTCGCCCACCTGCCGGCGCTCTCCCTCTCGGCCCACTTTGCCCGCCTCTTTGCCAACGGGGTGCGGCTGCGGGCCGAGCAGGTGGGCAGCCCGCAGCCCGGCGAGTACCGGGTCTTTGGGCCGGACGGCTTTTTGGGGGTCGCCCTGCAAGACGGGGGACAACTGCGGATCAAACGCCTGTTTTTAGGGGGGAGATAGCCGATGGAAGTGGCGGCAACACTGGACTTTTGCAGTTTGCAGCAGACCTCGGTGGCGCTGGGGTACTTTGACGGGGTGCACCGGGGCCTCATGGAGGTGATTTCCCGGGCGGTGGGCACCCCCCGGGAGAAGGGGCTGCGCCCGGCGGTCTTCACCTTTGTGGCCGAGGGGGGCCGCAAGGGGGAGCGGGCCCTGCAGGGGCAGCTGCTCACCGAGGCGGCCAAGGAGCGGCTGCTGGCGGGCGCCGGGGTGGAGCTGGTGCTCACCCCCCACTTCGCCAGCTTTCGCCAGATGGAGCCCGAGCAGTTCGTGGCCGAGGTGATCCACCTGCGGCTGCGGGCCCGGGCGGTGACCTGCGGCTACGACTTTCGCTTTGGCCGGGGCGGGGCGGGGGACGCCGCCGCCCTCAAGTGCCTCTGCGCCCCCCTGGGCATCGCCGTGGAGGTGGTGCCCGAGTTCCGGCTGGCGGGGCGGGAGGTCTCCTCCACCCGCATCCGCGCCCTCATCGCCCAGGGCGAGGTGGAGGAGGCGGGCCGGCTGCTGGGCTACCCCTTCGCTGTAGAGGGGAGCGTGGGCCAGGGCAACCACCTGGGCCGCACCCTCCAGTTCCCCACCGTCAACCAGCGACTGCAGGAGGGGATGGTGCAGCCCCGCTTCGGGGTCTATGTCTCCCGCACCCGGGCGGCCGGGCGCTGGTGGCCCTCGGTGACCAATGTGGGGGTCAAGCCCACGGTGGGGAGCGAGTGGCCGGTGGCCGAGACCAACCTGCTGGGCTTTTCCGGTGACCTGTACGGGGCCGAGATACGGGTGGAGCTGCTCCACTTTCTGCGGGGGGAACAGAAGTTCGCCTCGGTGGAGGCGCTGCGGGAACAGATTGCCCGGGACGTGCAGAGCGCCCGGGACTACTTCGCCCAAAACGGCTGAGAGGTGGACCTCGCCAGGGCAACGGGCGGTATCTGCCGGCCGAAAAGGGCGTGCTCCGGCCTTTGCCCCAGAGAGGGGCGCCGGGATGTTGGCATCGCCCCGCCCCCCATTGCCCCCATCGCCCCCGGTGGGACGCCGTTTCGCGCCGTTTACCCCCCTTCAAATCGCTTTTTGCCTCTTCGGCGCCCATTCTTTCAGGAGGGGCTTCTGCCAAAGCCCGTTTGCGCTCCTCCGGTCAAACCGGGGAGAGGCTGGGTGTCAAAGCTGCAAAATAAAAATACAGGCAGGCGGATGATACGCCTGCCTGTATTATTTTTATAAAAACAACAAATCGTATTGTCCGGGCGGGTCAGGGGGCGATCAGAACGGCCCGCACCGGCGCGCCGTCGCTGCCGGCGATCTTGACGGGGGCGGCCGAGAGGAAGTAGCGCCCCGGCTCGACCCCCTCCAGCTTGAGGGTCTCGATGATGGCGATCCCCTCGCCGAGGATGCTCTGGTGGGGCGGTTTCTCCCCGCCCACCGGGCCCACCGAGAGGGCGTCGGTGCCCAGGGTGATGATCCCCTTCTCCCGGAGGATGGGGCCGGCGTTCTCGCTGAAAAAGGCAAACCCCTTGACGAGGAGGATGGAGCAGCCCTGGGTGTCCAGCTCCCGCAGCCAGGTGTCGCCCACAGTCTGGCCGGGATAGCTGACCACCAGGCATTCGCCGATGTAGTGCTCCAGCGGCATGTCGGCGATGGAGACCGGCGAGTCGGTGAAGTGGCAGGGGGCGTCGGTGTGGGTGCCCTTGTGCACCGAGGTGGTGATTTGGGTGCAGTTGCAGTCGTCCCCTCGCGCCCGGCTGAGGGTCTGGCGGGTCTCGGCCGGCGGGTCGCCCGGGTAGAGGGGGGCCGAGAGCAGTTCGTGGGAGATGTCGATCAGACGCATGGCAAGCGCCGCCTTTCCGTTTTCTTTTCTCCAGCATAGCAGAGAGTTTCCCCCCTGTACAGGGGCGGCGGCACTTTTGGGGCAAAAAAGTGCCGGGCCTACCGTTCGCCGATGGCGGCGATGATTTCGTAGGTCTTGCGCTCGCGCAGGGCGGGGCTCGGCCGCCGCGGCACCAGCGCCCCGGTGTCGAGTGTCCGGTCAAGGGCGATCAGCCGCTCGTTCTGGGCAATTTTGTCCCGGTTTTCCCGCAGGATGCCCGCCGTTTTGGAGGCGGGCTGGGCGGCGATGTACGGGGCGATCCCCCCGCTGTGCAGAATGGCCGCCGCGGTCTTGGGGCCGATCCCCCGCACCCCCTCGATGTTGTCGCTCTTGTCCCCCACCAGGGCCTTGTAGAGGACGTACTCCCCGGGCGCGATCTGAAACCGCTCCCTCACCCGCCGGCAGTCGAAGAGGACGCTGTTTTTCCCCCGGGGAACGTAGAGGGTGGTGCGCCCGTCCACCAGTTGAATGAAGTCGGAGTCGGTGGAGACGACGGTGCAGGCTCGCCCGGCTGCCCCCTCCCGCGCCACGAGGGAGGCGATGAAGTCGTCGGCCTCCACCCCCTCCGCCTCCCGGTGGGGGATGTCCAGGTAGTCCAGCGCCTTTTTGATGAGGGGCAGTTGGGCAAAGGGGTTCTCCCCCTCCGGCACGTCGGCGCAGTCGCGGCGGTTGGCCTTGTAGCCGCTGTCGATGGCCAGATTGCCCGCCCAACTGGTCTCGCTGTCAAAGACGACGGCCAGGGCGCAGGGGTCAAACTGCTCGGCCAGCTTCTTCAGGCTCCCCAAAAAGCCCACCAGCCCCTTGATTTCCCGCCCCTCCCTGTTTAAAATAGAGGCGGGGATCCCATAGTACATCCGAAACAGCAGGTTGTGCCCGTCCACGACGACGATTTTTTCCATCTTTTCGCCCTCCCCGATCAAAAGGTGATGTGGGCCGCCGTTCGGCCCTGCGGTCGCCTCCGTCCCCCAGCGCAAAAGGGGGGGCGGGGCGGTTTTCTCTGTCCCCCCGCCGGCGGGGGGATAAAAAAAGACAGGTATGATGTCGATCATACCTATCTCTAGGGTCCGGCCGCCCGGCCGGAAGAAACTGCTTCTGCCCCCATTATAGCAGAGGGGCGGGCCCTTGGCAACGCCCCTCCCCCTCCCTTTTTTGGAGGGGGAGGAGGGGGCCGTTCCCCGCCGGCGAACGCCGGGAAAAGATTGGATTTTTGCTTTACAACAGCCCTGGTTTGTGGTATCCTAACAACTGTGTGACCCATTACTTGGCTCTGGGGGCATGCCCCGAAACGGGGAGTTCACCTGCCCACTGCGAAGTTTTGCGGCGCAAATTTTACAATGAGGTGAAAGACATGGAAAACAAACAGGAACTCATCGCCAAATACCGCGTCAATGAGAAAGACACCGGCTCGCCGGAGGTGCAGATCGCCCTTCTGACCGCCCGCATCAACCACCTGAGCGAGCACCTGAAAGAGCACCCCCACGACCACCACTCCCGCCGGGGTCTGCTGAAGATGGTCGGCAAGCGCCGCAACCTGCTCAAGTACCTGACCAAGGTCGATGTGGAGCGGTACCGCGCCATCATCAAAGAGCTGGGCATCCGCAAGTAGGCGACGATCAAAAAAACAGAGAGGGCCCTGGCCACTATCGGCCAGGGGCCTTTTTTTGCAGGAGCGGGGGGGGGGGGGGGGGGGGGGGGGGGGGGGGGGCGGGGGGGGGGG
>NZ_JBQHTP010000023.1:0-49246 GCF_052065655.1 Bittarella sp. HCP28S3_D9 | reverse complement strand
GGAAAAATCCAGCGCCGCTCCCCTTTTGCAGCCGGCGAAACATCAGCTCTGTATCTCCGGCGAGAGGAGGGCGGAGAGGCTCTCCTCCTCCCCGCAGAGGGTGAGGGTGTCCCCCTCTTTGACCAGGGTGCCGCCGCTGGGGACCACCGTCTCCCCAGCGCGGAGGATCTCCACGATCAGCACCCCTTCGGGGAGGGGGAGATCGGCCACAAAGCGGGGCGCGCCCTGCAGCAGTGCCCCCGCCGGCAGCTGCACCAAGCGGGCGGCGCCGGTCTCCTGGTAGTCGGTAAAGGTCTCCAGCACCGTGCCGTCGGGGTCCACCAGATCCAGCTTTTTGGCGGCCCAGGGGATCAGCGCCCCCTGCACCGTCACCGAGGAGAGGGCCACCACAAAGATGATGTGAAAGATGTCCCGCTCCAGCCCCGGGGCGCCGGCCGCCACCACCAGGGAGAAGACGATGGCCGCCGCCCCCCGCAGCCCGGCGACGCAGAGGAGGAGCTTCTGCCGCCAGGGCATGTGAAAGGGAGCCAGCAGCAGAAAGACTGCCGCCGGCCGGGCGACGAGGGCCAGGAAGAGGGAGATGGCCAGCCCGGCGGGGAGGACCCGTGGCAGCCCGCTGGGGAAGGAGAGCAGCCCCAGGGTGAAGAAGATGGCGATTTGCAGCAGAGAGGTCGCCCCGTCGAAGAAGTGGACCAGGGGCCGCTTGTGGGGGATAGGGGCGTTGCCCAGCAGGATGCCGGCGATGTAGACGGCCAGGTAGCCGTTGCCCCCCAGAAGGCCGGTGAGGGCGTAGATGAGCAGGGCCAGCGCCAGGGTGAAGATGGGCTGCCAGCCCTCGCTCTCAAAGCGCAGCCGCTTCATGAGAAAGACCGCCGCCGCCCCCAGGGCGAACCCGCAGAGGACCCCGCCCCCCACCTGTGCCAAGAAGAGCCCGGCGAGGGAGCCCTCGCCCCCCTTGAGGGAGAGGATGGCCACCGTGAGGATGTAGGCGAAGGGGTCGTTGCTGCCGCTCTCCACCTCCAACAGGGGGGCCAGCCCCCCTTTGCAATTCAACTTGTGGGAGCGCAGGACCGAAAAGACCGAGGTGGCGTCGGTGGAGCCCACCACCGAGCCCATGAGCATCCCCTCCCACCAGCTCATCCCCAGGGCCAGGTGGCAGAAGAGGCCGGTGAGGGCGGAAGTGAGAAAGACCCCGGCACTGGAGAGGAGGATGGCCCGCCCCGCCACCGGGCGGGCGGTCTTCCAGTTGGTGCCGAAGCCGCCGTAGAAGAGGATGGGAACCAGGGCGAGGGAGCAGAGCTGTTCGGCCATGGCGGCGTCGGCAAAGGGGATGCCCAGGATCCCGTCTGAGCCGAAGAGCATCCCGATGAGGGAGAAGAGGGCCAGGGCGGGGATGCCCAGCCGGTGGGACAGCTTGGTGCAGAGGGCGCAGAGGGCGATGGCCAGGGCCAGCGCCGCCAGCAAGAGGGCGTTTGTCGTCATGGCAGACCTCCTTTACAAAAGGGGTGGACGGGCGAGATACAAAGAAGGCGGGGCCCCTGGAAGGGGCCTCGTCTTGTTCTTCTGTCTCCAGTATACTGGGGAAAAATGGAGAAATCAACCAAATAGAGCTGGTTATTTTCTGGAAAAAGGGGGACAAAAGGGGGCCGCGCAGGCGGCTTCTGCCCTCTGCGCGGCCCCCGGTGGGCGGCTATTTGGTTGGGCGCTCGGGGGGGATGCGCTCCCACAGGGCGACCGTCACCCGGTCCCCCGGCTGCTTGCCGATGGCGGCGCGGATGTCCTTTCGCAGCCCCAAAATGTGCCCGGGCGCGCCCATGCGCACCAGGCTCCCCTGATAGGGATAGCCGTCAAAGGTGGCGTGCACCGGCACCCGCAGCCTGCCGAAGGCCGCCTTTACGTCAAAGGGGATCTCCACATAGGCGCCGTCGAGCCCCTCCACCTTTTGGATGACCGCCTCAAAGCGGTAGACGGGTGGTTTCATCGCCCTCGCCTCCTCCCCCAAAGGGTGCCCCGGAGCGGGCGCGCCCAATCAGAGGGGCAGGTCCCGCCGGGAGAAGACCCAGACGCCCAGCCCGTAGAGGAGGGCGCCCAGCGCCGCCAGCACCGGCAGCCCCCAGAGGGCCGAGGATTCGCCGGCGATGAGGCCGGCGGGGTCAAAGAGGGTGAAGAGGTTGGCGTACTTGAGGTTTTCCAGCTTGCCGCCCATGTTGGAGAGCATCTGCATCAGCAAAAAGAGGACCGGGACGCCCGCCCCCAGGAGGGAGGCGGTCCGCCCCTCGTTGCAGAGGCAGGAGGCAAAAAAGCAGATGCCGCTGACGGCGAAGTGGAGGAGGAGGAGCCCGGCGTTGAGGAGGAGAAAGGCGCTCACGTCCAGCTCGCCGGGGAAGAAGAGGTGGGCGCAGAGGATGCCCAGGCCGGTGCAGTAGCCGATGAGCAGGGCGGTTCCGGTGAGGAGGACCGAGGCCTGGGTGAGGGCCACCTGTGTGCGGGAGGAGGGGGCGGCCAACAGGTAGGCCATGGAGCCCCGCTCCACCTGGCGGGCCACCAGCCGGTTGGCGGTGATGGCCTCGTACACCAGGGGAAAGGCGAGCAGCAGCATGCCGTAGAGGTAGGTGGAGAGGAAGCTGACCAGGGTGGTGCCGGGATTTTGCATCCCCACCATGGCCATCAGCTGGGGCATGGAGTCGGAGAGCTGTTGGAGGATGTTCCCCATCTCGGGGTCGAACATGGTGGTGATCATGGAGATGTAGAGGGAGAGCACCGCGGCGAAGATGACCAGCAGCTTCCAACTGGAGCGGTGCCCCTCCCGAAACAGTGACAGGCGCATTACTTTCCCTCCCCGTAGTAGTGGAGGAAGAGTTCCTCCAGCGTCAGGCGGACCTCTTCCAGCCCGGTCACCGGGTGGCGGGCCAGGGCGGCGGTAAAGGGCCCGAAGGGGCCGGCCACCTCCACCGTCACCCGCCGCCCCCGGGCGCCCTTGACCCCGGGCGCGTCGGCGGCAAAGGCGGCGGCCTCCCCCTCGCTTTCAAAGGAGACCACGTAGGTGCGGCGGCGGTCGGCCTTGAGCCGGTCGACCCCCTCCACCGCGGCCAGCTTTCCCTGGCGGAGGATGCCCACCCGGTCGCAGGTGCGCTCCACCTCTTCAAACATGTGGGAGGAGAGGAGGATGGTCTTGCCCCGGGCCTTCTCCTCCAGCACCAGCTCGATGAAGCGGTTTTGCATCAGCGGGTCGAGGCCGCTGGTGGGCTCGTCGAGCACCAGCACCGCCGGGTCGTGCATGAAGGCGCAGACGATGCCGACTTTCTGCTTCATCCCCTTGGACATCCGGCGGATGCGCCCCCGGGGGTCGAGCTCGAAGCGCGCCATCAGCGCCTCGGCGCGGGAGAAGTCGGACACCCCCCGGTAGCGGGCGAGAAAGCGGAGGAATTCCAGCCCGGTCATCTCGTCGGGGAGGGCGATCTCCCCGGGGATGTAGCCCAGGTCCTTTTGGATCCTGGGGGACTGGGTGAGACAGTCCAGCCCGCCGATGCGGCAGGAGCCGGACTGGGGCCGGCTAAAGCCCATCAGGTGGCGGATGGTGGTGGTCTTTCCGGCACCGTTGGGCCCCAAAAAGCCAAAGGCCTCGCCCTGTGCCACCGAGAAGGTGAGGTCGAAGACCCCGCGCCCCCGGCCGTAGTCCTTGGTCAGCCTGTCGATTTCAATGGTGTTCATCTCACTGCTCCTTTTGCCGCGGCTCCAGCCACTCGGGCTTGTAGAAGTGGCGGCGCATCAAATCCAGGGCCCGCAGGTACTCTCGGCTCAGCTCCTCCAAATCACCCGAGCGAAGCTCGCCGTGCAGTTTGGAAAACCCCTCCGCGCTCCAGAGCACCAGATCCAAAACCAGCTTGGGGTCCACGTCGTCGCGAAAGCGGCTCCAGTCGGTCTGGGCGAGGATCTGCCCGGCGCTCTGGTCGATGAGGGGGTCCCACACGGTCTCCAGGGCCCGCAGGACGGCCTCGTCCTTCTCCACCCGGGACTGAAAGAAGAAGGCGAACAGGGAGGGGTGCTCCCTCATCAGGGCCAGCTTTTCCAGTGTCGCCCTCTCCAGCAGGTCGAAGAAGTCGCGCTCCTGGGCGATGGCGGGGGCGCGCAGCCGCTCGGTCACCAGGTCCAGGGCGTACCGGTAGAGGTAGAGATAGAGCCCCAACTTGTTTTCAAAATAGTGAAAGAGGAGCCCCTTGGAGATGCCCGCCCGGGCGGCGATGTCGTCGGTGACGCAGTGGCGGTAATCGCCCTGGGAAAAGACCTCCATGGCGGCGTTGACGATCTGCATCTGCCGGCTTTTTGGCAGGGCAAAAAATGTGGGATGCAAGCGGCGTCCCCCCTTCTCGCGCGGCGCTGGTCGGGCCGGCTTGGCTCCCATTATAGCACGTTGACCGGATGGGACAACCCCTTTTGTCAAATTTAAAACAGGGGGCTTTTTGACAAAAAAAGCCCGCGCCGGGCGGAGGGCCGCGGCGCGGGCGAGAGAGAGAGGAGGAGGCTGAAAAGCTATTTGTCGAACTCGGGGTTCATGGCGTAGAAGTTGCGGCAGTCCAGGTTGTCCTGCACCACCCGCAGCGCGTCGCCAAAGCGCTGGAAGTGGACCACCTCGCGCTCCCGCAGAAATTTCAGCGGGGCGATGACGTCGGGGTCGTCCACCAGGCGCAGCAGGTTGTCGTAGGTGGTGCGGGCCTTCTGCTCGGCGGCCAGGTCCTCAAAGAGGTCGGTGAGGGCGTCGCCCTTGGACTGCAGCACCGCCGTGGTGAAGGGGAAACCGGCGGCCGCTTGGGGGTAGACGCCGGTGGTGTGGTCCACAAAGTAGGCGTCAAAGCCCGCCTCCTTGATCTCCTCCATGGAGAGGCAGCGGGTCAGCTGGTGGACGATGGAGCCGATCATCTCGGCGTGGGCCAGCTCCTCTGTCCCCACGTCGGTGAGGATGCCCTTGCACTCTTTATAGGGCATGGAGTAGCGCTGGTTGAGATAGCGCATGCTGGCGGCCAGTTCGCCGTCAGGGCCGCCCAGCTGGGTGATGATGACCTTGGCCATCGCCGGGTTGGGCGTTTTGATCTGCACAGGAAATTGCAGCTTTTTCTCATAAGTCCACATCGGTCAGTCCTCCAAATCCCAGGGCCACGGGTCATCGATCCAGCGCCAGCTGGAAAACTGGTTGCCGGCAGTGGTGAGCGGGCCGAATGCTTGCTCGTAGGCGTCTACCGCCTTTTTGCGCAGGGCCTGCTGGTCGCCGTAGAGGCGCAGCGCGGCGCTGTCGCGGGGGTGGGTGTCCAGGTAGAGGGCGCATTCCTGGATGGCGAAGTCGCTCTCCCGAATGACCTTCATCAGCTTTTCTTTTTCTCTATTCATCGCAGTGGCACCCCTTTCCGGAAAACGGCTTGTCGAGGGCGCCGAAGAGGGTGCCGCGGCAGAGCGCGGTGGAGGGGGTGTACAGCTTGGAGAAAGATTGGTCGGGAACATAGCCCATCGCGGGCTGCTGGGGGCATCTGCCGCCGGTTTCGCCGGTGCAGCCGCCCCCGCAGTCGCCGCCGCAAGAGCCGCAGCCCTTGGCGTGGAGATCGTTTTGGTACATTGCAGTTGTCTCCTTGTCTGTTGAGAGTAGAGGGCGGCTCTCCGCCGTCCCGTTTCACACTATGGAGTTTGCCCGGCCGCCGTTCCGCCCCGCCCCGCCACCGCCAAAGCGCGGCCGCCCTTTTTTCGGGGAATGGCTGCGAAAGGCGAGAAAATGGTGTATAATGAAAAGCCATGGCGGGCAAAAGTGCACGCCGCGGTTTTTGAGCAGATACAAAAGAGGGGAGAAGTGAAGATGGCTCTCATTTCGGCCAATGCCCCCCTGCCGCTGCAGGGGACTTACAACACCCGCGATCTGGGCGGCTACCCGGCGGGTCCGGGCGCTGTTTGCGCCGGGCGCTTTCTGCGCAGCGACCAGCCCGCCGGGCTGGGGGAGGGGGACCTGGAGGCGCTGTACCGGTACGGGGTGCGCCTCTCCATCGACCTGCGCTCGGGGGAGGAGTGCCGGCGCGCCCCCAGCAGCCTGCGGGGGTACCGGGACATCCGCTGTGAGGAGGTGCCGCTGCTGGACAACCTCCAATCCAGCCTGGCGGCGGGGGAGACCGCCGGGCTGCCCGACTCCATGGGGGCGCTCTACGTCTCGCTGCTGCGGGACAGCCAGCCCTCCCTCGCCCGGGCCCTCTCGCTGATGGCCGGCTGCCGCGAGGGCTGCGTCCTCTACCACTGCACCGCCGGGAAGGACCGCACCGGCGTCCTCTCCATGCTCCTGCTCTCCCTGGCGGGGGTGGAGGAGGCGGTCATCGTCGCCGACTATGCCGCCAGCGAGGCCAACATGGCCCCCTTCTTCGCCAAGCAGCGGGCCGCGCTGGAGAAGTTGGCCCCCGGCGGCATTCCGGAGGGGGCCTTCTCCTCCGCACCGGAAAACATGGAGATGGCCCTGGCGGAACTGCGCCGCCAGGGGGGAGCCGAGCGGTACCTGCGTGCCATCGGCCTGACCGGCGGCGAGATCGGCGCCCTGCGGGCGCGGCTGCTGGCAGAGTAGGGGCGGCCCGGCCGCCCGAGAAGAGAAGAAGAGAAGAGGAGTTGTTGCGAGATGGCTATTGAGGCAGTGCGAGCATACCTGACCGCCCTGGGGCGGGAGGGGGAGATTTTGGAGTTCCCGGTTTCCAGCGCCACGGTGGAGCTGGCGGCCAAGGCGGTGGGCACCATTCCGGCGCGGATCGCCAAGACCCTGTCCTTTGTCTGGGGGGAGAGCGCCCTCCTCATCGTCGCGGCGGGGGACGCCAAGGTGGACAACCGCCGCTTTAAGGACACCTTTGGCTGCAAGGCCAAGATGCTCGCCCCCGACGCGGTGGAGGAGTTGACCGGCCACGCGGTGGGCGGGGTCTGCCCCTTCGCCCTGGCGCGGGAGGACATCCTGGTCTGCCTGGACGAGTCCCTGCGGCGCTTCGAGACGGTCTTTCCCGCCTGCGGCAGCAGCAATTCGGCCATCGAACTGGGGTGCGACGACCTCTTTTCGCTGGCCAAAGCGGAAAAGTGGGTGGATGTCTGCAAGGGCTGGCGGCCCGAAGAGGGCTGACGGAGACGAAAAGGACAAAAGGGCCCCGGCGCATTTGGCGCCGGGGCCCTTTTTTGGCCGTGGGGGCAAGTCAGCTGTTTTTCATGACCACCGTCTCGACGATGTCCGCCACGTGTTCGCAGGCGTCGCAGCAGCTCTCCATCTGGTCGTAGAGCGCGCTCCAGGCCAGCAGGGCGGCCGGTTCGGCCGCCTGGGTGTAGAGCGAGCGCACCGCCTGGGTGTAGAGCTGGTCGCCCTCCCCCTCCAACTCGTTGACGGCGACGATCTTTTGGTAGAGGGTGGGGGACTTGCGGAAGTGCCGGAACTCCTCCATGGCCTCTTCCAGGGCCTGGCAGCAGCGGCCGATGAGCTCGCCGAAGCGCACCGCCTGGGGGAGGACGGCGGAGATGTTGTACATGTAGGCGCGCAGGGCGACCTCTTCGATGTTGTCGGTGACGTTGTCGATCTCCTGCGCCAGGGCGGTGATGTCCTCCCGCTCGATGGGGGTGATGAACTCGTGGAGGAGTTTCTCCATCATCTCGTGCTTGACCAAGTCGGCCCGGTGCTCCACCTGGTGGAGCGAGGCCAGCTGGTCCTGCAGCGCGTCGGGGTCAAAGTCGGCGAGGATGGCCTGCAGCAGCCCGGCGGCCTCGGTGCAGTGGGCCACCTGGTGGCAGAGCAGTTCAAAGTAGTCGTTTTCTCTCTTGTGGGCCATGGAAAGTCCCTCCTTTTTGGTTGCGCGCGGCGGCGCGGTTAGAAGATCCAGATAAAGAGCTTGGCCATCAGGTAGCCGATGAGGCCGCAGCCGGGGAAGGTGAGCACCCAGGTGAGGAGCATCTCCTTGACGACCCCCCAGTTGACCGAGGAGAGCCGCTTGGCGGCCCCCACCCCCATGATGGCGGTGGTCTTGGTGTGGGTGGTGCTCACCGGCACCCCGGTCAGGGAGGAGACGAGCAGGCAGCCCGCGCCGGCCAGGTCGGCAGCAAAGCCCTGGTATTTTTCCAGCTTGACCATGTCCATCCCCACGGCCTTGATGATCCGCATCCCGCCGATGGAGGTGCCCAGCGCCATCACCAGGGAGCAGAGGACCATCATCCAGAGGGGGATCTGAAAGCTCTGCGCGTCCCCCTGGCCGCCGGCCAAAAAGATGCCCAGCATGAAGATGCCCATGAACTTCTGCCCGTCCTGCGCGCCGTGCATAAAGGCCATGGCGGCCCCGCCGCCGATTTGGGCCCAGCGAAAGGGCCCCAGGGTCTTCTGGCGGTCGGCGCGGCGGAAGAGAAGCTCGATGGCCTTGGTGCACAGCCACCCCAGGGCAAAGCCCAGCAGGGTGGAGAGGACCAGCCCGTAGAGGACCTTGACCCACTCGCCGCCGTTGATCCCCGACAGCCCGCCGTGTAGGGCGATGGCCGCTCCCGAGAGCCCGGCGATGAGGGCGTGGCTCTCGCTGGTGGGGATGCCGAAGGCCCAGGCCGCCGTCGCCCAGGTGACGATGGCAAAGAGGGCGGCGCAGAGGGCGATGAGGGCCTGGTGGGGGTCGCCGCCAAAGTCCACCATCTTGTAGATGGTCTGGGCCACGGTGGCGTTGAGGGCGGTCATCACCAGCACCCCCAAAAAGTTGAAGGCGGCCGCCATCCAGATGGCGTGGCGGGGTTTGATGGAGCGGGTGGAGACGCAGGTGGCGATGGCGTTGGGGGCGTCGGTCCAGCCGTTGACCAGAATGACCCCCAGGGTGAGCAGGACGGTGATGAGCAGGGGCGGACTGGTGACGAGCTGCTGCAAAAAGGCGGAGAGGGAGACGGTCATAAAAAGGGCCTCCTTTGGCGGATCATCGAAATCGGGTTTTCTCTTTTTTGGGGGAAAACCGGCCGTTGAGATGGCACCATCAATATAGCATCGGCCCACAGGGGCGGCAATCGGAATGTAAAAAACAGGAGATGTTTGTGTAAAATCGACAAGGGGGTGTGCACAGGGTCGGGTTTTCTTTGACAACATCCATCAGCTTTGAGGATGGGACGATAACGGGGACTTTACACAGACCTTACAAAAGGGTAAAAAATGGTGTCAAAAGGGTTAAAATCGGCCCGCCGTCCGGGACAGGAAAGGGGGGATCCGGTATACTGAAATTGGAAAGGATGACGGACCCGACGACTTTGCAAGGAGGGACGACAATGAGACACTTGAGAGCGATGGGCGGGGTGCTGTTGGCGGCCGCCCTTCTCCTGGCGGGGTGCGAACCGCCCCCTTCCGGCACGCCGGAGGGAGAGGCCCTGCGCGCCAAGGTGTTCCCCGAGAAAGTCAGCGCCGAGTGGGTGGAGGCCACCTACTTGGCGCCCTACGGCCGGATGCTCTGCGGCCTGCAGGGGGACTGGACCTCGCCCGAGCAGTTGGAGGCGGACGAGGTGCTCGCCTGGAGCTTTTACTACCCCCAGTACCCCGACGCCGGCCGGGAGCCGGAAGGGGAGAAGTACGGCGAGGGGCTCTACGGCCAGGAGCCCTACGGCTACCTCTTTTCCCAGGAGGAGGTGGAGGCCTATACTGCCCAGCGCTTTGGGATGACGGCGGAGCAGACGAGGGCGGCGTTTTCCTACCTGCCGGCAAGAGGGGCCTATGCCATCCTCCCCTACGACAAGACCGAGCAGTATGTGACCGCCCTGGACCGCTTCGACATCCGGGGGGACACCATCGACATCGAGTTCTCCATTTTTAAGAGCCAGGACGGCACGCCCCAGGGCAAAAAGAGGTTGACGGCCCGGGTCGCGGAGGACGGCGGTTTTCGGTATCTCTCCTGCGTGGAAATCGGCGGCTAGACGAAAAGAGAGCGGGCTGTCTTGCCATAAGACAGCCCGCTCCCTTTTATTGGCGGATGGCCGGTCACTCCTCCCGGTTGAGGGAGCTCTCCAGGGTGCTGGAGGAGACGATGCCCTTGGTGGCGTCCAGCTTGACGGTGGTGCCGCTCTTGAGGGTCTCGGTGCAGCCCGCGGCGTCGATGAGGACGGGGATGTCCAGCGCCGAGCCGACGATGCCGGTGTAGCAGTCGTCGAACTTCTCCTCGGTGATGATGCCGGAGGCCATCTTCAGCAGGTGGAGGATTTTGGGGGAGGTCTCGGGGATGACCAGGATGTCGTCCTGTTTGAACTTCTGCAGGGCCTCGTCCTCGTCCTTGCAGACGCAGAGGTTGCCCACCACCTTGCCGTCGCTGATGCCCTTGCCGGAGATCAGCACGTCGCCCACGATGTGCACCTTGAGCAGGTTGGTGGTGCCCGACTGGCGCAGCGGGGTGCCGGCGGTGATGACCACCAGGTCGCCGTCGCGCACAAGCCCGGCGCCCTTGGCGGCCTCCACCGCCAGCTCAAAGAGGTCGTCCAGGTCGTCGCACTCGGGCAGCAGCAGGGGGGTGACCCCCCAGGAGAGGTTCATCTGCCGGCAGACGGTGCCGGTGACCGAGCAGCCGATCACCGGGATGGAGGAGCGGTACTTGCTGACCATCCGGGCGGTGGTGCCGGAGTTGGTGACCACGATGATGGCCTTGGCCTCCAAATCGTAGGCCGAGGTGCAGGCCGCGTGGGAGATGGCGTCGGTGATGTTGAGCTTGTCGGAGATGGCCCGGGCGCGGAAGCGGTTGTCGTAGCGGATGTCCTCCTCCGCCCGGCAGGCGATGCGGGCCATGGTCTTGACCGCCTCCACCGGGTAGTGGCCGGCGGCGGTCTCCCCCGAGAGCATGATGGCGCTGGTGCCGTCGTAAATGGCGTTGGCCACGTCGGTGGCCTCGGCGCGGGTGGGGCGGGGGTTTTGCATCATCGAGTCGAGCATCTGGGTGGCGGTGATGACCTGTTTGCCCGCGTTGTAGCACTTTTTGATGAGCATCTTTTGGATGACCGGGATCTCCTCCAGGGGGATCTCGACCCCCATGTCGCCCCGGGCCACCATGATGCCGTCGGACACCCGCAGGATGTCGTCGATGTTGGCGACCCCCTCGGCATTCTCGATCTTGGAGATGATCTTGATGCTCTTGCAGCGGTGTTTGTCCAGCAGCTTGCGGATTTGCAGCACGTCGTCGGCCGAGCGGACAAAGGAGGCGGCGATGAAGTCGAACCCGGCGCGGATGCCGAACTCGATGTCGTCGGCGTCCTGTTCAGACATATAGGGCATGCGCAGACTGACGCCGGGGAGGTTGATGCCCTTGTGGTCGCCCACCGGGCCGTCGTTCTGCACGGCGCAGGCGATGTCGGTGGCGTCGGTGGAGAGGACCCGCAGCTCCACCTTGCCGTCGTCGACGAGGACGGTGTCGCCCGGCTTTAGATCCCCCGGCAGCCCCTGGTAGGTGACCGAGACGATGTTCTCGTCCCCCTCCACCTCCCGGGTGGTGAGGACGAAGTTCTGCCCCTTTTTCAAATTGACCGGCCCGGATTTGAAGCACTTGGTGCGCACCTCGGGGCCGCGGGTGTCCAGCATGGTGGCGATGGGCAGGTTGAGCAGCTCCCGCAGGGCCACCAGCTTTTCGAGCCGCTTGGCGTGCTCCTCGTGGCTGCCGTGGGAGAAGTTGACCCGGGCCACGTCCATCCCGGCCTTGATCATATTTTCCAATACGCCCTCCCGGTCAGTGGCCGGGCCCAGGGTGCAGATGATTTTTGTCTTTCTCAAAGTGCATCGCTCCTATCTCTCTGGTGATGGTGGCAATCTGCTTGTTATTATAGTACCCCGCAAACAAAAAGGAAAGCGCTTTCTTTTTTGTTTTTGGAGGTGGAGGGCAGGGAAGAGGGAAAAACGATTTGACAAAAGAGCGCTTTTTGCAAGGGGAAAGGGAAGCCGCTTTTTTCGGGGACGCGGGGAGAAAAAAGTGCCGTCCCAGACCGTTTGCCGGGCAATTTTTGTTGACTTGTGAAACCTTCACTGCTATTATGAGGAATAACGGCCTGTGATGAGAACTGGGATTTTTGGAGGGGTAAAACAAGATGTGGCTCAAACAGCTTTACAATGACAAACTGGGGAATATGACCGTCAAACAGGTGCTGGTCAAGACGATTTTGATGTTTATCGCGGCGGCGGTCTCGGCCTTCGGCGTGGGGCTGTTTATCTGCAGCGGCCTGGGCAGCGACCCCATCTCCGTCTGGCTGGACGGGCTGGACCACACCTTCCACTTCGGCATCGGCATGGCCTCGACCATCAACAACAACGTCACCCTGGTGGTGGCCATCCTCTTTGCCTTCAAGTACATCAACGTGGGGACGGTCATCAACTCCATCTTCTTCTCGGTTGCCCTGGGCCTCTACGAGCCCTTTATGCGCAGCTTTGTCGCCGAGCACAACAACCTCTGGGTGCGCAGCGCCTACATCGCCCTGGGCCTTGTCTTCATGATCCTGGGGCTGGCGCTGGTGGTCTCCCTCCGCTTTGGGTTCGGCAACACCGACTCCATCCTCTTTCGCATCATGGACAAGCACCCGACCTTTCAGTACCGCTTTATGAAGATCGCCCTGGACGGCTGCTACATCATCGCCGGATTCCTGATGGGCGGGGTGGTCAGCGTGGGCACCATCATCGCCTTTGTCCTCACCGGCCCTGGGATCAGCGCCTGTGTGCCGGTCATCGACAAGCTCATCCTCACCCCGCTGGGGGTCGGCGACCACCACAACCGCGAGATGAACAAGCGCCACAAGGAGGCCGAGGTCATCGAGGTGCCGGTGGAAGAGGCGGCGGAAATTTTGAAGAGCGAAGACTAGAAGCGATCCCTCTCGGGCGAACCGGGAGGGATTTTTTGTCGCCGCGCAGCGGGCGGCCGCTTGCGCCGGACCCCGGTTGGGAGGGGTGGCGCGAACTTGAAAAGCGGGGCGGAGTGAAGGGGAGGGGTGTCCCTCCGGCCGTCTCGCGGTGGGGGGAGGGCCCTCTCCCAGCAGCTGTGGCCCCCATTCGCCGCCTGCTGCCGGCGCAGCGGATGGAGGGGGCTGTCGCGCGGCTGCGCGCCGACGCGTTTGGAGGCAGCGCCGGCCGGAATGGGGAGGCGACGGCGAAAAGAGAGGGGGGCAGCCCCTTGACAAAGGGGGAGCAGTTCTCTATAATGAACATTGTTCATATTGGAGGTGGTGAAGTGCATCCGGCGGTGACTTCCAGAGAGGCCATTTTGGCTGTCAGCAGAGAATCGATCATGAAAAAGGGCTGGACGGCCCTCAACATTCGCTCGGTGGCCGCCGCCTGCGGCATATCTGTCGGCTCGGTCTACAACTACTTTGGCTCCAAGTCCGGTCTGGTGGCCGCGACCGTTGAGAGCATCTGGGGCGATATTTTCCGGCTTCCAAAACAGGGGGAGGGCTTTGATGGCTTTTTGTCCTGCATCCGCTGGATCTACGGGCGGATCGTCTGGGGCAACCAGACCTATCCCGGCTTTTTCGCGCTGCACGCCATGCATTTTTTGGGGGAGGAAAAGGCCGAGGCCAAGCAGCTGATGGCCCAGACCTGGCGGCACATGCAGGAGCACCTGAAGGCAGTTTTGGAGGGCGATAGACAGGTGCGCCCCGACGCCTTTGACGAGACCTTCACCCGCGACCAGTTCGTGGAGCTGGTTTTCTCCATGATCCTGGCGGCCCTGCTGCGGGAGAGCGACGGGCAGGCGGCCGCGCTGGAAGTGATCAGACGGGCCATTTACTGACGCAAAAGTTCCCCGGTACAGCGGGGATTTTTTGAGGGCCAACATGAACGGTGTTCACAATGAGGGCAGGCGGCATTTGAGGGGGAAGACCCCGCCGCCGGTCTCCGCCGGGGCTGTGCAGGGGAGCGCGCCCTTTTGACGCTGTTTGAGAGCGAACTGCTCTTGAAATAGAATTTTTAAAGCCGAAAGGAAGAGGTATTTTGCAGGCAATTGTTGAGACGATTTTTGATGTGGTGTATCTGACCCTGGTCGTGACTGTGGGAATCGCCATGGCAATCAAGAGCGGGGGAGAGAAGCAGTACCGACTGTTTGGCGTCATGGCCATTGTGCTGGGGGCGGGGGATTCATTTCACCTTGTGCCCCGCATGATTGCCCTCTGCACCGCGGGGCTCGACCAATTTACCGCGGCCCTGGGGGTCGGGAAATGGGTGACCTCCATCACCATGACCGTCTTTTACGTCCTTCTCTACTACGTCTGGCGCAACCGCTACCGCATTGTGGGAAGAAGGGGAACGACGGCCGCCGTCTACCTCCTGGCCGGGGCGCGGATCGCCCTCTGCCTGTTCCCGCAAAACGGGTGGCTGAGCGCCTCGGCCCCCCTGTCCTGGGGGATCTACCGCAATATCCCCTTCGCAGCGCTGGGTCTCCTCGTCATCGCGCTGTTTTATTGCAGCGCAAAAGAGGCGGGGGACAGGGCGTTTCGCTGGATGTGGCTGACCATCGTCTTGAGCTTTGGCTTTTACATTCCGGTGGTTTTGTGGGCCGATGCCGTGCCCGCCATCGGGATGTTGATGATCCCCAAGACCTGCGCCTACGTGTGGACCGTCCTCATCGGCTACCGGGCCATGAAAGAGGAACGGCAGACCGACTGACAAGGGGTCCCCGCTGCGCGCCGGCTTTTTGAAGGGCCCCTTCGCCTGGATCGGCGTGCGGAGGGGAGCGGCGGCGAGGGGATGGAGGGGCCGGAACCCGCTGTTTTTCACAGCGTGGCCCTGCTGCAGCCACTGCTCCCCCCCTCTTTGGACCCCGGGCGCGATGGCCGGGGGGGAAGCCGCCGCGGGCTTCCAAGGCACTGGAATTTCTGCTGCGCCCCGCACACCGGGTGCATACCTGGGCGGGCGGCGGGCCTCTGTACAAGTCCCCCTTTGGCGGCCCCTAGTGGGCCGCCTTTTCCCGCTCGCCGCTGGACAGGGGGCCGATAAAACGAGTTCTATCCCCTGGTCGGGGAGGACTGCCGAGGCAATCGCCATGCCCGGCGGGGAGGGAGAGCCCGCTGTAGCTGCCGGTTCCCCTTTTTCGGGGCCCTGCGCTGCGGCGGACGCGGGGGGTCCCATTTGCGGGCCGTGGGGCGCTGGCAATCCAGTTGTCCCCCGCGCACCGGTGCACATTGGGACGGGCGGCACTCCTCTCCGCCCTCCCTTTTTGGCGGCCTTTGGTGGGCCTCCTTTTTCCTGTTCGACGCTGGATGGGGTGGTTGCAGAAACGCGGGTTGTCCCCTGGTGGGGAGGTGGGTCGACTGTGCGCGCTCCAGCGGGGGAGGGGGAAAGCAGCGCATTTCAGCGCGGGGAAGATGCGCCTGTCGCGCAGGGAGAGGGCATCTGCTGTGCCCGGCAGGGAGAGGGGTTGCCCGCCGTGCACGGCGGAGGAGAGGCGCGCCCGGTTTGCCCAACAGGGGGGAGGGGGACCGTTGCACACAGCAGGGAGAAGAGGCATTCGCGTGCTGTGCACGGAGAGGGAGAGGGGTTGCCCGCCGTGCACGGCAGTGGAGAGACGCGCCCGGTTTGCCAACAGGGGGGAGGGGGCCGTTGCACACGGTAGGGAGAAGAGGCATCCGCGTGCTGTGCCCGGCAGGGAGAGGGGGTGCCCGCCGTGCACGGCGGAGGAGAAGCGCGCCCGGTTTGCCAACAGGGGGGAGGGGGCCGTTGCACACGGTAGGGAGAAGAGGTATCCGCGTGCTGTGCCCGGCAGGGAGAGGAGGTGCCCGCCGCTTCCGGCGGGGGGAGCGGCGGATGAATGGGAGGAGAGAGGCCGATCGGGCCCGACGGGGTGCGGAGAGAAGGACATCCGCCGCACTGGGCGGGGAGAGAGACAGTTGCGCCTGGCAGAGGGAGGGGGCCCTGCCGCGACCGGCAAGGGGGAAAAGGGGGCGGGGAGAAATCGCCAACAAAAAGAGAGTGATTTTGTGTATTTTGTAAAAGCGTTTTCTTAAAGGGGATGAACAAACTCGAAATTCTTTGAAGAAAGAGGGCAACTTTTGCAATATGCCTTGTTTTGGCAGCTTTGCCGTGCTAAAATGAAACCATCATCCAAATCTTTTGGCAAAGGAGAAATAAGCGATATGGCAAAAAGAGCATTTTTGATCGTGCTGGACAGCTTCGGCATCGGCGAGGAGCCGGATGCTGACAAATTCGGCGATGTCGGCGCCAACACCCTGGGCTCCATCTCCAAGTCCCCCAACTTCAACACCCCCAACCTGAAAAAATTGGGGATGTTCAATATCGAGGGTGTCACCTGCGGCGAGAAGGAGGCCGCCCCTGTGGGCAGCTTTGCCCGCCTGCGCGAGCGCTCCAACGGCAAGGACACCACCATCGGCCACTGGGAGATCGCCGGCGTGACCTCCGCCGACCCCCTGCCCACCTACCCCGACGGCTTCCCCCGCGAGGTGCTGGACCCGTTTGAGGAGCAGACCGGCCGCAAGGTCGTCTGCAACAAGCCCTACTCGGGCACCCAGGTGCTGGACGACTACGGCGAGCACCACATGAAGACCGGCGACCTGATCGTCTACACCTCTGCCGACAGCGTGTTCCAGGTGGCCGCCCACGAGGACATCGTCCCGGTGGAGGAGCTCTACCGCTACTGCGAGATCGCCCGGAACATCCTCAAGGGCAAACACGCCGTGGGCCGGGTCATCGCCCGCCCCTTTGTCGGGGAGCCGGGGGCCTTTAAGCGCACCTCCCGCCGCCACGACTTCTCCATCAAGCCCCCCCGCAAGACCGTCCTCGACTACATCAAGGACAGCGGCAAGGAGTGCATCTCCATCGGCAAGATCTTCGACATCTTCGCCGAGCAGGGGCTGACCGAGTCCAACCGCACCGTCAGCAACGACGACGGCATGGACAAACTGATGCAGATGCAGGGCCGCGACTTTGACGGCCTGTGCTTCCTGAACCTGGTGGACTTCGACATGGCCTACGGCCACCGCCGCAACGTGGACGCCTACGCCCAGGCGGCCACCGATTTTGACGGCCAGATTGCCGCGTTCATGGAGGGGATGCGCCCGGACGACCTGCTGATCATCACCGCCGACCACGGCTGTGACCCGGCCTACACCAAGCACACCGACCACACCCGCGAGTACGTGCCCATGCTGGCCTACGGCCCCTCTGTGAAGGCGGGCGTCGACCTGGGCACCCGCTACGGCTTCTGCGACATTGCCGCCACCGTCGCCGAGTACCTGGGCGTCAAGGCCGATGTCGAGGGCAACAGCTTCCTGTCCGAGATCAGCAAATAGGCAAAAACACCACCTGAGTTATAAACTCCTCTGCGGTGTCTCACACTGCAGGGGAGTTTTTGCAGGCGGGGGGAGGAAAAAACGTGAGTGATAAAGTCAAGGGGTACCTGCGGCGGACGCTGGTCATGCTCCCGGCGGTGCCGCTGATGGCGCTGGGGATCTCCCTTTGCGTCTTTGGCAACCTGGGCAGCGACCCCTTTACCGCCTTTCAGCAGGGGATCGGCAACCTGACCGGCCTCAAGGTGGGGGACGTGTCGATGATCTGCAACGTCTCCATCGTCGTGGCCTTCATCTTCATCGACCGCAAGATGGTCAATGTGGGCTCTGTCATCTTTGCCTTCTGCACCGGGCCCTGCATCAACTTTTTCAACGGGGTCATCCGCTCGATCGCGGGGGTCGAGTTTGCCGCCGGCTGGGTGGCCTATCTCTACCCGGTCATCGGCAACCTGCTCATCACCCTGGCCCTGGCCTACTACCTGCCCATCGATTTGGGCATTCAGGCGCTGGACATGCTCTCCCTCACGGTGGGGGAGCGGATGCTCAAAAAGACCTACGGTGTCGGCCTCTACATCGTCTACGCCGTCATGTTTGCCCTGGCGCTTTTGATGAAGGCGCCCTGGGGCTTTGGCACCCTGGTGAGCATCCTCCTGGTGGGCAAGGGGGTCGACATCCTCAAGCCGCGGCTGACCCCCATGGTCTACAAGCTGGCGGGGATGGGTCCCCCCCAGGTCTACGCGGTGGAGGAAGAGGAGCAGTAGCCCTTTTCAGCCGGATTTTACCACCAGATGGGGCGGTGGGAGCGACTTTGCTCCCACCGCCCCTTTTTGCGCCCACCGCCCCGGAATGGCGGGGGCGGGGAAATGGGACATCACGGCCGCTTTGCAGCCATGATGCCGGGGATGGCCGGGCAGATGCGCAAACGCCGTTTGCCTCCTGCCCGACGACCAATATCGCTGCACGCGTTGCGCGCTTGTGATATAATGGACGGAGAGAACGAGAGTGTGGAGGGAAACGAGATGGGCATACGACTGATCGTCACCGATTTGGACGGTACCCTGTTGGGGGATGACCACAAGGGGGTCTCCCGCCGGGACAGGGAGGCGCTGGCGCTGGCCCGGGACAGGGGGGCGGTGGTGGCCATTGCCAGCGGGCGCACCTGGCAGGCCCTGGCCGACGCAGCGGAGCAGATCGCCGTGGCCCAGTACGCCATCCTCTCCAACGGGGCGGCCCTGCGGCGGGCGGACACCGGCGAAGTGGAGCCGGTGCGGGAGATCCTGCCCGGCTGCTGGGAGCCGGTGGTGCAGCTGCTCTGGCGGCGGGGCGGGGTGTTTGAGCTCTACGCTGGGGGCCGCAGCTACATAGAGGAGGGCGACTTTCTGCGGCTGGGGGAGTGCGGCCTCTCGCCCGGCTTTTTGGAGAACCTGCGCTCCTACAACACCCCCTCCCAAGGGGTGTGGCAGCAGCTGCGGGGGCGGCCGATCGAGAAGATCAACGGCCTCTACCTGCCGGAGGGGGCCCAAGAGGAGGTACAGGCGGCCATCTCCCAGACCGCGGGGCTGGTGCGCACCTCCTCCGTCCCCGGCAGTTTGGAGCTCAATGCCGCCGGCTGCAACAAGGGGGTGGCTTTGCAGGCCCTCTGCGCTGAGCTGGGCATCGCCCCGGAGGAGACCATGGCCTTTGGCGACGCCGACAACGACCTGGAGATGCTCCGCTTTGCCCACTGGTCCTTTGCCATGGAAAACGGCTCTGCCGAGGCCAAAGAGGCGGCCCGGTACCGCACCGCCTCCAACGCCGAGAGCGGCGTTTCCCAGGCAATATTGCGGCACCTGGACGAAATCGGCGCCCACTAGGGCAGCCGAAAGGGAGGGAGCACCGTCTTTTCAGGTGGACCTCCACTCTGCTCTGGCCAGGGGGCAACTGGGCGGGAAGGGAGAGCATAGAAGGGGAAGGTGCGGTCGGCCACGGCGGCGGACGGGCTGTCCCCTGCGCGACCCGCGGGTGTTGCAACCCCCCGACCAGCTGGCGGTTCTGCTGCTGGCGCGGGCGGTGACCGAGAGAGGGGATGGAGGCGCTCACCTCCGCGCTCCTCGGGGGGCCCTCCACCGCCGACTACGCCTTTTTGCAGGAGATGTGCCAGAGGCCCAACGAGGAGGGCGAGCTGGAGAGGGGGGCACCTGCCCCCGCTGCGGCAAGACCCTCTGCGTTTCCCCACTTTGGGAAGAAAATTGAGAGACAGGCGGCTCCCCCGAGGAGCTGCCTGTTTTTTTTGTGTAGAAGGATCCTTCAGTTGTGCCGGGGTGTTCAGAAAAGCGTCAGCGATCGGAAGAGCATGGAAATCCCTTTTGACACAGTGAAAGCGCGGCCTGCCAATCGCGCCAAAGGAGGGATAGAAGAAGGGAGAAGAATGTTAGCGCGTACCAGTTGGAACTGCAACTATCCCATCCTCTTTGCAGCGAAAACAGGGCGGAAATCGGAGCTGTGAAGCGGGGAGAGGGTTGCAGTGCCGGGGGCAGAGTGGTATCCCGATGACATACATGCGCTCGCAAATCGACGCAGAGAGGAGCAGATGGCAGGCCGGGCGACGGTGTGGGAATGGGTGGGCCCAGGGTCCGTGGCAGGCGGTACCCGCGCCGTGAGGCGTGGGGGGCAACGCCGGGCTTGGCCCCCAGATGTGGGGCCACCGGCCCTGCCGACAGTGGGCCCTTGACAGGGAGGAGGAAAAGGGGTACACTGAATTTACTAAATTAGTAATTTAGTAAATTACTAAAGATAGGCGAGCAGGAGGCGACGAGATGAAGATCCCAACCAATCTCAAACACAAACCGGTCATCGTGACCGAAAACTACGAAAATATCGACGGCCGCCGCGCCTACGAGACCGACGCGAAGGGCCTCTCCCTGGGGCTGGCCCAGTGGAACGACCGGGGCCGGGTGGACATCTCGGCCAAGGTCTGGCGCTACACCGGGGAGAAGTGGTCCCGCCAGTCGGAGGAGCTGCCCCTGCACCGGGTGTTGGATCTGGCCATCCTGGTCTGCCGCTCCCAGCAGTACTTCCGCGACGCCTACCGCTACCCCAAGCTGTACGACGAGCAGGACCCCTCGGTGGACCAGGTGGGGTTGCAGGGCGACGCCATGCGGATCTCGGTCTGCACCGACAACGCCTGCATCGACGAGGACATCCGCCTCTTTCAGGACGCCCTCGCCAAGGACGATGAGATGTTGGGCGAGCGGTTTGCCGTTCTCGCCCGCATCCTCAAGGAGATGGGATACTGATGGAAAAGGAGCGCAAAAGAGAGCTGATCCGCGGCTACAAGGAGCGGCCGCTGCGGGGGCTGGCCTACGCCATTGAGAACCAAAAGAGGGGGCGGCGGCTGATCCTCGCCGAGACCGACCCCCAGGGGGCCCGCAACCGCTTTGCCTTTTTTCAGATGACGGGGGACTGTCCCCGCAGCGAACTGGCGGCCGACTGGCGCGCCGACGGCCCCCAGGCATTTGCCCTGGTGGAGCTGGAGGAGATCGAAAAGAAGCCGGAGCAGGAGCCGGCGGCCTTTCGGGAGGACCTGAAGGCCCTGGGTGAACTCTGGCGGGAGCGGGAGAGGCCCGAGACCCTCTACTAAAAGGCTTGCCCCTCAAAAACCGCCCGCCCCACCCCAGCCGTTTTGTCGGTTGGGGTGGGGCGGGCGGTTTGGTCTGTTCAGCCGTAGAGGCGCAGCTTGTCGATGAGTTTTTGGTAGACCGGGTGCATCTCCCTCTCGGTGGAGTAGGTGAGCATCTGGTCGATGGGCACCCACTGCACCCCGCTGTTTTCGTCGGGCTTGACGGCCAGGGGCTGGCGCTCGTCCGCCTCCAACAGATAGGTAAAGTTGAGGTGCTGGTGGCTGCTGACATAGCGGCCCCGCTTGACGTGCCCCCAGACCGGCAGGATGTCCAGGGTGTAGATGCCGGGGTAGAGGGGGCGGGTCTGGGCGCCGGTCTCCTCTTGCGCCTCGCGGATGGCCACGGCCAGCAGATCGTCGTCCCCGTCCGCGTGTCCGCCGGTCCAGGCCCAGGAGTCGTAGAGGTTGTGGTAGCACAGCAGGGTCTTGGTCCGCTCCCGGTTGACGATGAAGGAGGAGGCGGTGAAGTGGGCGAACTCGTTGTCGCGGGTCAGCAGGTTGTCAAAGCAGCGCAGGTAGGAGAGGATGACCTCCCGGTCCTTCTCCTCCTGCGGGCAGGTGGGGGTATAGTGGTCGAGCTGTTCGGTGAATTTCAAAGCAATTCCTCCAGTAAATCGGTATAGGCCCGCAGGGCGCCGGGCAGGGAGTAGGTCTGGCGCACCTCTTTCAGCGAGGCAAAGCGGCAGCCGTCGGGCGGGGGGAAGGGGGGGCAGTAGAGGGCGACCCCCTCCATCCGCCACTCCACGTGGGTGAAGATGTGCTTGGCCTGACCGAGCCGGCGGGCCCGCCCGGCGGGGATCCCCCGCTCGGCCAGGGCCTGGCCCCGCTGGGCGGCGGTGAGGTGCCCGTCCAGCAGCAAAAACTCCCACAGACCGGCCAGGAGGCCGCTGTCCGGCCGCTTGTGGAGGAGGACGCCCTGGGGGGTGATGGCCAGCACCACCGTCTTCTTTTCGACCCGGCGGGCCTTTTTGGCCGCCTTGTTGGGCAGGCGGTGGCGGGTCTCCCGGGCCAGGGCCTGGCAGCGCTCCCGCAGGGGGCAGGAGGCGCAGAGGGGCAGGGCGTTGGGCAGGCAGACGGTGGCCCCCAGATCCATGATCGCCTGGTTGAAGTCGCCCGGGCGGTCGCTGGGGACGGCCTGCGCCGCCAGGTCGAAGAGGGCCTTTTTCACCGCCGGGGCGGCGATGTCCCCCTCGGCGCTGAGGAGGCGGGCAAAGACCCGGTGGACGTTCCCGTCCACCGCGGGGACGGGAAGGCCGAAGGCGATGGAGGCGATGGCCCCCGCCGTGTAGGGGCCGATCCCCGGCAGCTCCAGCAGCGCCCGGTAGTCGCCGGGCAGCTGGCCGCCGTGCTGTTGCATGCAGACCTTTGCGCAGGACTGCAGGTTGCGCGCCCGGCTGTAATAGCCCAGCCCCTCCCACAGCTTGAGGAGCAGTTCCGGGTCGGCCGCGGCCAGGGAGGGGATGTCGGGCAGCGCCTCGAGGAAGCGGTGAAAGTAGGGGAGGACCGCCGCCACCCGCGTCTGCTGCAACATGATTTCCGAAATCCAGACCCGGTAGGGAGTGGGTTCCAGCCGCCAGGGCAGGGGCCGCCGGTTCTGGTCGTACCAGTCGAGGAGGGGGGCGGCTGCGCCCTGCAGCAGGGCGAGGCAGTCGCCGTCGGGCAGGGGGGAGAGAAGGGGCTGCAGATCCATAGGGCGGTTTCCTTTCTGGGGCGGGGCCCCGGGGCTTTTCTGTCTCGGCACCCTCTGTGCAAGTCGGGCATAGCATGAGGGTGTCAATACAGGGGCGAATTGCCCGACAGGAGGAATTGCTGTGAGCATGATTTTAAAGACCACGCTGGGCCCGGTGGAGCCCGACCCCAAGAACCCGTGCCAGCACGCGTCGGTGTGCGGCTGCGTGCCCGCGCCGGTGGCGGTGCAGAAACTGCACGTCACCATCGACGTCGAGGGCCTTTGCGGAAACGACTACTTCGTCTTTTTGCAGGTGCGCGACCCGGAGCGGGAGCACGAGTACATCGTCAGCCAGACCTACTACAACCCGGTCCCGCCGGCTGCCTGTGGCTGCACCACAACCATTCCGCTGGACATCCTGGTGCCGCTGGTAGACTGCCAGCAGGCGTCGGAGTCGGTGGTCGACGTGGTCATTCAGTACGCGGGCTGGGGCTTCTAAAGGGAAGGGACCTCCCTCTTTGAAAAGAGGGGGCGCCTGTCTGCCGCCACGAGCAGGGCGACAGGGGCGCCCCCTTTTTTGCCTATGCGGCTACGAGATGGAAAAGCGCAGCATGCGGATGACGTTTTTGGGGTGCACCTCAAAGAGGGTGTCCGCCCCGACCAGCCCCCGCTCGCCGCAGTCGGAGAGGAGGACCTGCCGCCCATTCGCCCCCTCGGCGTAGCCGCTGACGGTCACCCAGTGCCAGTTGTCGTCCTTGAGTTCGGGCGCGCGGTGGTGGAGGATGAGCAGCGCCAGCGGGTCGCCCTGGTCGATGCTCTCTTTGACAAAGGAGAAGCCGTCGCCGGCCGAGGCCATCTTTCCGCAGCCGACGGGTCGGGCGTGCCGCCCCCGCTCCCGGCAGTAGAGGGCGAAGTCCCGCGCAAAGCGGCCGGCAAAGGGGTAGCCGTGGATGCCGGGGGTCATGTAGCGGTACATCTCCTCCATGCAGGTGAGGTAGGCGGGGTAGGAAAAGTCCCCCGGGCGGCCGGGGTAGAGGGGGGCCAGATGGCCGCTGCGGGCGGCGTAGTAGGCGGCCAGGTTGGCGCCGGTGACGCTGCCGCACCCGGCGCGCCGCTGCCACTCCCGCGAAAACCACTCCTGGTTGCCGCCGTAGCCAATGACTTCGCCGTCCTTTACGACGGCGGGAAAATCCAGTTCCACTGTGGACAAATGCGCTTCCTCCTCTCCCTCTTTTATCCGGGGGTGTTTGTCGGCCCGGCGGGCGCCGGGCAGTTGGAAATCAAGGGCTGTCTTGAGCCGTTCAGCTTTGGCGCGGCCGTTGCCCGCAAAGGGGCAGACGACCGCGCAGAGCGCCTATCGAAGGGACGCTACCCCCTTATCCTATCACGGCGGAAAAGAGAATACAAGGGCGGAAAAAAGAGAGCACAGCCCAAAGGCTGCGCTCCCTTTTTTGAAAGACTGGCGGGGATCACGCCTCCTCCCTCGTCAGAGAGCTGCCCGAGGCGTCCTCGTGATAGTGGAGGGCGGGGAGGGGGTTGTTGCTCCCCTTCAAGTAGTAAAAGATGTCGAGGGAATAGACGGTGCCGTCTTGGTTGTACTGGCCCCACACCCAAAAGTCTTTTAGGGTCAGGTCCTCGCCCAAATACTCTTTCAAATGGCTGACAAAGTAGTCCTGCAGGGCCCCGGGAGGAGAGACCAGCGTCCCCTCGCCATTGACCACGTCCACGGTGCGGTCTTTGATGTCGGCAGGGGTGAACTTGTCGCTGGCATAGGCCTCGACAGCGGTGGAGACGACTGCTTTGCGCACCAGATTCATCCGGCTCTCGGCCTCGGCCCAGCGGGACTTGTCGATCCACTTGACCATGGAGGGGATGAGCAGGGCCGCCAGGATGGCGAGGATGACCAGCACCACGATCACTTCGACCAGAGTGAACCCCTTTTGCGCGCGCTTTCTGCGCAGGAGCTGTTGCACCTTCATCTGCGATTCCTCCAACCTGTTTTTGCGGGGACGGGGGCAACGTTTTCCCCTGTACACCGCTATTTATCCCATTATAGCACGCCCCGGCGCGACTGAAAAGAGAAAAGCCGACTTTTTTTGGGTGGAGTTTGTCCGGGGAAAGGGGGACGGAAAGCACTTGTTGGTCCGGCCGCATGGGACCGGTGAGAGACTGGCTGCGGAAGGGGAGACAGTTCCGGCCGACGAGGTGGTAGGAGTGGAGGCCTTGCGGGAAAGGGGGGGAAAAGCACTCGATGGCCCGGCCGCATGGGGACGGTGGGAGACTGGCTGTGAAAGGGGGGACAGCTTCGGCCGACGAGGCGGGAGGAGTTGGAAGCGTTGGCGGGAAAGGAGGGAAAAGCACTTGTTGGTCCGGCTGCATGGAGCCGGTGAGAGACTGGCTGCGAAAGGGGAGGCAGTTCCGGCCGACGAGGTGGTAGGGGTGGGGGCCTTGCGGGAAAGGGGGACGGAGAGCACTTGTTGGCCCGGCTGCGCAGAGCTGGGGAAAAGACGCCCTGGCAGGGACAGCCTGTGCGGCTGCTGTGCTCCCCGGGACGGAGGGCCTTCCTTTTTACCCTGTGGTGGGGGAAAGGGGAACACTGGCGGACTTTTTTCAGAGGGCGACGGCCCCGGCGATCAGGCGGCCGGCCCCCCAGAGGAGCAGCAGGTGCAGGGGGTAAAACCAGTAAAAAAACCACTTGGGCCCCTGCCCCTTTTCGCCGCTGTAAAGGGAGATGGGGAGAAGGGAGAAGAGGGCCGGGATCTCCGAGGTACCCAGGGAGAGCAGGGCGGCGGACCCCATTGCCGCCCGCGCCGCCGGCTGCCGCCGGGTCAGGTAGAAGAGGGCCACCAGCAGCACCCCCATGGCCCCGTAGTCGGCAGAGAGCCTGGCGGCCGCCAGGCAGCAGAGGCCCACCCCCAGCACCTGGAGCAGCGCTCGCCCCTCCAGCCAGACCAGCAGTTGCAGGGACAACACCCCAAAAAAGAGGGTGAAGTAGACGTTTTGGCAGTCCGGCGAAAAGGGGGTCAGGGCGAAGGCCAGGTCAAAGGGGATCTCCGACAGGAGGGCGAAGGTCAGCAGTTGCAGGGCGTAGCGCCGTCGGTCGCGGGTGTGGCAAAACCCCTCTGCCAGCAAAAAGCAGAAGAGGGGGAAGGCCAGCCGCCCGACGGCACGCAGCGCCATGTCCGCCAGGAGCAGGGGCTCGTACCAGCCGGGGAGACCCCCGCCGCCCTTGTAGAGCCCGTAGAGGGGGAGGAGGAAGACCGGCTCCAGGATGGCCGCCCCGATGTGGTCGACAAGCATGGTGCAGACGGCGAGCCACTTGAGGCCAAAGCCCGAGAGGGCGGTACGGCGGGGTGGGTGCATCTGCTCTCCCTCCTTTTTGCAGTTTGACGGACAGGAGGGCCGCCCCCGGCCGATCGGCTGACGGGAGCGGCCCTCTGTGTGGCTTGTTAGGCGGCGAGGAAGCCGAAGGCCCCCAGCAGCCCGGCGCTGGCCAGCCCCATGATGACGCCGGCCAGCAGCACCCCGCCCATGACGGCGAGGACGCTGGATTTGAAGTCGAAGTCCAGCAGGCTGGCGGCCAGGGTGCCGGTCCAGGCGCCGGTGCCGGGCAGGGGGATCCCCACGAAGAGGAGCAGGGCCACGAAGAGGCCGCGGCCGGCCTTGGCCTGCAGCTTCTGGCCGCCCCGCTCCCCCTTGCGCAAAAACCAGGCGAACAGTTTGCCGATCACTGGCTTGGTGGAGCCCCACTCCAACACCTTGCGGGCGAAGAGGTAGATGAAGGGCACCGGGAGCATGTTGCCGATGATGCAGACGATGTAGGAGGGGAGGAGGGGCAGCCCCATCACCTGGGAGTAGGGGATGGCGCCCCGCAGCTCCACCACCGGGACCATGGAAATCAAAAAGATGAGCAGATACTTCTTCAGCATTGAGAGAGATCCTCCTAAATTGATCAGTGCTGGGCCGGGGTCGGCCCGAGGGGGGAGCCGGCACTCCGCGCCGGCGATTCCCTTACCGCTCCAGCAGGCAGATGCACTCCAGGTGCGCCGTCTGGGGGAACATGTCCACCGGCTGGATGCGGCTCACCCGGTAGCCGGCGCGGCAGAGGGCGTCCACGTCCCGCTGCTGGGTCTCGGGGTTGCAGGAGATGTAGACGATCTTGGAGGGGGCGATGGCGGCCAGCGCCTCCAAAAAGTCGGGGGTGCTGCCGGCGCGGGCGGGGTCCATAAAGACCACGTCGGCCCGCTGCCCATCCTCCGCCATCTGCACCAGGTACTCCCCGGCGTCGGCGGCGACGAAGCGGGCGTTTTTGACCCCGTTTTTGCGGGCGTTGCCGATGGCGTCGCGCACTGCGTCCCGGTTGCGCTCAATGCCCAGCACCTGCTTTGCCCGCCCGGCCGCGAGCAGCCCGATGGTGCCGATGCCGCAGTAGGCGTCCACCACCGACTCGCTGCCGGTGAGACCGGCCATCTCCACCGCCGCGGTGTAGAGCCGCTCGGTCTGGCGGGGGTTGACCTGGAAGAAGGAGCGGGGGGAGATGCGAAAGCGCATCCCGCAGAGGGCGTCCTCGATAAAGCCCGGGCCGTAGAGCACTTTTTCGTACTCCCCGAGCACGGCGCTGGTCTCCCGGTTGTTGACGTTGAGGACCACCGTCTTGATTTCCGGGTGGCGCTCCCGCAGGGCGCGGACAAAGCCCCCCTGCCCGGGAAAGAGGGTGTAGGCCGCCACCAGCACCACCATCGCCTCGCCGGTCTGCTGTCCCACCCGCACCAGGATGTGGCGCAGGAAGCCCTCGCCGGTATCCTCGTCGAAGGGGGCGATTTTAAAGGGCTTCATCAGCTCCCGCACGGTGGCGATGATCCGGTCGGCCAGGGGGTGGTGGAGCAGGCAGTGCTTGACCGGCACCAGCCGGTGGCTGTGCTCCTGATAGATGCCGGTGACCGGCCGGCCGCCCCGGTCCCTGCCGGCGGCCAGATGGGCCTTGCAGCGGTAGCCCAGCGGGTCGGGCGCGGGGAGGATGGGCGCCACCGGCCCAAAGCGGCCCAGCAGCGCCTCGGCCCGGGAACCCTTTTCGGCCAGCTGCCCCTCGTACTGCAGTTGCAGCAGCTGGCAGCCGCCGCAGCGGTCGGCGTAGGGGCAGGGGGGCTTTTGCCGCAGGGGGGCGGCCTTTTTCAGGGCGCGCACCTCGCCGGTGTACTCGCCGAAGCGGCGGGAAAGGGCCACCTCGGCCACCTCCCCCGGGAGGAGACCGGCGACGGTGATCTCCCGCCCGCGGCAGAGGCAGAGCCCCCGGCCCCGGCTGTCCAGCCGGGTACAGGTGAGGACCTGGGTGGGCAGCTCTTGGCGGCCCTCCTTTGCGGGGGCGGGCTTTCCCTTTTGCAGGGGATTTGGTCGCCCTTTTGGGTGGGGCACAGGCCCTTTGCGGCGGGCTTGTCCGCCTTTTTTCGGGATGGGTTTTGGCATGGATAGGCTCCTTTTTTTACGGTTGTGGGGAGGGCGGGCTAGGGCATTTCGCAGAGGATGAGGGGGATGACCATCTCCGGGGCGGTGAGGCCGGCGTGGTGGCCGAAGTAGAGGTGGCCCTTGCCCGGCGCGTTGGGGGTGCGGTATTTGAGGTAGCGGTCCCCCACGGCGCAGGCCACAAAGTCGCCCACAAAATCCAGCGATTTGGGGTGGGGCGCGCCCGGCCCAAAGAGCTGGCGGGCAAAGGCCTCCTCCCGGGTGAGGAGGAGAAAATCCGCCCCCAGGTGCTTTTGGAAGAGGGCGGGGAAGTCGGCCTTTCGGTCGGGGCGGACAAAGAGGGAGGCGGCCCGGGCGTCCATCGAGGGGGGGAGGAGCAGGCATTCGGCCAGCTCCTCGATCTCGTTGAGGTAGACCGGCTGGGGCTCCACATTCCGCAGGCCGTGGTCGGCCGAGACGATGAGGAGGGTGTCCTCCAACTGGGCGCACATGGCCTCGACCTGGGCGCTGAAGCGGCGGACCATCTCCTTGACGCCGTCGGTGTAGCAGCCCTGTTTGTGCATGGTGGAGTCGGGCTCGAACCAGTAGGCGTAGACGAAGTTTTGCTGGCCGTTTTGGCAGATCTCGGCGATGGTGTCGCAGTAGGTCTGCACGTCGTCGGCGTGCACCAGGGTGTGGGGACCCTCCCGGAAGGGGATGAAGGAGGGCTGCAGGTTGTAGGTGTGCACCCCGCTGCCGGCCTCGGCGATCCGCTCGTAGATGGTCTTGTAGGAGAGGAAGCGGTCGTTTGCCCGGCCGCCGGCGATCTCCTCCCCGGAGAAGCTGTCCTGGTTGGGGAAGATGTCGATGCAGCGGCAGTACTCCTTGAAATAGAGCGACCAGCCGAGGCTGCCGTGTTCCAGCGGGGAGAGGCCGGAGTTGTAGGTGGTGGTGGCCGCCGCGGTGGTGGAGGGATAGACCGAGGTCAGCTCCCGGCACAGGTGGCGGCGAAAGAAGTCGTCGGGGGCCAAGTTGTGTTCGAGCATGTCGACCCCCAGGCCGTCAAAAATCATAAAGACCACGTTGCGGGGGCCGTTTTGCAGGGCCCGGTCCAGTTCGGGCAGGGTGGCGTGGGTGTCCTGCACCCCGTAGTGGCGCAGGACGGAGGAGATGGCCCCCAACAGGCTGTTGGGGTAGTCGGGAAAGACGATGGCTTCTTTGGTCTGCATGGACGCAGTCCTCCTTTCCCCTGGGCGCAGCGGCCCGGGACAAACCGCTCCTTTTCGCCATGGGATGCGGGGCGCGAGGGCGAAAGGGAGCGCCGTTTGATTGTTCGACGGATACACATTTTCCATTTTACCACAAACGGCGAAAAAAGGGCAGAAAAAAGAAAAGCCCGCTCAATTTGGGGTTTAGCGGTTGGAGACCAATCCCCTCGCCGCCGGCAGCGGTGCGCAGGAAAAGGGGAGATCGCCCCGGTTGGGCCGCCTCTTCGAGCGCCCGGCGGTGCTGTTTTGCGTGCGGGTCGGAGGCGGGGCAAGGGGCAAGCGGCAGGAGAGGGGGTAAAGGCGAGGGGGAGGATAATGGGAGAGAAAAGGGAAGGGCCTTTACAGGCCCGGCGAGTCGAGGGCGAGGCAATTTTGGACGGTGTCCAGCAGGAGTTGGAGGGGCTTGGTGAGGTACTGGTTTTGGTGAAACATGGCAAACATCTGGTTTTCCATCGCCGCGGCGCGCAGTTCGATTTCTTGGAGCCGCCCGGCCGACACCGGTTCCGAGAGGAGGTTTTCCGGGAGGACCGCGACGCCGAGCCCCGCCTCCGCCGCCTTCACCAGGGCGAGGGAGTTGACGCTCTCCCAGGTGGGCTCTGCCGCGAGGCTTTCCGCCGCCAGGAGGCGGTCAAAGGTGTCGCGGATGGCGCTTCCCCGCTCCCGCAGGAGCAGCGGGTACCGGCAGAGCTGCGGCAGGGAGAGGGGCTGTCGGGGGAGGGAGAGACGGGGGGAACAGGCGGCTTTCAGCCGGTAGGAGCCCAGGGGGATGATGGCGAACCCCTCTCTGGGGGCCGGGCCTTCCCAGAAGGCGATGTCGGCATCCCCGTGGCGCAAAACGTCGATGACGGCGTCCGCACTCACCACCCTGGCGGAGACCTTTAGGTGGGGGTATGTCCCTAAAAACCGCTCCAGGATGGCGGGGAGCAGAGAGGTGGCGATGGTGATGCTGGAGACGATGTGGAGGGGGGTATCCTCCTCCAGATGGGCCATTCGCCTGTCCAGGTTCCGGCAGGCGATCAGGATGCCCCGCGATTCCTCTAAGAGAGAGCGGCCGCAGGGGGTGATGGACACCCCTTTGGGCAGGCGGTCAAAAAGGGCCGTTCCCGCCTGCGCCTCCAACTCCGCCACGGCGTGTGAAACGGCCGACTGGGTGATGAACAGCTTTTTGGCGGCCCCCGTAAAGGAGCCGGTCTCTGCGACTGCCTCGACGATTTCCAGGTGGCGAAGGTTCATGATCTCCCTCCCTACACATGAGTAAAAACGATTGAATGCACAAAATTATATCATTTTACAGATTGCAAAACAAGTGCTATAGTTCTCGTGTGCTGCGCGTCGCGAGAAAGGATGATTTTTTTGAAGCAAAGGACAAGGACCTACGCCTGGCTGTTTGGCGTCAATCTGTTCATCAGCGCCTTTACATTTGGAGGGGGCTACATCGTCGTGCCGATGGTGCGCCGGTATTTTGTGCAGAAAAAGCGGTGTTTTACAGAGGAGGAGCTGATGAGCATGGCCGCCATTGCCCAGTCCTCGCCCGGGGCGATCGCCATCAACCTTTCGGCGCTGGCGGGCTACCAGGTGGCCGGTTTGGGGGGGGTGCTGGTCAGCTGTGTTGCGGCCATCCTCCCCCCGCTCCTCATCCTTGGGGCCGTGTCCGCCTTTTACAGGGTTTTCATCGCCAACGCGGTGGTGGCCGCCGTGCTGAAGGGGATGGAGGCGGGGGTGGCGGCGCTGATGGTGGACCTGATCGTGGACATGTGCGCCATGATCGTGAAGGAGAAGTCCGCCTTTTTGACCGCCATGATCCCGGTTGCCTTTTTGGCAAACTTTGTCTTTCAAATCGGCGCCGTCTACATACTACTTGCCTGCTGCCTGCTCTGCATTGCGCGGGCTGTCTGGAAGAGGAGGGGAGTGCAGTGAGCGCGGTTTTGCAGCTGTTTTGGACCTTTCTCAAAATCGGCCTGTTCAGCATTGGGGGCGGGTACGCGATCATCCCCCTGATCCGCGAGCAGGTGGTGGCGAATTCCGGCTGGATCAGCTCCAAAATGTTCACCAACATCATCACCATTTCCCAGATGACGCCGGGGCCCCTGGCCGTCAATACCTCGACCTTTGTCGGGCTGCAGGTGGGGGGGATCGCCGGGGCCGTTGCAGCGACGGTCGGCTGCGTCCTCTGCGGCATCGTCATCTGCCTGCTGCTGCACCGCTTTTTTCAAAGGCACCAGAGCTCGATCTACGTGTTTGAGGTGTTGAACGGGCTGAAGTCGGCCTCTTTGGGGCTGATCGTTTCGGCGGCGGCGACGATCGTCCTGACGGCGCTTTGGGGGGCGCAGTCGGTGCCCATTTCCGACGCCTTCTCCCTCTTGAATGGGACGGCCCTGGCCATCTTTTCGATCGCCCTTCTGGTTTTGCGAAGGTGGAAGCCAAACCCCATGCTCGTCATGCTGGCGAGCGGGGTGGCCGGGCTGCTGCTCTACTCGTGACGGGGCGGCCACCGCAAGGGGGACAGGCGGGGCGGTTTTGACCGGCATTTTCAGCGGGGCGCGAAAAGGGGGGTGCGCCTGCCTGCCGTCTTTGGGCGGGGGCGGTGAGAAAGGCCCCGCCCGGATGAGGAGAGGAACGGCCTGCCGCTCTGGGGCGACAGGCCGTTCCTCTTTATCGCTTTAGCGGCCGCACCCTGGTTTTGGTGGGGGGCAGGCGGCTTTGGTTTGGGGCTTTTTGAGGGCCACTGGTTTTGCCGAGGGGGACGCGTTGCTTTGGCATGGGATTTTCTGCTGTTCCTTAGTTCTGCTGGGAGGACGAGTTGTTTTGGCGGGGAGCTTCTGCTGCTCCCTGCTTTTGCCGGAGGGCAAGTTGCTTTGGCAGGGGGGTGCCGCCTTCGAGTTCTGCTGAGGGAGAAATTGCTTTGGCATAGGGCTTTCTGTTATCGCCTGGTTCTGCTGGGGGGTAGAATGTTTGGAGCGAGGTTTTCTGCAAGGGAGGTGCCGAGGGAGGGAAAAGGAAGGCGCTCTCTGGAGAGGGATGGCGCGAGCGGGTGCCCTGGATTGCCGATGGCCGTCGCTTTTTATGCCCGCGGCAGGGGGGAGGCGGCAAATCGAGTTCAACGCCCTCACAGGGGTAGACCTATGTAACGCCCTTTTCGGGCTGGTGCGCGCCACTTCATTGGTGGTCTTGCTCTCCGTGCTGCCTTCGGTGTGCATGCGGCCCCCTGCTGGCCGAAAAATCGCGGCCAGAGGGGGTCAGTCCAGATAGGGGGCGGCTGTCTCGAGGGCCGCCCGCAGCTGCGACAGATGGTCTTGCAGCCGGGGGTCTTGGCGGTCGATCTCCCCCGGGGGGAGGGTGCCCAAGTACCAGCGCAGGGTGTCCACCCGCCGCAACAGGAGAAGGGCCGCGTAGCGGGGGCGGTGGGCTGCCCAGCGGGCTTCGCTCCAGCCGTAGCCCTCCAAAAAGGCCTGCCACTGGTCGCCCGAGTGGCGCTCCAGGGAGGAGACCTCGTAGTCGGGGCAGGCGTGGACCGCGGCGCAGCCGAAGTCCACCAGGGTGGCGCCGCCTGGCCCACAGAGGAGGTTGCGGGGCGACAGGTCCCCGTGGCAGAGCCCCAGGGGGATGCGGCGGGGGTCCAGCCCCGCCCACAGACGGCGGATCGACCCCTGTGCCGAGCGGGGATAGCCGCCCAGCGCGAGCACCGGGTCGCCCTCTGCCAGGCAGGAGAGGTTGTAGGCGATCTGCCGCTCCAGAGTGGGGGAGAAGGAGTCGCAAAAGCGGTTGTCCCCCGCCCACTCCAGCCCAAAGCCCTGCACCGGGATTTGGTGCAGCGCCCGGGCGAAACGCCCCAGTTCCCGCCAGAGGGAGAGGGCCTCCTCCCCCGAGAGGGTGGTGCCGGGCCGCCCCTCCACAAACTGTTCCACCAGGTAGGCGGTGTCCTCTTCCGCCCCGCAGAGGAGGGGGCGGGGGACCGGCAGGCCCGCCGCCTCGGCGGCGCGCAGGCACCAGACTTCCTTTTGGTACTCCCTGAGGGCCCCCGGCCGCAGCCGCAGGAGCAGCTTTTCGCCCCCGGCGAGGCGCAGCGCAAAGACCCGGTTGACGCTGCCCAGGCCGCAGATCTCCTCGACGGCGAGAAGGGACCGGCCCAGCTCCTCTCGGCAGAGGCGCCGGGCCAGTCCCTCGGGATGGGTCACAGCCGGGAGAGGGCCGCTTCCAGCCCCTCGATGGCGTTTTGCAGGGTCAGGGGTTCGGGGGCCTTGTCGGCCTCCAAGATCCGGCGGCCCTCCAGGGCGGCGGCGCGCAGTTCGGCGTCCCCGTCGGCCCGGGCCTCGGCCTGTTCGGTCAGCTGGGTGAGGCGCTGGATCCGCAGAAAAAAGCGGTGCTCCTCCTGCAGTTCAGAAAAGAGTTTGGCGAGGGTCCACTCCCGGTTGTAGGGGGTGATGACCGCCTTGAGCTCGATGGTCAGTTCGCTCTCCTTCAGCTGGGCCAGCAGGTGGTCGAGCCGGTCCTTGGTCAGGCCCCCCAGCAGGATGGCCTCCTCCCGCACCGGGGCGGGGGGCTGGGCGGGCGGCTCTGCGGGCTGGTATCCCGCCAGCCCGGCACACCAGCCGATGGTCTGGCAGAGGTCGTCCGGCCCCAGCTCCCGGCAGGGGATGCCCAGGTCGCCAAGTACCTCCTGCACCCGGCGGCCCCGGGGCGTGCCCTTTCCCAAATGGTAGAGGAGAGCGATCTCCTGAGGGATCATCCTCGCTTTCATGGCAGTTCCTCCCAAATCATTGTGTTCTTCGCTATGAGTATACACCAAAACCGGCAAAATCAAAAGCGCCGGGGAAAAGAAAGGGCAGGCCCTTTCCAAAAGGACCCGCCCTCTCTACATAAAATTTCAAAAGCCCATCTCCCGCAGGCGGGCCACCAGTTTGACGTACTCTTCCCGCACGTCGAAGCCGCGGTAGTCGTCCCGCCGCAGGTCGATGACGTCCCCGTGGGAGATGCCCCGGTAGCCGGCGGCGCGAAAGACCCCCAAAAAGTTGCCCCAGACCGCCGAGGGGACCGACACCAGCCCGTCGTTGGGCCCCTCTGCCGCCTTGACCACACAGTAGGGAAAGGCGAGGACCATGTCGCTGAGGGCCCCCTTCATCACCGAGGCGCAGCTCTGGTAGTAGACGCCGGGACAGTCGGGGGCGATTTGGGCCAGGTGGGCGGCGTAGGCGGTGGTGAACTCCCGGCTGGCGGTGTAGAAGTCGGGGTGTGTGTCGCCCAGTCTGGCGAACACCCGGTCGACTGCCCGCGCCAGGGCGCGGTAGAGGCCGTCGGGCATCTTCACCAGCCGGTCGATGACCTGGGAGCCCCGGTGGGGGGTGGAGACGGTGGTCAGGGAGGCCACCTGCGCCCCCATCCCCAGGCAGCTGATCATGTAGCGGGCGTCCAACCCGCCCTTGGAGTGGGCGATGATGTTGACCTTTTCGCTGCCGGTCTCCGCCAGGATGGAGAGCACCCGCCGGCGGATGTCGGCGGCGTTTTGCTCCACCGTCCCCCAGGCCTCCTGGTTGCCGTAGTAGAGGCGGGCCCCCAGCCGGGTGAGCTCCTTGGGGATGCGCCCCCAGTAACAGAAGTGCCGCAGGTCGCGAAAGCCCACCCCGTGCAGAAGGAGGATGGGGTAGCGGGTGGCGCAGAGGTCGGACTCGGCCCGCACCCGGCGCACCCCCTCCATGAGACAGCCGTGGTCGTACTCAAACCGGGCCTGCCGGCAGAGGTACCAGGCCGCGAAGAGGCCGATCACCGGCAGGGGGAGGAGGAGGATGACCACCACCCGGCGCACCAGGTTGAGCCATTTGGAGGTGCAGAGGATCCGCAGCACCCCGTTTGCGCAGAGCGCCGCGGCCAGGAGGAGGGAGACGGCAATGTCCGCCGCCACCAGCGGCCAGGGGAGGGAAAACCGCCGGGCCAGCCGGGGGTAGAAAAGCCAGATGGGGATCTGCGCCAGCAGGGCGTAGATGCCCGCCATGGTGAGAAACCGCCCGTCCCAGAGGACCCGCAGCCGGACCGTCTCCCCATCTCGCCGCGCGCGGGTGGGGAAGGCGCTGAGGCGGACGGCCCCGTAGAGCCAGAGGAGAAGGAGGGCGGCCAGGGCGAACCCCTTAGATAGGGGCGGAGCGGCCCACCCCCAGAGCAGAAAGAGGAGCAGCGGCAGGTGCGGCAGCGCCGGCAGGGCGAGGGCCAGCACCCAGCGCCGACAGAGGTCGATGCGCCCGCACCCGTCCAAAATCGCCAGGGTGAGGGCGGCGGCCAGCGCCGGCAGGGACACCGAGAGTGGGAACAAGGGGAGGACCTCCTTTTGTGCGGTCAGTTGTCGGGCTGCTGCCGGCCGCTCTCGGCCCAGCGCTCAAAGTCCTGCTGGGCCATGGGGCGGGCGAAGTAAAAGCCCTGGATGGTGTCCAGCCCCATGGGGCGGACGATCTGGTACTCCTCCTGGGTCTCGACCCCCTCCAGGCAGACGTGGATGCCCACGTCGTGGCAGAGGGCGACGATGAAGCGGATGAAGGTGGCGTCGAAGCGGCTGTTTTGGATCCCCTTGACAAAGTCCCGGTCGATTTTGACGATGTCCGCCGGCGCCCGCTTGAGGATGTTGAGGGAGGAGTAGCCGGTCCCGAAGTCGTCCATGGCCAGGCGGATACCCGTCTTCCGGATCTCCTCAAAGGTCTGGGACATGGCGTCCGCGCTGGAGGCGATGTAGGTCTCGGTCAGCTCCAAGACGATGTGGGCGGGGTCCACCCCCATGTCCAGCAGGGTCTGGCGGAGAAAGGGGAGAAAGTCCGGCTGGGACAGCTGCAGGTAGGAGAGGTTGATGCTGAGGGAGAAGTCGGGGAAGCGGTCGACCCACTGGGCACAGGTGCGGACGGCGCTGGCGAAGATCCATCGGCCCACCGGGTGGATGAGCCCGCTCTCCTCCAGGAGGGGGATGAACTCGCTGGGGCCGACGGGGCCGTAGTCGGCGCACTGCCAGCGGGCCAGCGCCTCGGCCCCGCAAAGGGCGCCGGTGCGGGCGTCCACCTGGGGCTGAAAGGCCAGGGAGAAGCCCTCAAAGTCCCGCTCGACGCTGGTGCGCAGGTGCTCGATCAAGTCGAGGCTGCGCTCTTTGGAGAGGAGTATGGAGGGGGAGAAGGGGACCAGCTGGTTTTTCCCCCGCGCCTTGGCGTGTTCCAGGGAATAGGAGGCGTACTTGAAGAGGTCCAGGTAGTTGTTCCCGTCGTCGGGGTAGAAGGCGGAGCCGGCCGAGAGGGTGCAGTAGTACCTGCGGCCGGAGAACTCCTGCTGGCGGGAGAAGATGTCTCGCAGGGCGCTGTAAAACTGCTCCGGCCCCGCGCGGCCGCCCCCGCTGAAAATCACCCCGAACTCGTCGCCGTCCAGCCGGTAGACGGTGGCGTTGGAGGGGAGAAAGGTCTGGATCTTTTGGGAGGTGATCCGCAGCACCTCGTCCCCAAAGACCCGATCGTAGAGGTCGTTGACCCGCTTGAACTCGTCGAGGCCGAGGACCATCACGCTCAGGCTCTGGTCCGGCCGCTCCTGCAAAAAGTGGTTGACGTCCTCCTCAAAGACAAACTTGTTGAGCAGCCCGGTCACGTGGTCGATCTTGTTTTTGCGCCCCAGGTTGGCGATGGTGCCGGCAAAGAGGACGGGTTCCCCCTGCTCGTCCCGCTCCACGTGGCCGCGGCAGCGCATCCACACCCACTCGCCGCGGCGGTTTTTGGCCCGGTACTCGATGTTGTGGCAGCTGGTGCGGCCGTCCTCGATCTCCTGGTTGGACTCCAAAAAGGCCTGTTTGTCGTGGGGGTGGATGCGGCTGCCCCAGACGGCGGCGGCATTCTTCACCACCTCGCAGGGGAGGTCGAACTCCTCCACCATGGCCGGGGGGTAGCGGAAGGTGCCGGTCTTCATGTTGCAGACATAGACGTAGTCGTCGGTGCTCTGCACCAGGGCGTCGTAGAGGCGGTCCTTGTCGTAGGTGAAGGCCTCGACAGACTCGTCGGTCTCGCCGACGGCGGCCCGCTCCTCCGCCCGCTGGATGTGCAACAGCCGTTTCTGCCGGTACATCTGCTCGTCGGCGCGGGACAGGAGTTCGTCCGCCCCCAGCCCCTCGTCCAGCGGCACCTGCACCAGCCCGTAGCAGAAATCGGGCTGGTAGGGGAGTCCGTTCTCCTCCGCCAGGGCGGACAGCGCGTCCTTGGCCGCCTCGATCTTGGCCCGGGCGGCGGCCTCGTCGCTGTTCCAGAACACCAGGCAGAATTCGTCCCCGCTGAGGCGAAAGGCGTAGTCGGCGCTGTCCAGCTGGGAGGTGACGGCCTGGGCGGTCAGCTGCAGGGCGCGGTCGCCCTCCAGGTGGCCGTACCGGTCGTTGATCTGCTTGAGGGAGTTGACGTCGTAAAAGCCCACCACCAGGGGAAGGGCGGCCCGCTGCGCTGCCCAGATGGACTGCACCAGCGCCTTTTTGCCCGAGCGGCGGTTGCGCACCCCCGTCAATTCGTCGATGGAGGCGGCCTGGAAGAGGGCCTTGCGCTCGGTGATGTCCATCGACTGCTGCAGGTGTACCCGGGAGCCGTCGACCCACTGCACCAGGCTGTCGTAATTTTGGTAGGTGCGGCCGGTGCAGCTGTTGTGCTCTTCCCAGACGCAGGAGGGATTGTCCGAGGGGTCTTGCAGCAACAGCTGCACCGGGCAGAACTTGCAGCGGCCCTCCTGGTCGGACTGGAGCACCTGCCAACAGATCATCCCCTCCGGCTCTTTCAGGGAGAACGCCTCTTTCATGGTGCGGTTCATGTAGAGGATGCGGTCGGTCTGGGGGTCGGTGATGTAGATGTTGGCCTCCAAACTGTCCATCAGAGCGCCGAAGATGAAGGATTGCAGGCGGATGTCGTCCATCCGCCCCTGTTGGGCAAAGAAGAGGGAGAGGATGTCGGCCAGCGATCCGAGGGCCGCCCGTTCCCCCTCGGTCCAGGTGCCCTTTTCCCGCGCCTTGCCGAGGTAGAGAAAGCCCAGGAGGGCGCCCTCCCGCTCGATGGGGAGTAGGGTGGGGGAGTAGGGGGGCGTCTGGTCGCCGAGGATGTCCCGCACCATTTCCTCTACCGCGCTGTCCTCCGGCGGCTGCCCGCGGGTAAAGGCGTCGATCAGCGGGGGGAGATAGCGCTCGAGAAAGAGGGGATAAAAACGCTCCCACCGCTCCTGCGACTCGCCCCAGAAGGCCGCCTCCGCGGGCTTTTGGGCGCTGTCGAGCCGCAGAAAGGCCACCCGGCAGACCGGGACAGAGTGCCCCACAAATTCAGCCAGGCAGCACACCCGCTGTCGGGGGCTGGAATCGCTTGAAAAGAGGGGGCGCAGGGCCAAAAACCCCTCGTATAGCTGGTAGAGGGGGCCCTGCCCCCGATTGCACTGTTGCATGATCACACGCTCCCACTTCTTGTTTGAGGTGCTCGGATGGCGGCCGGCCGGGAACGGGTCACCCGGCAGGTCTGTCCAGGAGGCGGTTCAGGTACGCGGTGACCCGCCGCTCCTCCTCTTCCCGGTAGAGGTAGCCGAGGGCGGCGGCCACCGCCCTTGCGGCCCGGGAGAAGAGGCGGCCCAAATCAAAGAGGGACCGGCGGCAGGCGGGGTAGCTGTCACAGCGGCAGGTCGCCAGCAGGGCCTGCCAGGTCTCGGGGGGAAAGTATTGTTCCAGGTACTTGCCGCACTTGCCGACACTCACTGAAAAGCCGGTCTGACAGCCCACCTGCCAGCTGAGCATCCGCACCAGTTCGCCCTGCAGGGCGTGCAGGTGTTCGGCGGCGTAGAGGATCTCCCCCCGGCAGATGCCCTTGAGCACGTAGGGGGAGAGCCACCAGAACTCGTTGCAGCAGGCCCAGAACTCCGCCTGGCTGGGGCGCACGACCCAGTGGCAGCGGTCGCTCGGCGGGGGCAGGGGAGGGCAGCGGCCGTCTTTGTCCAGCAGGATGACGGTCTGGGTGTCCTCTTGGAGATAGTCCTCCAGCATGTCCAGGGTGCGCAGCATCAGGTCGATGCGGTTGCCGTCGGCAAAGAGCATCAAGTAGGTGTAGGCGCCCCCGAGGGAAGGGGGGAAGAGGACGCCGTCCTCCGGGGTCTGCAGGATGACCCGCTCGCCGAATACGTCGATCCAGCTGGGGTCGGCCAGGAAAGGGGCCATGTCGGTGACGAAGTAGACCACGTCGAAGTCCTGAAAGGCGTCGCGGGGGGCCTGCGGGTTGGCGCGGGAGCCGTTGAGGGCCACTAGGCGGACGCGCGGGTCGCTTTGGGCGGTATCGAGGATGAGACGGTACATCTCCTGTTCGGTGCGCATGGCGGGAGTCCTCCTTTGTCTTGACCAAATAGATAAATCCATTATACAGGAAAACGGGGAACAAAAAAACAGCTGAACCAAAAAGAACAGCTGTTTTGGGGGCATTTTGTGGACATTGTCGCCGGGGGAGAGGGGATTTGGACTTCAGAGAGGGCGGGGGCACTCAGTCGCCGACGCCGGTGACGAGGTCGGGGTCGCTGTACTCCTCCTTGAGGATGTCGTAGCCCTTCCAGTCCTCGCTGTACTGCACCTCCAGAGAGAAGACGCAGCGCGCCGCCTGGCCCGACTCGTTGAAGGTGCTGATATAGCCGTCGGCCAGCACCCGGCCGTCTTCGCCGACGGCAAAGTCGGTGAAGGTGACGGAGCTCCCCTGGCCGACGTAGCGATAGCGCAGGACGAGGTGGTCTTTGCGAATGTAGGAGGGACGGGCGCCCTTGACCACGTATTCTCCCTTGGAGGGGTAGTGGACGTGGCTCAACAGGTAGGCGTTGAGGTCGCTCTTCGCAATGGAGGCGGGGTTATAGCTGTTGCCGACCACGATTTTCAGGGGGATGCTCACGACCTCGCCGCCGGGGGTGCGGGCGGTGATCTCGGTCTCGCCGTCCTGCAGGATCTGCAGCTCGACCGAGAGGCGATATCCCGTGCCGGAGAGAAGAGGGACGGGTTTTTGGGGGAGAGAGGCGGCGGCGACTTCGGGGTGGGAACTCTCCAGCTGGATGTAGGGGTAGTCCTCGCGGAAGGCCGCCTCGTATTGGAGGGTGACAGAGGCGGAGCGGCCCGCCGTGTCGCTGGAAAACCACCTGGCCTCGGAGTCGGCAAACTGCAGGGCGGTGACGGTACAGCTGTCCTCGTCGGCGGCCACCTCCTGTTTGCTCTGCACTACCTTGAAGAGTTGGGGCTGGCTCTGCACTTTCCCGTCGGCGCTCTGGCAGTAGACTTCCGCCAGGCCCGGCTCCTTGGGGGTGGCCACCCCTTTGACGAGATTTACAAAGGTATCGTCCATCGCCACCGCCAACACGTCCGGGTTGGTGGAGACCCACTGAAAGTCCTCCGCCGAGAGGCTGGCACTGCCGGGGCACTTGGCGGTCAGCTTGACCGGTTTGCTGTTGTCCAGTTCTAGAAGGAGGGCGGCAGGGCGCTGAAAATCGATCGAGGCAACGGGATCCTTCACCGTCCCCTCCTGCTTCTGGCAGCCGGTGGCCGTGAAGAGGAGCAGGGCGGCGCACAGCAGGGACGCGGTTTTTTTGAGAGACATGGTGGAGGGCCCTCCTTTGAAAAGAAGTGTTTTGGAAATGCCGGGCGGCATCACCCGTTTGAGCAGTTGGCCGCGTCGATGGCCAGCACGATCATCAGGGCCAGCAGCGCGTTCCCCTGCTCGGCCACCTCGATGACATAGGTGTCGGTCCAGTGCAGCGGCTCTTTGTAGACCCGGGCGATCTCCCGCCCGGCGGCGTCCAGCACCTGGTAGTTCCAGCCCAGCCAGTCCCCCTCCACCCGCCAGCCATTGCAGTCGAGGGTGTAGGAGGGGCGAAAGAGGGTGAACTCCCGCTTGATTTGGCCGATGCAGTGCTCTCCCAGATAGAGGGCGAAGCGGGGGAGAAAGGTGAGCACCTCCTCCTTGACCTGCCCCAGATATCGGTCTTGGGTGTCGTAAATTTCCAGCCGGTGCCCCCAGGAGAGCTGCCCCTTTGCGGTGAAGAGGGAGGCGCCCCACTCGTCGTAGATGTCGTAGCTGTCAAACCAGGAGAAAAAGCGCTGTCGGAACAGAAGTTTCATAAAAGTCTCCTCTCTGCCCACTTGGCGGGGCGGGGATCGGTGGAAAAAAGTCCTAGCGCCACACCGCCTTGACGACGAGCCAGGCGATGAGGAGCCAGAACAGGAGGACGGGAAGGGCGCAGTACCACCTTTTGGGCTTTCCGCCCCGCCAGACCTCTGCCGACCGCTCCCTGCTCCGCGCCCAGACGTCGGCCGGGATGCAGTGGACCGTCAGGGCCACCAGGGCCGGCAGCAGGAGGAGGTCGTCCAGATACCCGAGCACCGGGATGAAGTCCGGAATGAGGTCGATGGGCGACAGGGCATAGCCCACCGTCAGGGCGGCGAGCGCCCTGGCGAGAAAGGGGGGTCTCCCTGTCTTTAAGGGCGATAAAGACGGCCGGAATGTCGGTCTTTAGCTGCTTGGCCCGCGCTTTGATGGCGTTCATCTAATTTTCCCCCCAATTTTTGGACGGAGTTTCCCCAGCTGCAAAGGGCCCCTCACCGGCGGTATCGCCTGCCTCCGCGCTGAGCCTTTTTGGACCGGATGCCGGCGGCCGCCAGCCCTGTGGCCGAGAGGGCGAGCAGGGGGAGCCACAGTCCGGCGCGGCTGCTGTCGCCCGTTTCAGACGGCGCGGCCGGCGCAGAGGGGGCGTCGGGGGAGTCGGGCGCTGCGGTTTCGCCGTCCGCACCCTTCTTGGTGCAGTTTTTGAAGACCGGCGTCTCCGAGAGGGGGCGGCCGTCCAGGGACCACACCGCAGAGGAGACAACATACCTCCCTTGCCCCTCGCCGATGGTGAGGGTGAGGGTGTACACAGACGCGTCGTATTCGACGGCGTCGGCGTCGCCCCCGATCTCTTCGACAGAGTAGGTATAGACGCCCGCACGGTCAAAGGAGAGGGGGGCAAAGAGCACGTCTTTCCCGGCGTTGCCCTTTACTTGAAGGGTGTTTCCCGACGCGTCTTTCAGCGCGAACTGAAAGGCGCCGTCCTCGGCTGGGGCGCCGTCGAGGAGTTTTTCCACGGCGACGGCGTAGCTGGCCGGCAGCAGGGTCTCGCCGCCTGAGGGCGTTTGGGCGTTGGTCACGACGATCAGCCAGTTCCCGTCTTGGCCCCGCTCGACGGTGTAGCTCATCTGGAAGCCGGAAACGGCCTCTTCCTTTACCGCGATGTCGGTCAGGTCGGCGGGGACGTGCGCGAGCACCCCCGTCCAGTCGTTTTGCGCGGTGAGGGTCACCGAATCCAGGGCATACCCGTTTGCCAGCACCTGGATCTTCACCCTGTCTGACGATATGGCGGAGGCGGGGGACCACACTTTTTTCACGGTGATGGTCTTGAGGTATGAGGGGTCGTATTCGCCCACCACGACGCCGCCGTTGGCCCCGATCCCGCCGCCGCGCGTCGCCTTGTTGCCGACGATGAACAGCTTTGCGCTGCGGTTTGCGAGTGCCGACGCGCCGGGGGTGACGACGGCTTTCAGCGCCAGATTTTCGCTGGAGTTTTCCACTGCCAGGGGCTCGCTGTCGCCGCTCTCCGGGTCATAGCGGGGCACAGAGGCGCTGACCGAGGTGATCGCCGTGGGGGAGGGGACGTAGACGCCGCCATCCCGGTACCAAGAGACGGCGCCGCCGCCGAGCAGCCGCTTGGAGAGGGTCGCATTGTGCTGGTCGGTGGAGCCGTTCACAGTGGCGATGACAAAATCATCTCCCGCCCCACCGGCTGTGTTGGCGTATATCGCCCCGCCGTTTTTGACATTGACCACCGCTTCGCCGGTTTGGCAAAACCACATGCCGCCGCCGAGGGAAGTGGCGGTGTTCTCGGTGATGACGGCGTTGTTCAGGGCCATGGTGCTGTAGCTGGAGGTGTTGCCCTCGCTGTACATCCCGCCGCCCTGTACAGCCGAGTTGCCGCTGATGATGCCCGCGTTCAGGACGACGAAGTTGCTGAACGAATAGATGCCGCCGCCGGAGGCGTTGATCCCGTTGACCGCCCGGTTGCCGGAGATGACGCCCCCGTCCATGACAAAGGAGGTCTTGTACTGGGCGGTGTGGGATTGCACCCCCGAGTCCACCACGCAGACGCCGGCCCCATTGCCGCCGGTGTTGTCGCTGATGGCGCCGCCCTCCATTGAAAAGTCGGCCGCGTCTTGGATGAACACCGCGCCGGAGGAGGTCAGCTGGCCGTAGGCGGCGGTCTTGTTGCCGCTGATGGTGCCGCCCGTCATCCGGAAAGTCGCCCTGGAAGCGGCGCTGTCGGAATAGGCGAAGACGGCGCTTCCGCGGTAACCGGTGTTTTCGCTGATCTCCCCGCCCTGCAGGGAGAAGGTGCAGCCGACGGTGACCATCACGCCGGAGGAGGTCAGGAATGCGTTGCCGCCGGAGCACTGGTTGGCCGCGATCCGGCCGCCATTCATGACAAATTCGGCGCGGTCGAGGAGCAGGACAGCGCCCGCGATCTGCGCGTCGACGATCCTGTTCTTGGCGATCAAACCGCCGTTCATTTCAAAGGTTGCGCCCTCGCCTGTGACCAAAACAGCGCCGGAGTTGAACGAGCTGATGTTGTAGTCGGAGATGGTGACGCCCTCCTCCACGACCAGCGCGCCCCTGTCGACGATGGTGCCGCGGCCGTAGGCGCTTGTCAGATAGTGGCCGCTTAGTTTGAGTTTGCCCGACAGGGTCAGGGTGGCGCCGCTCTCCACGGCGATGAGGTCGGTCAGGGCATTGGCCTGGTTGGCGGTAATGGTGTAGCCGTTTTCCCCCTCGGCGCGCAGGCGGATCTTTTTGCCTGCGGGCACCGTCACCGCCTGGTCGAGCTTGATGTCCTTTTGGATGAGGAGGGTGGTCTCTTCCCCGGCGGGGGCGCCGTCGATGGCCTGCTGCAGCGTCGGCGCGTCGGCCCCGTCGCGGATGGTCTCGCCCACGTCGCCGATGGACTTGACCAGGTAGATCACCTCCACCCCGTCGGGGATGGCCCCGGCGGTCACGGTCACGTCGTCGGCGCTGGCGTTAAAGGTGACCGTCTGCAAACTGGTGTCGTCGGCAAAAACCGAAGAGGGGACCGTCTCCACGCCGCTGCCGATATATGCTGTGCGCAGGGCGGTGCACCCCTGGAAGGTATTTTCTCCCAGCGAGGTCACCGAGTCGGGCAGGACGACGGTTTCCAGGGAGGAGCATTTCCAAAATGCATAGCTGCCGATGGAGGCGAGAGAGCTGGGGAGGTCTATCTCTGTGAGGTCGGTGTACAAAAAAGCCCAGACGCCGATAGAGGTCAGCTGGTCGCTCAATTTGACCGAGGAGATGCCGCTGTAGCTAAACGCCTTGTCGGGGATGGCGGTCAGCTTTGACAAATCGAGCGCGCAGGTGAGGTTGTAGCACTCGTAAAAAGCGTAGCTGCCCAGCGCGCTCACCTGGGACAGGTCGACCGCCTGGGCGAGTTGATCGCACCCGCTAAAGGCGTAGCTGTCGATGAAGGTCACCGCAGACAAACTCGGGATGGCGGTGAGGGCGGCGCAGTCATAAAAGGCGCTCGAACCGATGGAGGTGATGGCCCCCTCTGCCGTGACAGCTGTCAACTTTGTGCAGTCGCTGAAGGTGTTGGAGGGGATGGTGTCGACGGAGGCGGGGAGGCGCACCTCTTTCAGAGAGGTGCAGCCCGAAAAGGTCGAGCCCTCGCCCAGTTTCAACCCGTCCGGCAGGGCGATGCTCGTCAGCGCCGTGGCCCTTGAGAAGGTCCCCGGCCGGGAGAGGAGCTTCAGCGTGCTGGGCAGAGAGATCTGCTTCAGGCTGGTACAGCCGCTCACCATGAGGTTGGAGGCGATCTCTTCCACCCCCTCCTGAAAGGTGAGCGCCTCCAGCTTGGCGCAGGACTGAAAGCTGCCATCGAAGACGGCGATGGAGCCGGGAATGGTGACGGCCGTCACATTGGGGAATTTTCGGAACGACTGCTGGTTGACCGTCGTCATTGTGTCCGGCAGAACGACGCTCCCCACATTGTTGCGGCGGGAGCTGGAATTAAACACCGGGTTTTTCGCCCAGAAGACATCGGTCACCCGGTAGGAGGCGCCGCCGTAAGGCACCGTGTCGGGCACCGCGACGGCTGTCCCCTCTGCGACCGGTTCGGACACATCCGTCAGGGTCGCCTCGCCGGTGTCGGGATACAGGGTAAAGGTGAAGGTGAGGCCGTCGACTTCCAGGGTCGCCTCCTCGATGGGGTCGGCGGCGCGCGGCAAAGCGGCGCCTGTTTTTTGGGGAGCGCTGGAAATCACCGTCACCGCCGGCATATTGTCGGCGGTGTAGGCGCCGTTCAGAAAGGCGGCGGTCAGGCGGTAGGTCCCCGCTGTGTTCGGGTCGTAGTCCCCCACCCATGTCACCCCGGCCGCTGTGCCGCTGTTGGGGGCGGCCTCTTCCGGCGCGGTGTTTGGGGCCGCGCCGCCCTCGGTTTTCGGGGCAATTTGCAGAGAGTCGGGCAGGCCGATCTCCTCGAGAGCGGTCCCCGTGGGGACACGGTACTCTGCCTGCACCTGGGATGTGACAGAGACCTGCACGGGGTCTGACGCAAAGGTGTGCAGCGGCACAGTGCCGGCAAAGATGAGAAGCGACAGCGCGACCGCTGACGCCCCGGTGCATAGTTTCCGCAGTGACTTCATAACGTTCCCTCGCTTTGTAAATTCCGCGCTCTGGTATTTGCTGAAATGGATGGTGCGCGCAGAGGTGTCGGCGCACTTTTATCTCGCCTTTAAATTATACCATAAGCTCTAGCGTTTTGGAGTCATTGCACCGCGAAAGAGGGGAATTTTTTTACTGCGGGAAAGGGGCTAAAAACCAGGCCGGAATTTTGAGCGCCAGCGCCCCCGCTGCTGGCGGGGAGAGGGGGAAAGGCCCCTTCAAAGAGACTTTTCCCAGTGGGAGAAAAGCCCAAGGGCGATGGGATGACCCGCTTTCCCACCTGCGCCGGGCGCGCTGGCGCAATCCGACTGGACTGTGCGGAGATACAAAAAACGAAGGGGGCGGGCCCCCTTCGTTTGGCGGTGGATCGGTCGCGGGTGGAGCGAGGCGGTGGACAGCTGGAGAAACCCCTATTTTGCCCCCTGGCTGTTTTGGGTCAACAGCACCACCGTCTCGACGTGGGCGGTGCGGGGGAAGAGGTCCACCGGCTGTATCTGCTGGGCGGTATAGCCCCGCTCGGCAAAGAGGGCCACGTCCCGGGCCATGGTGGCCGGATTGCAGGAGATCATCACCACCCGGTCGGGGGCGAGACGGGCCACCTCGTCGATGACGTGGACATCGCAGCCCTTGCGGGGCGGGTCCAGGACCACCGCGGTGGGGGAGATGCCGTTTTGGGCAAAGTAGTCCACCGCCTCTTTGCAGTCGCCGCAGAAAAACTGGGCGTTTTCGATGCCGTTTAGGGCGGCGTTTTTCCGGGCGTCCTCCACCGCGGCGGGGACGACCTCCACCCCGTACACCTCTTTGACCTGGCCGGCCATGGTCAGGCCGATAGAGCCCACCCCGCAGTAGAGGTCGAGGAGGACGTCCTCCCGGCTCAGCTGGGCCATCTTGGCGGCGAGGGTGTAGAGGGTCTCCGCCGCGTCCCGGTTGACCTGGTAGAAGGAGAGGGGGGAGAGGGCAAGGCGGATGCCGCAGAGCTCGTCCACGATCCGCTCCTCTCCCCAGAGGAGGGTGCACGCCTGCCCCATGATCACGTTGGTGGCCCGGCGGTTGTGGTTGAGATAGATGCTGCGGATGTCGGGGAACTGGCGGGTGAGGGCGTCCACCAGCTGGCCGCTGTGGGGCAGCCGCTCCCCGTTGATGACCACCGTCACCATGATCTGCCCGGTCTTTTGGGCCAGGCGCAGGCAGAGGTGGCGCACCAGCCCGCGCTGGTTTTCCTCGCTGTAGACCGAAATCTTGTGGCTCTCTAAAAAGCGGCAGAAGCAAGCGGCGATCCGGTCAAAGACGGGGGGGTGTAGGGAACAGCTCTGCAGGGGGACGATGCGGTGGCTGTTTTTGCCGTAATAGCCGCAGACCACCCGTCCCTCCCGGTCGAGGCCGACCGGGAGCTGGCACTTGTTGCGGTACCCCTCCCGCCGGGGGCTGGGCAGGCAGGGGGGGAGGGTGCGCTCCATCCCCGCCCCCTTTTTCAGGCAGCTCTCCACCGCCGCCGTCTTGATGGACAGCTCCTTGCGGTAGGTCATCTGCCGGTAGACACACCCCCCGCAGCGGGGCCAGAGGGAGCAGTCGCTGTCGATCCGGTCGGGGCTGGGCTCCAGCACCACCAGCAGCCGGGCAAAGCCGTAGTTTTTCAGCAGCTTGAGCACCCGCACCTGCACCCGCTCCCCCTCGATGGCACCGGGCACAAAGAGGGCAAAGCCCTCATGCCGGCCCACCCCGCTGCCGTCGTGGGTGGTGCCGGTGATGAGCAGTTCCAGTTCGTCGTTTTTCTTTAACATTTCAGTCAATACCCCATTGTGGCGGGCCGGGGCCCGGTGATGTGCGCCCCCCAAAAAGAGACTGGTCGCGGGGGCGGGAAAGAGAATGGCCCTTGGCGGCGCTCCTCCCTGCGGGGAGGGAGGCCGCCCCCGCGAGGGGAGCAGGGGGGGAACAGTCCCATCTGCCCCGGGGCGGGAAAGCCAGCAAAGTTTGTTTAAGGTCATTTAAGGCCATTATACCACAAGTGCCAAGCGCGGAGTGGGATTGGCCTTGGGACAGGGAGCAAATGCGGTTTGCGCAACTGCCCGGCTGTCCCGGCTTCACGGCCGCCCCGGATCCGCGGGCGCGCTGGGACAGAGAAGTCTGCAAGTGCAAAGTGCGCAGCGGTGTTGGCCATGGGGCGGGGGCAGAAGCGATTTGTGTGTCTGCCCGGTGGCCCCTGCTCCACGGCTATACAAAAACCATTATACCATAAAATCGCGCACAGGGCACCGGCCTGTCTGCGCGCCCTGTCGAAAAAGGGGGAGAGTCGGGTTGAGGAGGGCGGGCAGATGTGCTATTCTGGTCAAAAGAGACCGGCCCGCCCGAAGGAGGGTGGGCCGGTGAGAGAAGGGGGAGGGGCGCAGATGGAAGGGCGTTTTATCAACTTGACGGAGGAAAACCTCGCCGACGAACACCTGTGCTGCATCATTCGCAGCAAGGTGGTCCACCCGGGGGTGGAGGCAAAGCGGCAGTGGCTCGCACAGCGGCTGAAGGAGGGGCACGTCTTTCGCAAGCTGGACGAGGCAAAGGCCACCGTCTTCATCGAGTACGCGCCCCTGGAGACGGCCTGGGTCCCGGTGATCGGCGAAAACTACGACTACCTGTACTGCCTGTGGGTCACCGGCGCCCACCGGGGCAAGGGGTACGGGCGCGCCCTGATGGAGTACTGCCTGGCGGACGCCCGGCAAAGGGGGCGCTCCGGCGTCTGCATGCTCGGGGCGAGCAAGCAGAAGTCCTGGCTCTCCGACCAGGCCTTCGCCAAGGGGTTTGGCTTTGAGGTGGTGGACACCACCGCCAGCGGGTACGAGTTGCTGGCCCTCTCCTTTGACGGGACGGCGCCCTCCTTTGCGCCGAACGCCAAGAGGGAGCGCATCGAGGGCGAGGAGCTGACCGTCTACTACGACATGCAGTGCCCCTACGTTGCGAGGAGCGTGGAGCGGGTGGAGGCCTACTGCCGCGAGAACGGCCTGCCGGTGTCCCTCATCCAGGTGGACAGCCTGCAAAAGGCCAAGGAGCTGCCCTGCGCGTTCAACAACTGGGCCGTCTTTTACAAGGGGGTCTTTCAGACGGTGAACCTGCTGGACACCGCCCAACTGCAGAGGATGTGCAGGCGGTGACCGGCCAAAAAGAGAGAGGGAGGGGGGGGGGGGGGGGGGGGGGGGGGGGGGGGGGGGGGGGGGGGGGGGTGGTGGGG
>NZ_JBQHTP010000022.1:0-49278 GCF_052065655.1 Bittarella sp. HCP28S3_D9 | reverse complement strand
CCCCCCCCCCCCCCCCCCCCCCCGCCCCCCCCCCCCCCCCCCCCCACCCCCCCCCCCCCCCCCCCCCCCCCCCCGCCGCCCCCGCTTTCGGTTTGCCGCCTGCGCGGCGGAAAGAGGGGGGCTACTCCCGCTCCCCCTTTTCCAGGGGGCGGCAGCTCTCCCGCACGATCAGCTTGCAGGGCAGTTCCACCTTCAGGGGCAGGGTGTGGCCCTTTTCGATGCGGTCGAGCAGCAGCTTCACCGCCACCTTCCCCAGCTCGTTTTTGGGCACGTCCACGGTGGTGAGGGAGGGGGTGGTGAACTGGCTCATGGCGATGTTGTCGATGGAGATGACCGAGATGTCCTGGGGGATGTGCAGCCCGAACTCCCGGATGGCCTTCACCGCCCCGATGGCGCTGATGTCGTTGGCGCAGAAGACCGCCGTGGGCAGCCGGGGGGAGGCGAACATCCGCTTGATGCCGAAATAGCCGTTTTCCATGGTCAGGGCCGACTCGTAGATGTACTCCTCTGAAAAGGGGAGCTCCCGCTCCAACATGAAGTCCATGTAGGCGTCAAAGCGCACCTCGTTTTTCACCTCGCCCAGGTAGCCGATGCGCCGGTGCCCCTGCCGGTAGAGGTATTCGAGCACCTGGATGGCGGCCTTGTACCCGTCGCAGATGACCTGGTCGAAGTCGGCCCCGCCGGCGGCCAGCCCCACCACAATGACGTTGCGCAGCTTTTGCAGCCGCCCCAGCAGCTCCTTGCGGGGGCGGCCCAGCACCACCACGCCCCCCTTGTCCAGATTTTCCAGCATCCGGTCGGTCTTGAAGTCGCTTAGGTTGACCGCCGAGAAGGAAAAGCCCAGGGAGCAGCCCTGCACCATGGCCTCCTTCTCCACCGCCCGCAAGATCTCGGCGAAGAACTGGTCCGAGGGCATCATCTGGTCCTGAAACTGGCGGGAGAACATCTCGGTGCGGGCGAACACGCAGGAGATGGTCCGCCCCGCTGGCCGGGGGTCGGGCCCCCGGTCCCGGCTCTTGAGGGCCTTGGCCGCCTCGTTGGGGGTGTAGCCGGTGCGGCGGACGATCTCCCACACCCGCTCGGCGGCCTCGGGTGCGGCGGTGCGGTGGTTGGGGTCGTTGATGATCCGGGAGACGGTGGAGATGGAGACCCCTGCCTCCCGGGCGATTTCTTTGAGTGTCATGGCCGGTCACCTGTTTTGGGGCGTCCTGTGACAAGTGAGTGAAAACGATTGCAATATCTTTTTGAAAAACAGCCGCCAAACCTCTCTCGATTTTTTCTAAATTGTACACTGATGAAACTGCATTTGCAAGATTAAGCAGAAGAAAAGAGGAATATTTTCCATATATCCCGTTTTTATAGCAAGATGTACAATGAAAACCGGGAATTATAGGCAGGATAACGATGTGAGAACGTTTGCAAACATTTTTCTTTACAAACCCTGAAAATCGGCTATGATGTGGGTAGAAATTGGGCGGGATGCCCGAGAAGCAACAAGAGGGGGAGAGGGGATTTGACCCAGTACCTATTCGTCAACCTAAAGCGATTCGACATTCCTCGCGCGCTGGGGGGGATCAACGCCCAGTGCCCGCCGGCCCAGTGGGGCGAGACCCTGGTTCGCCAGAGCCGGGCCGCCCTGGCCGAGCGCCCGGGGGTGGAGACGGTCTTCTTCCTGCCGGAGGCCCACCTCCTCCCCGCGGCGGACGCGGCGGCCGGGCCGGGGCCAGCGGTGGCCGTGGGCTGCCAGGGGGTCTACCGAAAGGACGTGGCCCCCGGGGGCAACTTCGGGGCCTTCACCACCTTTCGCACCGCCGCCGCCGCCCGCGCCCTGGGCTGCACCTGGGCCCTCATCGGCCACAGCGAGGAGCGGGCCGACAAGATGGCCCTCACCGGCGACGCCGACGCGGTGGACGCCCTCCTCTGCGACGAGGTGCGCTGCGCCCTGGCAGCCGGGCTCAAGGTGCTCTTCTGCATCGGCGAGACCGCCGAGGAGATCCCGCTGCGAGAGGCCGTCCTCCGCCGCCAGCTCCGCCAGGGGCTGCCCGGGGTGGACGGGGCGCCCAACATCGTGTTGGGGTATGAGCCCATCTGGTCCATCGGCCCGGGCAAGCCGGTGCCCACCGCCGAGGAGGTGGGGCGGATCGCCGCCCTCATCAAGGGGATCGTCCGGCTGCCGGTGGTCTACGGCGGGGGGCTGAAGGCCGAGAACGCCGCCGCCTTCGGAGCCCTGCCCAACCTGGACGGCGGGCTGGTGGGGCTCACCCGCTTTGCCGGGGAGATCGGCTTCTATCCCGACGAGTTCGCCCAGATCGCTGCAGAGTACTTTGACGCCAAGGAGGAGATCGCATGAAACTGGAATTTGAGTACGGACAGGGGATGATGAGCGCCCAGCTGCCCGACGACACCGACGTCTTTATCCCCGGGGAGACGGTTCCCGACCCGCCCTGCATCCCCGAGGAAAAGCTGGTGGAGGCGACCCGGGAATCCATCCTCCACCCCATGGGGATGCCCCCCCTCTCCCAGCTGGCCCACAAGGGCTCCAAGGTGGTCATCGTCTTCCCCGACCGGGTCAAGGGGGGCGAGCAGCCCACCGCCCACCGCAAGGTGTCCATCCCCATCATCCTGGAGGAGCTCTATAAAGCCGGCGTGGAGAAAAAAGACATCCTGCTGCTGTGCTCCAACGGGCTGCACCGCAAGAACACCGAAGAGGAGATCCACCGGGTGTTGGGGGATGAGCTCTTCTCCCAGTTCTGGCCCACCGGGCAGATCCGCAACCACGACAGCGAGGACTACGAGCACCTGGTGGATCTGGGCACCACCCCGCGGGGCGACCCGGTGCTGGTGAACAAATACGTCTACGACGCCGACGTGGCCGTCCTCATCGGCCACACCCAGGGCAACCCCTACGGGGGTTACTCGGGGGGCTACAAGCACTGCGCCACCGGTATCACCCACTGGCGCTCCATCGCCTCCCACCACGTGCCGGCGGTGATGCACCGGCCCGACTTCACCCCGGTGAGCAGCCACTCCCTCATGCGCCAGAAATTCGACGAGATCGGCCAGTACATGGAGGAGCGGATGGGCAAGAAGTTCTTCTGCTGCGACGCGGTGCTGGACACCCGCTCCCGCCAGATCGAAATCAACAGCGGCTGGGCCAAGGTGATGCAGCCCAAGAGCTGGGAGACCGCCGACCGGCGCACCTACGTCCACTGGGCCGAGAAGAAGTACGACGTGCTGGTCTTCGGCATGCCCCAGTTCTTCCACTACGGCGACGGGATGGGCACCAACCCCATCATGATGATGCAGGCCATCTCGGCCGAGATCATCCGCCACAAGCGGGTGCTCAGCGACCGCTGCGTGGTCATCTGCTCCTCCACCTGTAACGGCTACTTCCACGACGAGCTCTTCACCGGCTACCGCGAGATCTACGAGCTCTTTCAAAAAGACCACATGAACACCCTGCGGGACGTCAACCGCTACGGCGAGTACTTCGCCACCAACGAGGAATACATCCGCCGCTACCGCTACTGCAACGGCTTTCACCCCTTCCACGGCTTCTCGATGATCAGCTGCGGCCACATCGCCGAGATGAACACCGCCGCCATCTACATCGTGGGGGCCGAACAGCCCGGCTACGCCCGGGGGATGGGGATGAAGACCCGGGCCACCTTTGAGGAGGCCCTGGCCGACGCCCAGAAGAAATATCTGGGAGAGCACCCCAACATCCTCGCCCTCCCCAAGGCGTTCACCACCGCGGCGGTGCACCTGTGCATGAAGGGGGAGTGAGCGGTCGGGGGAAGTTCGATTTCAACTGAACGGATTGCTGCGCGTTCCTTTGCCGCGCCTACACAGACCAATTTTTAAGGAGGGATCTCACATGTTCACAGGTAAATCGATCAAACGGATTCTGGCCGCCCTTCTCGCGGGCTGCCTCTGCCTCACCGCCTTCGCCGGCTGCGGCGACAAAAAGGAAGGGGGGGACGCAGGTAAAAAGGGGAGCGACATCAAGGCCGCCATCATCATCTCGGGCAGCTTCGGCACCCAGAGCTTTCAGGACGTGGCCCTCGCCGGCTGCCAGAAGGCTGCCGACGAGTTCGGGTTTGAGCTGACCAAGGTCGAGAATGTAAATTCCTCCGACGCCAGCAACACCATCCGCTCCCTCATCGGCCAGGGGGTCAACATGATCATCTCCCCCAACGACTTCTTCAACGACGCCATCGAGGAGCTGGCCCCCGAAAACCCCGATGTCCGCTTCATCAGCGGCGACGCGGCAGTCCCCGATCTGGAAAACGTGGCCTCCGCCTACTACCGGGAACAGGAGGCGGCCTTCCTGCTGGGCGCCCTGGCGGGGATGCTCACCGAGTCGAACAAGGTGGCCTTCATCGGCCACACCTCCAACGTGGTCATGGACCGGTTTGAGTACGGCTACCGGACCGGCGCTAGGTACGTCAACCCCAACGCCAGCGTCATCTCGATGTACACCGGCAGTGTCTCCGACGTCAACAAGGGCAAGGAGATGGCAGACCTGCTCTACAGCCAGGGGGTCGACTACATCGCTCCCGCCGCCGCGGCCTGTAACACCGGCGTCTTCCAGTCCTCCAAAGAGCACGGGGGCAACTGCTGGACCTTTGGTGCCGCCGACGGCCAGTTTCACCTGATGCCCGACCGCATCCTCGCCAGCCAGGTCAAGCGCATCGACAACGTCTGCTACCAGTTCCTCAAGGATGCGGTAGAGGGCAACTGGAAGGGCGGTCAGCCCCAGGAGATGGGCCTCAAAGAGGGGGGCGTCGACCTGCTCTACACCACCAACGAAGAGCTGGCGGCCACCATCTCTCAGGACGTGAAGGACCGGGTGGAGGAGCTGCGCCAGAAGGTCGTCAGCGGGGAACTCAAAATCCCTGCGACCAAGGACGAGTTCGCGGCCTTCTCCTTCCCCAGCAAATAGGGAGGGCGGCCAGTTGAGACAGATACCTGTGCTGCTGGACGTGGACACCGGCATCGACGACGCCTACGCCCTGATCATGGCCTGCGCCAGCGAGGCGCTGGACATCCGGGCGGTGACCACAGCGGCGGGCAACGCCTCCCTCTACCACACCACCCGCAACACCTGCAACCTCCTGCACCTGCTGGGCCGGGACGACATCCCGGTCTCCCAGGGGCTGCCGGCTCCCCTCCAGCGCCCGCTGTTGCGGGCCCCCGAGGTGCACGGGGAGAACGGCCTGCGGGGCTATCAGTTCCAGGGGGAGCACCTGGAGGCCCTCTCCCCCCTCACCGCCCAACAGCAGATGGCCCGGGCCCTCACCGAGAGCGAGGAGCCGGTGACCATTGTCGCCCTGGGCCCGGCAACCAACGTGGCGGCCTTTCTCCAGCAGTACCCCGAGCTTAAATCCCGCATCCGCCGCATCCTCTTCATGGGGGCCTCCTACCGCTGCGGCAACCCGACCATCGTCTCCACCTTCAACGTGCTGGTGGACCCCGAGGCCTTTGACATCCTTTTAAAGAGCGGGGTCGAGCTGCACACCCTCCCCCTGGACACCACCAGAAACGCCACCCTCACCCCCGAGGAGTGCCGGCAGATCGCCGGCATTCCCGGCCCGGTGGCGAAGATGGTCTCCCGCACCCTGGCCGGCTACGGCGACCGCATCGGCCAGAAGGGGGGCTGCCTGGCCCAGAAGGACGGGGAGCGGGACTGGAACCAGGAGGGGCTGGCCCACCTGCCCGACCCGGCGGTGGTGGCCTACCTGCTGCGGCCCGACTACTTCACCCGCCAGAAATACTTCTGCCAGGTGGAGTGCAAGGGGGAACTCACCACCGGCTTCACCATCATCGACATGGAGGACTACTACGGCAAGTCGATGGAGGAGCGCAACCTCTGGTATGTGGACTCCATCGACCGGGCCGGTTTTGCCCAGCTGTTTCTCGAGAGCGTCCGCCACTTTTCCCCCGACTTGGCAAAGGGGTGAAAAAGTCGGCGCTCCCTGCAATCGGGATCAACGCCTAGCGTGTTTGGGAGGAAACGAAAGAAATAGGAGGAGAGATGATGAAGAAAATACCTGTGCTGATTGACGTGGACACCGGCATCGACGACGCCATGGCCCTCGTGATCGCCTGCGCGTCCGACAAGCTCGACATTCTGGGGGTCACCACGGTGGCGGGCAACGTGGCCCTCTGCCACACCACCCCCAACACCTGTAATGTGCTGCACCTGCTGGGCAGAGGGGACATCCCGGTGGCCCGGGGGGAGGAAAAGCCCCTGGAGCGCGAACTGGTGGACGCCGCCTATGTCCATGGGGACGACGGACTGCGGGGTTGGACCTTTGATCAGCTGCACGACGAGGCCCTTGTGGCCGCCCCCGCCTGGGAGTTCCTGCGGGATAAATTGCTCCAGAGCGAGGAGAAGGCCGCCATTTTGGCCCTGGGCCCGGTGACCAACATCGCCCTGCTGCTGCGCCGCTGCCCGGAGATCAAGGAAAAAATCGACAAGATCGTCTTTATGGGCACCAGTTACCGCACGGGAAACCCCACCCCCATCACCACTTTCAACGTCCTGGTGGATCCGGAGGGGTTCCGGGAACTGCTCTTTTCGGGGATCCCCATCTACGCCTGCCCGCTGGACACCACGAGGGAGGCCTATCTGCTCGCCGAGGAGGTGGAGGAGATCGCCCGCATCGACAACCCGGCGGCCAGAATGACCACCGCCATCCTCGGCGGGTACGGCAGAAACGCCAAGTCCGAGGGGCAGTCCGAATCCGCCCAGCAGGAACTCAAGGCCGGCCGCCGCTTCAAGGGGGTGGCCCGGCTGCACGACCCGGCCACCGTGGCCTATCTGACCGACCCCCAGCTCTTCACCGCCACCAAGTACTATTGCGATGTGGAGTGCAAGGGGGAGATCACCACCGGCTTTACCGTCATCGACATGGAAAACTACTACGGCAAGAGCGAGGAGGAGCGCAACCTCTGGTTTGTCGACTCCATTGACAGGGAGGGGTTTGTGCAGCTCTTCCTCGACAGCCTGCGCAGTTATTCCTAGGGCTATTTTGTTCATCTTTTCAGTGATGGAGAGCGCTCAGCGCGCGATCCGTCCGCAAAATAAGGAGGAAACTGAGATGAAAAATTGGAAATTGGGGAAGCGCATTCTCGCAGCTTCTCTGGCGGGTCTTCTCTGCTTGAGTGGCCTGACTGGCTGCGGAGGCGGCGAGGAGGCCAAGGGAGACGGGGAGAAGAAGGTTCAAATCAAGGCGGCCATCGTCGTCTCGGGCGGCTTTGGCACCCAGAGCTTCTCTGACGTGGCGCTGGCGGGCTGTCAGAAGGCGGCCGACGAGTTTGGCTTTGAGCTCAACAAGATCGAAAAGGTGTCGGCGGCCGACGCGGCCAACACCGCCCGCTCCCTCATCAGCCAGGGGATCAACGTCATCATCTTCCCGGCCGACACCTATCAGGACACCATCAAGGAACTGGCGCCGGAGTACCCGGACGTCTACTTTGTCAGCCCGGACTGCGCCATCCCCGACCTGGAAAATGTGGCGTCCGCCTTTTACCGGGAGCAGGAAGCGGCTTTCCTGCTGGGCGCCCTGGGGGGCAAATTGACCAAGAGCAACAAGCTGGCTTTCATCGGCTCCAACTCCAACGTCATCATGAACCGCTTTGACTACGGGTTCCAGGCTGGCGTCAAGTACGTCAATTCCAAAGCCACCGTCACCTCTACCCAGACCGGCAGCTACACCGACGTCAACAAGGGCAAGGAGATTGCCAACATGCTCTATGACCAGGGGGTCGACTACATCGCCCCGGCGGCTGCGGCCTGCAACGTGGGCGTCTTCCAGGCCTCTTCTGAGCGCGGCGGAAACTGCTGGACCTTCGGCGCTGCCGACGGGCAGTTCCATCTGATGCCCGACCGCATCGTCGCCAGCCAGGTCAAACGGGTGGACAACACCTGTTACCGCTTCCTCAAAGAGATTGCCGAGGGCAACTTCAAGGGCGGTACCCCGGTGGAGATGGGCCTGAAAGAGGAGGGCGTGGACCTGCTCTACACCACCAACGAGACCCTGAAGGCGACCATCCCCCAGGAGGCCATCGACCAGGTAGAGGCCCTGCGCAAGGATGTCATCGACGGCAAGATCAAAGTTCCGGCCACCAAGGAAGACTTTGACAGCTTCCAGTTCCCGGCGTAAATAGAACGGCGGACGGCGGCCTCGAAAAGGGCCGCCGTCCGGCTGCACAGAAAGGGCGTGAACCAGAGGTGCGGGAGAAGATCATCGAGCTAAAGGGAATCACCAAAATCTACCCCGGCGTGATTGCGAACGACCACATTTCGCTCGACATCGAACAGGGGGAGATCCACTCCCTGGCGGGGGAGAACGGGGCGGGCAAATCCACCCTGATGGGCATTCTCTACGGACTCAACCAACCTGACGAGGGGAGCATCTATCTGCGGGGCAAAGAGGTTCGCTTTCACTCCCCCAAAGACTCCATCGCCAGCGGGCTGGGCATGGTGCACCAACACTTTATGCTCATCCCCAAATTCACCGTCACCCAGAACATCATTCTGGGAATGGAAGTGGGCAGCCGGTTGAAAATCGACTACCCCAAAGCGGAGAGGGAGGTGCGCCAACTCTCCGAACAGTACGGGCTGGGCATCGACCCCAGCGCAAAGGTCAGCGAGTTGTCGGTCACCATGCAGCAGCGGGTGGAAATTTTGAAGATCCTCTACCGCAAGGCAGAGATCCTCATCTTCGACGAGCCCACTGCCGTCCTCACCCCCCAGGAGATCGACGAGTTCTGTGACATCCTCATGCGGCTGCGGGACAGCGGCAAGACCATCATCTTCATCAGCCACAAGCTGGCCGAAGTGGAGAAGATATCCGACCGGGTCACCGTCATCCGCCGCGGCAAGGTGGTCTGCACCAAGGCCATGGCCGAAGTAAACCAGGCGGAACTGGCGCGGCTGATGGTCGGCCGAGAGGTGATCATGGGTGGCGGCGAGCGCGCCCAGGTGGACAACAGCGAGGTGCTGCTGGACCTGAAAAATCTCTCTTACAAGACCCGCCAGGGGGTTCAAAAACTCCATCAAATCGACCTGCAACTGCACCGGGGCGAGATCCTCGGCATTGCGGGGGTGGACGGCAATGGCCAGGAGGAGTTGGAGAACATCATCTGCGGCAAGCTGCACCCCAGCGAGGGAAGCCTCACCTTTAAGGGGGAGGACATCTCCCAGATGGGGGTCAAGGAAATCAAGAAAAAAGGGGTGGGGGTCATCTTCGAGGACCGGCACAAGGACGGCCTGGTGCTGGATTTCTCGGTCAAAGAAAACCTGGTTCTCGGGTTTCAAGACCAGCGCCGCTTCCTCAAGTACGGGGCCTTTCTAGACCGCAAAAAGGTCGACCAGAACGCCCAGAAGCTCCAGGAGGATTTTGACATCCGCTGCGGCAGCCTGGACGATCCCGCCGGCAAGCTCTCCGGCGGCAATCAGCAAAAGATCATCATTGCCCGGGAGATGAGCGCCAACCCCGAGATGATCATGGCCATTCAGCCCACCCGCGGCCTGGACATGGGGGCCATCTCCTTTGTGCAGGAAAAATTGGTAGAGGCGCGAAACGCCGGAAAAGGGGTTCTCCTTTTCTCCCTTGAACTCGATGAGATCCTCCAGGTCAGCGACCGCATTGCCGTCCTCTTTAAAGGGCGGGTCGTCAAGGTGCTGAAAAACAAAGGGATCACCAAAGAGCTCCTGGGGCAGTACATGCTGGGTGTAGACGGAGAGGAGGACATCGATGAAGCAGTCAACCGCTGAGCGGCCCCCTTCTTTGACAGGGAAGGAGAAGCCCGCCAAAAAATTCAAGAAACCGAGCTCGGAAAAGCTGCGCGCAATGGGGTTGGAGTGCTCCATCTCCCTCATCGCCTTTGCGCTCTCCATTGTCACCGGCGGCATCATTCTGGCCATTTTGGGGGTCAATCCCCTCACCGCTTACGCCTCCCTCTTCAAGGGGGCGCTGGGTACCCCCAGCGCCATAGCGGGCACCATCAACCGGATGATCCCCATCATCCTGGCCGGTCTGGCCATCGCCGTGGGCAGAAAGGGCTCGGTCTTCAACATCGGCGTTGAGGGCCAGCTCATCATCGGCGCCCTGCTGGGCTGCCTGGCGGGCATCTACCTCAAGCTGCCGGCAATCATCCACCTGCCGGTCTGTCTGCTCTGTGGCATGCTGGGCGGTATGGCCTGGGCCTTTATCCCCGCCTGGCTGCGGCTGAAAAAGAATGTGGGCGTGGTCTTTACCACCATCATGTTCAACTACATCGCCAAGTTCCTGCTGACCTATCTGGTCATCAGCGTCTTTGTCACCTCGGGGGGCCAGCTCTCGGCCACCGAGAAGATGCAGGACACCGCCCGCCTGCCCGCCCTCATCGGGCGACCCTACAACATCAACTCCGGCATCCTGGTCGCCGTCCTCGCTGTGATCGTCGTCTACATCTTTATCAATAAAACCAAGTGGGGCTATGAGATGCGGGCCACCGGCATCAACAAAGACGCCTCCGGCTCTGCCGGCATCAACGTCGACCGCAACATGTTCTTGGCCCTCCTCATCTCCGGCGCCCTCGCCGGACTCGGGGGCAGCTTGGAGATCCACGGCTCGGTCTTCCGGGTGTTTGCCGACTACTCCCCCGGCTACGGCCCCACCGGCATCGCCGTGGCCCTGCTGGCCAAGAGCAACCCCATCGCCGTTTTGCTCACCGCCTTCCTCTTTGGCGCCATGCGCAACGGCGCGGCGCTGATGCAGATGAGCACTGGCGTCTCCTCCGAATTCGTCTCCATCGTCCAGGGGCTGATCATCATCTTTGTCTGCTCCGAAAACTTTATCCGCTACCTCATGAAAAAAGCACAGAAGAGAGGTGTGGCACATGCTTAGCGCCCTGTCTTACATCGTTTTGGCCACCATTCGTCTGGGCACCCCCATCGCCATCACCGCCATGGGGGCCACCATCTCCGAGCGAACGGGCATCCTCAACATCGGCCTCGAGGGCATTATGAGTATGGGCGCCTTCCTGGCGGTGCTGGGCTCCTACTGGACCGGCAACCCCTGGTTTGGCGTTCTCCTGGCCGTCCTCGTCGGCGTGGTCATCTCGGCCATCCACGGCTTTGTGTCCATCGTCTGCGGCGGGGCGCAGGGGGTCTCCTCCCAGGCCCTGGTGCTGCTGGCCACCGGCTTTTGCTCGGTGGGGCTGCAGGCCATCTTCGGGCAAAAGGGTATGTCCCCCACCGTCAACACCATTGCCACCACCGAGTTTCTGCGCCCCATCCCTCTGGTGGGGAACATCCTGGCCGACTTTTCCCCCATCGTCTACATCGCCCTCATCCTGCTGTTTGTCTGCAACTTTGTCCTCTTTAAAACTCCGCTGGGTCTGCGGATGTGCGCCTGCGGCGAACACCCCCGGGCGGCCGAGACCGCCGGCATCAACGTGGGGGCCATGCGCTTTCTGGGCGTTTTGATCTCCGGTTTCTTGGGTGGACTGGCCGGGGCCTTCCTCTCGGTGGGGCAGATGAACCTGTTCCAAGAGGGGATGGTGGCAGGCCGTGGCTACCTGGCCATGGGCGCCATCATCATGGGCCGCTGGACCCCCACCGGGGCCTTTGCCGCAGCCATGTGCTTTGGCTTTTTCGACGCGGTGCAGCTCTACATTCAAATCATCCCCAATTCCCCCATCCCCCACGAGTTCGTGCAGATGGTCCCCTATGTGGCCAGCCTGATCGTTTTGGCCCTCACCATCAAAGGGGCCACCGGCCCTGCCGCCTCGGGGCAGCCCTACTCGAAGATCTCGGGCACCCGCTAGAAAGGGAGGGTGAACAGAATGGGTATCCTCACCGCCACTCTGGCCTGCGCCGACTGGCTCCACCTGGGCGACGACCTGCGCGCCCTGGAGCGGGGCGGCTGCGACTGGTATCACCTGGACATTATGGACGGCCACTACGTCCCCAACCTCTGCCTCAACTTTGACCTCATCCGGGCGGTCCGCGCCGCCTCGCCCCTGCCGGTGGACTGCCACCTGATGGTGGAAAACCCGGGGGACTACCTCTCCCAACTGGCCCAAAACCGGGTGGAGCGGGCGGCCTTTCACCTGGGCTGCCCGGTGGACACCGCCTCCCTCTTAAAGGAGCTGCGCCGGGTGGGGATCGCCCCCGGCCTGGCCCTGAACCCCGACGAGCCGGTGGGGGCCCTGAGCCCCTACCTGGAGCTCTGCGACTGGGTGCTCCTGATGGGGGTGAAACCCGGCTTTTCGGGGCAGAGCTTTCTACCCGGAACGGTGGAGCGGGTGGCCCGTTTGGCCGCTCTCCGCCGCACCCTGGGCCACCCCCTCCTCATCGAGGTGGACGGGGGGATCGGCCCGGAAAACGGGTGCGCCTGCGCCGACGCCGGGGCCGACGCCCTGGTGGCTGGGGCCTTTGCAGTCTTCTCCCAGCCCGACGGCGTCGAGGCCGCCTGCCGCCGCTTTCGCGCGGCAGCCTTCCCCGGCGCATAGGCAGCCATACCGATGGGGCGGGGGACGCCACCCCTCTTCCTGTCGGGCATACAATCTCCTCCCCATTTTCAAAAGGGCGCCGGTACATCCGGCGCCCTTTTGGCGGGTGCAGAGCAAAGGGAGGGGAGAGACCCGGCCTCCTCTCGGGCCGGCGCTTTTTGACCGCCCCGTCCAAAGCGGCGGGAAGGGCGGCTGCACGGATTGATGGGCTGACCCTCTTTGCACTGCGCGCCAAAACGGGCGGGGGACAGGCAAAACCACCTGCGCCGCAGAGCAGCTGAAAAAGGGGCGGGGACTGCAAATCGGCGCACTGGACAGAGTTGTGAGGGAAAAAACTGCTCTGCGCGCGGCACAAAAGGGGACACAGGCAGGGCAGTTTCGCCCATTTTTATGACGTGCAGCCCCGGAAACTGCTGAAGATTTTATGAATTTCTCGCCCCTCCTTTGGGGCGGGAAAATCGCCCTCTCCCCGCCGCGCCCCACCGCGGTGGGATTTGTCCCCCCAAAAATGGCGCTCGTATCCCATTTTTGCCCGCTCTCTCGCCGGTTGACAGGAAATTATCGCCATCCTATAATGGGAGACAACACCAGTGAAAAACAGCGGCCATCCCGCTGTTTTTCTGCGTTTTTGGGCTCTGCAATCGCTCGATAGCCAATTGCAGGGCCTGAGGAAGGGGAATCGCCGATGAACTTGTTGGACGCCATTGCCAGCCACGCCGCCGCCCGGCCGGAGGCTCTGGCCTACCGCTCTCCCCAGGGGGAGCTGACCTACCGCCAGCTGTGGGAGGGGGCGGGCCGACTGGCCGCCGCGCTGGATCGCCGCCTGGGGGAAAACCGCGCTCCCCTGGTGGTCTACGGGCACAAGGGCCCTCTGGTGCCCCTGTGCTTTTTGGCCTGCGCCCGCTCGGGCCGGGGCTACTGCCCGGTGGACACCTCCCTTCCCCCCGAGCGGGTGGCCCGCACCGTCGAGGCGGCCGACCCGCCGCTGGTGCTGGCCGCCGAGCCGCTGGCCGACCCCTGCGGCCGCCCGGTGCTGGCCGCCGCTGAGCTGGCCGCCCTGGCCGAGGGTGGAGAGCCCCCTGTCGCTCTCCACCCGGTGGAGGGGGAGGACCTCTTTTACATCCTCTTCACCTCCGGCAGCACCGGCACCCCCAAGGGGGTGCAGATCACCGCCGACTGCCTCGACCACTTTTTGGACTGGTCCTCCCAGCTGGGGGAGGGCTTCCCGGCAGAGGCGCCCCGGGTCTTTCTCAACCAGGCCCCCTTCTCCTTTGACCTGTCGGTGATGGACCTCTACACCGCCTTTTACACCGGCGGCACCCTCTGGACCCTGCCCAAAGAGGTGCAGCAGGACGCGGCGGCCCTCTTTTCCTCCCTGGAGCAGTCGGGGGCCCAGGTCTGGGTCTCCACCCCCTCCTTTGCCGAGGTCTGCCTGGCCGACCGGCGCTTTGACAGCGCCCTGCTGCCCGACATGAAGCTCTTCCTCTTCTGCGGGGAGACGCTGCAAAACGCCACCGCCCAAAAGCTGTACAGCCGCTTTCCCGGGGCCAAGGTCATCAACACCTACGGCCCCACCGAGTCCACCGTGGCCGTCACCCAGGTGGAGATCACCCCCGCCCTGGCGGCCGCCGACGAACCCCTGCCGGTGGGGGCCCCCAAGCCGGGCACCTGGCTCTTGATTGCCGGCCCGGAAGGGGAGGACCTGCCCGAGGGGGAGCGGGGGGAGATCGTCATCGTGGGGGACACGGTGAGCAGCGGCTACTTCGGCCGTCCCGACCTGACCGCGCGCGCCTTTGGCACCCGGCGGGTGGTGGGGGGCGAGTACCGCCTCTACCGCACCGGGGACAAGGGCTACCTGCGGGGCGGGCAGCTGCACTACTGCGGCCGATTGGACCTGCAGATCAAGCTGCACGGCTACCGCATTGAACTGGAGGACATCGAGCAGAACATCTGCCGGCTGCCGGGCGTTCGGGGGGCGGTGGTGCTGCCCCAGGAGCGGGACGGCGCCATCCGCAGCCTGACGGCCTACGTGGCGGCGGACTGGCCGGGGGAGCGGGGCTTTGCCGCCTCTCAGCGGGCCAGGGGGGAGCTGGCCCGGTTCCTCCCCGCCTACATGATCCCCAAGAAATTCGTCTTTCTGGACGCCCTCCCCATGACCGCCAACGGCAAGGTGGACCGCAAGGCGCTGGGAGGGCTGGCAAGGTGAGTTTTTACGGCGACCTGCGCTTCTTTTTGGTGCTGGCGGCGGCCCTGGTGCCGGCGGCGGTGTTGGGGCTGCGAGAAAAACCCCTCAAGGGGTACAGCTTCGCCCTCTCGCTGCTCTTCATCTGGCTGGTGTATGGCGGGCAGCCGGCGCAGCTGCTCTGGCTGGCGGGCTTTTACCTGCTGGAACTGCACGCCGTCAAGGGCTACCTGCTGCTGCGCCGCAAGTTCGGCCGCAACAGCGTGATCTACGGCCACTTCGTGGCCCTGGCCCTGGCGCCGCTTCTGCTCTACAAGTTCTCCGGCCTCTTTGGCAAGGGCGTGTTCGGCTTTTTGGGCATCAGCTACTTGAGCTTTAAGGTGCTGCAGGTCATCATCGAGATATACGACGGGGTCATCAAGGAGATGGGCGGGCTGGAGCTCTCCAGCTTCCTCCTCTTCTTCCCGGCCATCAGCTCGGGCCCCATCGACCGCAGCCGCCGCTTTCTGGCGGACTGGCACACCGTCTATTCCCGGGCGGAGTACCGCAAACTGCTGGGGACGGGGCTGCAGAAGATCGCCCTGGGGCTCTTTTACAAGTACGCCCTCTCCCAGCTGTTTTACCAGGTGATGGGCCGCTTTGCCCACCGCTACCGCCCCCTGCCGCTGGCGGGGTACGGGTACAGCTACGGCTTCTACCTCTTTTTCGACTTTGCCGGCTACAGCCTGATGGCCATCGGCGTCAGCTACATCCTGGGCATCCGCACCCCGGAGAACTTCGACAAGCCCTTTTTGAGCGTGGACATAAAGGACTTCTGGAACCGCTGGCACATCACCCTCTCCCACTGGTTCCGGGACTTTCTCTTCTCCCGCTTTATGATGAACGCCATCCGCAAAAAGTGGTTTTCCAGCCGCCTGAACGGGGCGGCAGCGGGGCTGATCGTGAACATGCTGGTGATGGGCCTCTGGCACGGGTTCACCGGCTGCTACATCGTCTACGGCCTCTACCACGGGGTGCTGTTGGCCCTCACCGAGATCTACCAGAAGAAGTCGGCCTTTTACAAGAGAAACCGGGACAAGGGGTGGTATAAGGCCCTCTCCTGGTTTGTCACCCTGCAGCTGGTGATGGTGGGGTTCCTCATCTTCTCGGGGGCCATGGCCGAGGCGGGAAGGGCCGTGTTGGCAAAACTCATCTGACCCCCGGGGGCAAAACCGCGCATCGCGCCGCTGGGGCGGCCATTATAGAAAGGAGCAACTGCAATGGAAGAAAACGTTTTGGAGATGTTGGTGGAACTCTGTGACGACGAGGTGGTGCGGGAGGACCCGGACGTGGAGCTCTTTGAGACCGGGCTCATCGACTCCCTGGGCTTTACCGAGCTGCTGGTGGACATTGAGGACCGCTTTGGGGTCGTCATCTCCCCCTCCGAGTTGGAGCGGGAAGAGATGAACACCCCCCGCAAGATCATCGCCCTCATCGCCCAGAGGAGCGCCCAGGCGTGAAGAGGGCAGCCGCCGCCCTGTTGGCCCTGGTGCTGGCCCTGGGCTGCATCTGGGGGTCGGGGCGCTACTTCCGCGGCCAGCTGGAGGGCGACTTGCGGCGCCAGCTCATCTACGACACCAGCCTGGAGAAAAACTATTCGCCAAATGCCTTTTCCGCCCTTCGGGACGAGAGCAGTCTGTTGGTGCTGGGCTCGTCGGAGCTGACGCTACACGAGGAGAGCACCCACCCCCAGCTGGTGTTTGGCAGCGGCAACTCCGACTTCAACACGGTGCTGTTGGGGGTGCCGGGGACCCAGAGCCTCAACCAGGCCATCAATCTGGCGGCCCTGTCGGATCAGATGGCCAACAAAAAGGCGGTCTTTATCCTCTCCCCTCAGTGGTTTTACAAACAGGGGGTCTACCCCGAGACCTTCGCCAGCCGGTTTTACCTGCAGATGTTTGACGCCTTCATGAAAAACGAGCGGGTGACAGACGAGACCAAGCGAAAGATCTTGCGCCGGTGCAAGGAGCTCCTCGTCAAGGACCCCGAGCGCAAAAAGCAGGTGGAGACCTACGAGAAGATCTACCTCACCGGGGATCTCGACCCCCTGGACTACCTGCAGCTGGGGGTGGGAAATCTCTTTTCGGGGCTGCAGTCGGACTACAATGTCTGGCGCACTCAGACATACCCCCACCAGCAGGCGGAACACCGCTACACCCCCTTTATCGCCTCGGTCAAGCCCAGCGAGACGACGGTCCGCGCCGGGGAGATCGACTGGGCAGCCCTGCGCCAGCAGGGGGAGGAGCAGGGAAAGAGCCTCTGCACCAACAATTCCTTTTACATGGAAGACGGGTATTACCAGGACCTGATTCGCGCCCGGGGCTACACCGCCCGCAACTCTGAACGGGATTCCAGCTTCAAGGTGTCCCCGGAGTACGACGACCTGCGGCTGTTTTTGCAGGTGGCCAAGGAGCTGGGGATCGAAATCATGCTGGTGAGCGTGCCGGTCAACGGCTACTGGTACGACTACACCGGGTTCCCCCAAGAGGACAGAAAGCAGTACTACCAAAACATCCGCAACATCGCCGAGCAAAACGGGGTGCAGCTGGCCGACTACTCCGACCGGGAATACGAGCCCTATTTTTTGAGAGACATCATGCACCTGGGCTGGAAGGGATGGGCGTATCTAGATGAACAGATTTACCAATTTTATCAGGCGGATTAAGGGCAACCCCTGGCTCTCCTTCCTGGGGTGGACGGCCTTTTTCTTCCTCCTCTTCATAGGCATCTACATCGGGCTCCTCTGCACCGACTTCTCCACCGCCCCCCAGTTCCTCTACAACCAGTTTTAAAAGGGGCCCTTTGCCGTCCGCGGCATTCGCCCTATTTCGACAGATTTCCCTTGTGCGAAGCGCTGCTTTTTGATCCCCTTTTTCGACAGACAGCACAAGAAGTGTGTTGCCCCCTGTTCCTTTTTCCGCCCTTCGACTATACTAGAGGGGGAAATTGGGCGGAAAGGGGGCGGCCTCTGTGAAGCGGATGGGACGGGTGTTGGCGGTGGCGCTGCTGTGCGCCCTTTTGGCGGGCTGCGCCCCCGCTGCCCCCAACCGGGCGGAGAGCAGTTCCGCCCCGGCGGGGGAGAGCTACTTTCCCGCCGATCTCAGCGAGAGCCAGGTGATCGATGTCTACCTGGACCGCTGCCGCTGGCTGGCGGCCGAGGCGCCCGACTGGACCAGCGCGGACCAGCTGTCCCCCGATACCCTGGTGGTGCTGGGCTACTACCTCCCCCTTTACCCCGACAACCGGGCGCCAGACCGCCCCTATTACAACTACGGGGCCGCGTCGGCGGGCGAGCTCTCCGGCTACCTCTTTCCCCAGGACGAGGTGGAGGGGGTTTGCCAGCGCTACTTTGGGGTGCCGCCCCAGTGGGTGCGGGAGAGCGGGCGCTACCTGCCCGAGCGGGAGAGTTACGCCCTCATCTACCGCCCCGTTCCCCGCGAATACCTGTTTGCGCTGGACGACTGGCAGGTGGGCGGGTCGCTGATGAGCCTTTCGGTGAGCGTCTACAAGCGGACGGTGGACGGCGAGCGGGGGTCCCTCCTGCGCCGGCGGCGCATCTCCATCGAGGGGACCGGGGACGGGGACTTTCACTATGTGGGGGTCACCACCCTGCCCACCCAGTGACGGGGGCCCTTGACCGGCAGAGCGAGATGCCAAAAACAAAGGCCCGGAAGGCGCTGCAGAGGCTGCTTTCCGGGCGCTTTTTTGCCTCTCCCGATGGGGGGAGGCAGACGGAGAGGAAGGCCCGGCAGAAAATTCTGCCGGGCCTTCCTCTCCCTTTACCCGATGCAGTCGGGCAGCTTGTCGCCGGGGCGGATCACCCAGTCGGCCTCCCCCTCGGCGAGGGGCTCGAAACGGCTGTCGAAGAGGGCCTGCATCTCGGGGTCGATGCGGTATTCCCGCCCCTGGGCGGCGGCGTTTCGACGCGCCAACCGCCGGGCGCGCAGCTCGGCGGGGGCGGTGAAGAGGAGCAGCTTGACCGGCACCCCTGCTCTGGCGAACCGGGCCCGGGTCTCGGCCCGCTCCGCCGCGCTCCAAAAGCCAAAGTCCAGCAGCACGTCCGCCCCGGCCAGGGCGATCTCCTCCGCCCTCGCCAGCAGGTAGGTGCGGCACCGCTCCCAGACCGCCCGGTGGGCCTCCCCCAGGTACTCGGGGAAGAGGGCGAGCATCAGCTCGTCCACCGAGAGCAGGGCGGCCCCCCGCTCGGCCTGCCAGGTCCGGGCAAAGGTGCTCTTGCCGCTGCCGGTCTTGCCGCAGAGCAGGTAGACGGTGCCGGTGGGCTTTCCCTCCATCAAACTTCCTCCCTCCCAGCCAAAAAGGCGCCCGGCAGCTGCTGCCGGGCGCCCCTCTGTCAGTTCTTTTTCTCTCCCAGCAGCAACTTGTCGATTTTGTAGACGTCGCCGCAGCCCAGGGTGAGCACCAGGTCGCCCGGCTCCACGTGTGCCAGCAGGTAGTCGGCCACCTCGGGGAAGGTGTCCAGCTGCACGCTGCCGGGCACCTTGTCGGCCAGGTCCTTGGCGTGGATGCCGTAGGTGTTGATCTCCCTCGCGCCCATGATGGCGGTGATCACCGCCCGGTCGGCGATCTGCAAGACCCGCGCAAAGTCGTCCAGCAGGATCGAGGTGCGGGAGAAGGTGAAGGGCTGAAAGACCGCCCACACCTTGTTGTAGCCCATCTGGGTGGCCACCTTGAGGGTCGCCTCCAGCTCGGCGGGGTGGTGGGCATAGTCGTCGGCCACGGTGAAGCCGTTCACCTCCCCCAAAAATTCAAATCGGCGGCCCGCCCCGCCGAAGTGGGGCAGGTGCTCCTCCAGCTGGGCGGGGGTGACCCCGCACTGCAGCGCCGCCACGCAGACGGCCAGGGAGTTGAGGACGTTGTGCCGCCCCGGCACCCCCAGCCGGATCCGGCAGAGGGTCTCGCCCCGGTGGCAGAGGTCGTACTGGTAAAAGACCCCCCGCTCCACGGCGATGTTCTCGGCGGTGTAGTCGAGCCCCTCCTTGGTGCCGAAGGTGAGGATGGGCACCGTCACCCCGTCCAGGGATCTCATGGAGTTCTCGTCGTCCCCGTTGACGATGACCATCTTGCTGGCCATCTTGTTGAAGGCGTTGAAGGAGCGGATGATGTTCTCGAGATTTTTGAAGTACTCCAGGTGGTCCCGGTCGATGTTGAGGACCACCGAGACGTCGGGGCTGAGCTTTAAAAAGGTGTCCACGTACTCGCAGGACTCGCAGACAAAGGTCTCGCTCTTCCCCACCCGGCCGTTGCCGCCGATGCTGCGCAGCTTGCCGCCGATGACCGCCGTGGGGTCGGCCCCGCAGTCCAGCAGCAGCTGGGTGAGCATGGCGGTGGAGGTGGTCTTGCCGTGGGTGCCGCAGATGCAGACGGCGTTTGGATACTGGCGGGAGATGACCCCCAGCAACACCGAGCGCTCGATGACAGTGGCGTTGGAGGCCTTGGCCGCCAGCAGCTCGGGATTGTCCTTCATGATGGCCGCGGTGTAGACCACCAAGTCGGCCCCCTCGATGTTTTTGGGGTCGTGGCCCAGGTGCACCGGGATCCCCAGCCCCCGCACCAGGGCAAGGGTGTCGGTCTCGTTGTTGTCCGAGCCGGTGATGAAATAGCCCTTGTCGTGCAGGATCTGGGCCAGGGGGAACATCCCCGACCCGCCGATGCCGATGAAATGAACGTGCTGTTTGCCCTTGAGCAAGTCCTCGTAGATAACTGCCATGTTGCGCACACCTCGAATATAGTCTCAGGGATGGGGGCGCAGGCCCCCGCGAAATAGGATGGGCGATGAGTTCCCATAGAATATACCACATTTCCCCTGCAAAATCCACGCCTTTGCCGGTTTTGCCGCCATTTTTGACAGTTCGCCCGGCTGCGGACGCCATTTTGCAAGAAGCTGCCATCATTTCCTGCAAAAAAGGGGGAGAAGGGGCAAAAATTCCTTGCAATTTTCGCCCCGCGACGATACACTGATAGTGTTGACAAGTTCGGTAAAAAACAGCCGCTTTCCCAGCGGCGTCCATTCCATTATACGCCGAGTGGCAGACGCCCATGCGCGGACGCCCGCCTTTTTTGTGGCCGGCGCGGGGCAGAGAGGCAGGGAGAGGATTTTGAGCAGTTTGCTACACACCATCGAGGAGAAGATGGGCCAGTTTTCCAAGGGGCAGAAGAAGATTGCCCGCTACATCTTTGAAAACTACGACAAGGCCGCCTTTATGACCGCCTCCAAGCTGGGGCGGGAGGTGGGGGTCAGTGAGTCCACCGTGGTCCGCTTTGCCATGGAGGTGGGCTTTGAGGGCTACCCCCAGTTCCAGCGCTCCCTCAAAGAGCTCATCAAGAGAAACCTCAGCGCCGTGCAGCGGATGCGGGTCACCTCCGAGCAGATCGGCGACCGGGACGTCCTCTCCCGGGTGCTGGAGCTGGACATCGCCACCGTCCGCAAGACCGAGCAGGCCGTCTCCAGCGAGGACTTCAACCGCGCCGTCGAGACCCTGCTGGAGGCCCGGCGCATCTACATCGTGGGGATGCGGGGGGCCTCCTCCCTCTCCTCCTTCACCGCCTACTACTTCAATATGATCTTTGAAAACGTCCACCTCGTCAGCGAGGACAAGGGCTCCGACGTCTTTGAGCAGATCGTCCGCATCGGCGAGGGGGACGTGATCTTGGGCATCAGCTTCCCCCGCTACTCCAAAAAGACGGTGCGGGCGTTGACCTGCGCGGCCAAGAGCGGGGCCAAGGTCATCTCCATCACCGACAGCGAAAAGTCCCCCATCGCCGCCATGGCCGACACCGTCCTCTACGCCAAGAGCGAGATGATCTCCTTCGTGGACTCGCTGGTGGCCCCCCTCAGCCTCATCAACGCCCTGATCGTGGCCCTGGGCCAGCGCAAGCAGACCGAGGTGTTTGCCACCCTGGGCAAGCTGGAGACCATGTGGAACGAGGACCAGGTCTACGAGAACATCGGCGAGGTGTGAGGAGTGGAGATGGAGAGAGTGTACAGCGCCGCGGTGATCGGCGGCGGCCCCGCGGGGCTGATGGCGGCCGGACTGCTCGGGCAGGGGGGACTGCCGGTCCTCCTGTTGGAAAAAAACGACCAGCCCGGCAAAAAGTTGCGCATCACCGGCAAGGGCCGGTGCAACCTGACCAACAACTGCGAGGTGGAGGACTTTCTGCGAAACGTCCCCCGCAACCCCCGCTTTCTCTACTCGGCCCTCTACGGCTTCACTCCGCAGGACACCATGGCCTTTTTTGAGGGGCTGGGGGTCCCCCTCAAGACCGAGCGGGGGAACCGGGTCTTCCCCCAGAGCGACCGGGCCGGCGACGTGGTGGACGCCCTGACAAACTGGTGCCGGGCCCAGGGGGTGGAATTTCGCCAGGGCGAGGTGGAGACCGTCACCCCCGGCGCGCCCTTCTCGCTGTCCCTCAAAGAGGGGGGCGCCATCTCCGCCCACCGGGTGGTGGTGGCCACCGGCGGCCTCTCCTACCCGCAGACCGGCAGCACCGGCGACGGCTACCGCTTCGCCCGCCAGCTGGGCCACACCGTCACCCCGCCGGGGCCCTCCCTGGTGCCCTTGCGCTGCGGCGAGCAGTGGTGCAAAAACTGCCAGGGCCTCTCCCTGAAAAACGTCACCCTCACGGTGGAGGAGGTGGGGAAGAAGCGCCCGGTCTTCAGCGAGCTGGGGGAGATGCTCTTCACCCACTTCGGGGTATCGGGGCCGCTGGTCCTCTCCGCCTCCTGCCACATGGAGGACGCGCCCGGGCGCTACCGGCTGCACATCGACCTAAAGCCCGGGCTCACCCACGAGGCGCTGGACCGCCGGCTGCTGCGGGACTTTGAGGAGTACCGGAACAAAAACCTGCAAAACGCCCTGGGCAAACTGCTGCCGCAAAAGCTCATCGGCAGCTATGTGGCCCTCACCGGCATCCCCGGCGAGAAGAAGGTCAACCAGCTCACCCAGGCCGAGCGGGGGGAGATGGTGCGGGTGATGAAGGATCTGCCCCTCACCGTCTCCGGCTTCCGCCCCGCGGCCGAGGGGATCATCACCCGCGGCGGCGTCTCGGTGCGGGAGGTGGATCCCGGCTCCTGCCAGTCCAGGCGCTGCCCGGGCGCCTACTTTGTGGGCGAGGTGCTGGACGTGGACGGCTACACCGGCGGCTTCAACTTGCAGATCGCCTTTTCCACCGCCGTGGCCGCGGCCCGGGACATCCTGGCCCAGCCCCGGTGACCCTTCCGTTTCCCTACCGGCCGCTCTCCGGGGCGGCTTTTGCCCCCGAGAGGGGCGCCATTACCACCGATTTCGAGGAGGACGAACAGATATGTTATCCATTGCCATTGACGGGCCCGCCGGTGCGGGCAAGAGCACCATCGCCCGCACGGCGGCCGGGGCGCTGCACTTTATCTACGTGGACACCGGGGCCCTGTACCGGGCCATCGGCTATCACGGCCTGCAGGTGGGGGCCGACCTGACCGACACGGCTGCCATCAAGGCCCTGCTGCCGGAGCTGCAGGTGGACCTGCGCTTTGTCGGGGGCCAGCAGCGGGTCTTTGTCGGCGGCGAGGACGTGAGCGACTTCATCCGCTCCCCCCAGGTGAGCAAGGCCGCCTCCCAGGTCTCGGCGGTGCAGGAGGTGCGGGATTTCCTGATGGAGACCCAGCGCTCCCTGGCCCGCAAGAACAGCGTCATCATGGACGGGCGGGACATCGGCACCGTGGTACTGCCCGACGCCGATTTGAAGATATTCCTCACCGCCTCCCCCGAGGCCCGGGCCCAGCGCCGCTGCAAGGAGCTGGCGGAGAAGGGGAGCCCCATCCCCTATGAGGAGGTGCTGCGGGACATCCAGCAGCGCGACTACGACGACAGCCACCGGGAGGCCGCCCCCCTCAAACAGGCTGCGGACGCGGTGCTGGTGGACACCAGCGAGCTGAATTTGGCGGAGAGCGTGGACGCGGTCTGCGCCCTTATCCGCCAGCGTCTGGGGGACCGGCTATGAGTTTTTACCGCTTTGCCCACGGGGTGGTCAACGTGATCTTTCGCGCCCTCTACCGGGTGCACTACGAGGGGCGGGAGAACCTGCCCCCCCAGGGCGGCTACGTCTTCTGCTCCAACCACATCAGCGACCTGGACCCCATCTTTGTGGCCCTGCCGGTGCGCCAGCAGATCTGCTACATGGCCAAGATCGAGCTCTTTAAGGGCCGCTTCACCGGCAGACTGCTGCGGGCCCTGGGGGCCTTCCCGGTGGACCGGGGCAAGGGGGATACCTCCGCCCTGGACCGGGCCAAAGAGGTGGTGAAGGAGGGGAAGATCCTCGGCGTCTTTCCCGAGGGGACCCGCTCCAAGACCGGCAAGCTGCTCAAGCTCAAGTCGGGGGCCATCGTGGTCTCGGCCCAGACCGGGGCCGACATCCTGCCGGTGGCCATCTGCGCCCCCAAGGGGATGCACCCCTTTGCCCCCGTCTATGTGCGCTACGGCGCCCTCATCCGCAATGGGGAGCTGGGGCTGACCGATATGAAGGCCGCCTCCCAGCTCAAGGGGGCCAAGGTCCTGCTCACCGAGCGGATGGCGACCCTGTTGGAGGAATTGTCATGCCGGTGATTTTGGCGAAGACCGCGGGTTTTTGCTTTGGGGTGGACCGGGCGGTCAAACAGGTCTATGACCTGCTGGAACAGGGGAAGCGGGTGTGCACCCTGGGCCCCATCATCCACAACACCCACCTGGTGGCCGACCTGGAGCGCCGCGGGGTGCGCACGGTCACTTCCCCCGCCGAGGTGGGGGAGGGGGAGACCCTGGTCATCCGCTCCCACGGGGTGCCCGCCTCGGTCTATGCGCAGATCGAGGAGGCGGGGATCGACTGGGTGGACGCCACCTGCCCCTTTGTGGCAAAGATCCATCAAATCGTGAGGGAGCGCTCGGAGGCGGGGGACCTGGTCTTGGTCGCCGGGGACCCCAATCACCCCGAGGTGGTGGGGATCGTCGGCCACTGCCCCGGCGAGGTGCGGGTCTTCTCCACCGCCGAGGAGCTGCGCCGCCTGGCAAAGGAGGGGGACTTCTCCGACCGCCCGGTATCGATGGTCAGCCAGACCACCTTCAACGTGGCCCTCTGGAAAGAGGCGGTGGCCGAGGCCGAGGCCCTCTTTCCCGGCCTCTCGGTCTTCTCCACCATCTGCTCGGCCACGGCCAGCCGGCAGCAGGAAGCCGAGGCCCTCTCCAAGAAGAGCGGGCTGATGGTGGTGGTGGGGGACCGAAAAAGCTCCAACACCGCCAAATTGCGGGAGGTTTGCGAAAAAAATTGCCCCACAATCCTGGTAGAAACTGCGGATGAACTGTTGCAACAGCGCGGTTTGTATGCTAAAATAATAGGAGTTACCGCTGGTGCTTCGACTCCGGCGTGTATAATCAAGGAGGTACTACATACAATGAGTGAACTGCAAAACGACGTTCAAGGCGAAGACTTCAGCTTTGAAGAAGCACTGGAGGAGAGCCTCAAGCCAATATATACCGGCCAGCGCCTCAAGGGCGTAGTCACCAGCATCGCCCCCAATGAGGTGACCGTCGATATTGGCACCAAGCACACCGGTTTTGTCGCCCTGAGCGAGCTCACCAACGATCCCAACGCGTCGGCGGACGACATCGTCAAAAAAGGCGATGAGATCAACGTGATCGTTTTGCGGGTCAACGATCAGGAAGGCACCGTCCAGCTGTCCAAAAAGCGCTACGACGCCATCGAGGGCTTTGACAAAATCGTCAAGGCCCAGGAGGAGGACGCCATCCTCACCGGCACTGTCACCGACGTCATCAAAGGCGGCGTGCTGGTCAGCTGCTACGGCATCAAGGTGTTCGTCCCCGCCTCCCTGGCGACCCTCCGCCGCAACGACGACCTCAACGCCCTCAAGGGCACCGAGGCCGAATTCAAGGTCATTGAGATCAACGAGCGCCGGGCCCGCGCCATCGGCTCCATCAAAGCTGTTCTGGCCGAGCGCAACAAGGCCGTTGCCGAGGCCTTCTGGCAGTCCGTTGAAATCGGCAAGCACTACACCGGCACCGTCAAGAGCCTGACTTCCTACGGCGCCTTCATCGACCTGGGCGGTGTGGACGGCATGGTCCACATCAGCGAGCTGAGCTGGAAGCGCATCAAGCACCCCAGCGAGGTGGTCAAGGTCGGCGACACCGTCGAGGTCTACGTCAAGGACGTGGACTTTGAGAACAAGAAGATCTCCCTGGGCTACAAGAAGACCGAGGACAACCCCTGGGTCATCTTCCAGAGAGACTACCATGTCGGCGACGTCATCAAGGTGCAGATCGTCTCCATCACTTCCTTTGGCGCCTTTGCCCGCATCATCGACGGGGTGGACGGCTTGATCCACATCAGCCAGATCTCCAACGAGCGGGTCGAGAAGGTGGCCGACGCCCTGCAGGTCGGACAGGAGGTCGAGGTGAAGATCACCGAGGCCGACATCGACCGCAAGCGGGTCAGCCTGTCCATCCGCGCCCTGCTGGACAGCCCCAAGCGGGAAGAGCGGGACGACTACGGCTTCTCCTCCAGCGAGAACAACGTGGTCTACTCCACCGAAGAGGCCGATGCCCTGAAAGAGAGCGAGGGGGAGTAATTCACCCCTTTTGAAAGAGCGCCCTGGAGCGAGCCAAACGGCTCCCTCCGGGGCGTTTTTCTCTACCGGGAGGGGGGCCGCCGCGTCGCCCGCCCATTTTTGCCCGCCGCCCTCTGTCTATTGGGGTGCAAAGGCGCGATTGCCGCCCCGCTGTCTATTCTTTTGTCCGCGCTGGGGAAGGGGAGAAGGAGGCGGCTGTACTGCCACCCCTCCTTCCCCGCCGTCCCCCCTGTTCATCGGAGTGCAAAATACGGCTGTCGCCCCGTTGCCCGCCCCTTTTGCCGCATCGCAGAAAAAATGGGGGGAGTGACTGTGTCATCTGCCCCTTTTCCGCCGCTTCCTGTCCATTGGGGTGCAAGAACGCGATTGCTGTCCTGTCGCCCCGCCTTTTGTCTGCACCGCAGAGGGGAGGAAGGTGTAACCTTCTCCTTTCTGCCTGCCGTCTACTGCCTATTTGGTTGCAAAGGCGCGATTGCTGCCCTCTGTCCATTCCTCTGCCCACACTGGTGGAAGGGGAGCGGGTGTGTCGTTTGTCCCTTCCTGCGCGCCGCTCCCCTTCTTATTTGGGGCAAAGGCGCGATTGCCGCCCTGCTGCCCGCTCTTTTGTCCGCGCAGGGAAAGAGGGAGCGAGCGCATTGTTTCTCCCTTCCCGCCTGCTGTTCCCTGTCTATTGGAAGCAGAGACGCGATTGCCGCCCCACAGCCCACCCCTTTGCCCGCACCGGAGAAAGGAGAGCAGCTGTGCTGCCGTCCTTTCCGCCTACTTATCCCCCTGCCCATTGAAGTGAAAAGGTGCAACTACCGCCCTGCTGTCTATTCTTTTGTCCGCGCTGGGGAAGGGGTGCGCCGTACTGCGCCCCTTTCCACTTGCCCCCCTGCCCATTGGGGCAAAAAGGTGCGACTACCGCCCTGCTGCCCACTCCTTTGTCCACGCAGGGGAAGGGGGAGCGCTGTACTTATTCCTTTCCACCTTTTCCCCTGCCCATTGGGGCGCCAAAGCGCGATCGTCGCTCCTCTATCCACTCCTCTGGCTGCGCCGGGAAAGAGGAAACAGCCGTGTTGTCCGTGCCATCTGGCCGCAGCCCCTGCCATTGGGGCGCAGAACACGGTTGTCGTCCCGTCATCTGTTCCTTTATCCGCGCTGGGGAAGAGGAGAGCGGGTGTGTCATCTGCCCCTTTCCGCCTGCCATTCCCTGTCTATTGGAGGCAGAGGCGCGATTGCCGCCCACCGTTCGCCCCTTTGTCCGCACTGTGGGAGGGGGCGATTGTGTTACCGCCCTTCCCGCTCGCCATCCCCTGCCAAATGGGATGCAAAATCGCGCCTGCCCCGTCTTCGCCACTCCGCCGCCCTTCGCCGGGCAGGCGACAGCTCCTCCGCCTTCCCCTTCTTTTTGACCAGTTTTTTACAAAAAAATCGACTGCGCGCCGCTAGACTGGTGAGAGGCAGTTTGACCGCTTCTGCCCCCGCTGCCGCGAATTTTTTCCTTTTATAATTGTGGGTGAGCGGGCAAACAGTAAGGAGGTAAAGGCAGGCGATTTGCGTTGAAAAAACAGATTCAAAAAATATGCGGGCTGGCGGCGGCCCTCTGGGCGGCCTTCTCCCTCTCCTCGCTGGGAGCGGTGGCCTACTATCAAAAGACCCTTCCCGACCAGTTCTACGTCTCCTCGGCCGATGTGGTCTCCTTCTCCGGGGCCACCCCCTTCTCCTTTGCCACTGGCACCGACGAGCGGGCGCGGGAGGCGGCGGCCTCTGTGGGGGGAAGTCAGAACTTCTTTACCGACCTCAACCTCTTTGGCCTCATCCCGGTCAAGGACGTCCACGTCTCGGTGGCGGACAAGCCGGTGGTCACCGTCTCCGGCCGCCCCTTCGGGGTGAAGATGTACACCGACGGGGCGGTGGTGGTGGGCATCTCCCCGGTCAAGACCAAAGACGGCGCCAAGACCCCGGGCGAAGAGGCGGGGCTGCAGGTGGGGGACGTCATCGTCACCCTGGGCGGCCAGCCGATCAAGAGCTACACCGACATCACCGCCCAGGCCAAGGCCGGGCAGCCCCTGGTCTGTGAGTACATGCGGGGCGGTTCCCGCTGCTCCACCACCGTCACCCCGGCCCTCTCCAGCGAGGGGGGATACAAGTTGGGGGTCTGGGTGCGGGACTCCTCGGCGGGCATCGGCACCATGACCTTTGTGGCCGGCAGTGGGGACAACCTGATTTTTGCCGGGCTGGGCCACGGCATCAGCGATGTGGACACCAAGGACATCATGCCCCTGGCCACCGGCGAGATCGTCTCGGCCAGGATCAGCGGGGTACAGAGGGGGGAGAGCGGTACCCCGGGCGAACTCAAGGGCCTTTTCACCAGCGAAAAGGCGCTGGGCACCCTGCGCCAAAACGGCGAGACCGGGGTCTACGGCCTCTTTCACCAGGCCCCGCAGGGCACCACCATGCCGGTGGCCTATAAGCAGGAGGTCAAGGAAGGGGCGGCCCAGATCCTCTGTACTCTGGAGGGGGACACCCCCAAGCTCTACAATATCGACATCGAGAGGGTCAACCTCAACGACAGGGAGCGCAGCAAAAACCTGCTCATCCGCGTCACCGACAGCGAACTGCTGGAAAAGGCAGGGGGGATCGTCCAGGGGATGAGCGGCAGCCCCATCATCCAGAACAACCAGCTGGTGGGGGCGGTCACCCACGTGCTGGTCAACGACCCCACCCGCGGTTACGGCATTTTCGCGGAAAATATGTGGGAATCCACCAAAACCGTCTCCGTTTCCTGAGGATGTTGCCCCAATTTCCGCTATTTTTGATTCTTTTGATATTTATTACAAATTTTCCCAGACAAACCCATTGACAATCTTACAGAAACTGGTAAAATATAGGTGTGTGATGACTTTAGATAAGGGAAAAGCAAATTTTATTGTATCAGGAGGAGATTGACAATGAATACAAAGGTCAAGGTATTGGTGGCTGACAACAGCGCGGAGTTTGGGGAGCCCTGCGCCGAGGTGCTGAAAAAGCACGGCTATGCAGTCACCACCATCGCCAGCGACGGCAATCTGTGCGTGGAGGCCATCTGCAAACAAAAGCCGGCGGTGGTGATTTTGAACGCCTTCATGGCCAACCTGGACGCCATTGAGGTGATGACCCAGACCCGCGAAAAGGGGATCACCCCCGTCTACGTGGCCATGTTGGGTTTTGACAACTACAATATCGAGTCCGCCCTCATGCAGGCCGGCGCCAGCTATTACGCCATTCAGCCCTTTGACTTCGAGGTGCTGGCCAAGCGGGTGGCCACCCTGCTGGGCAAGGTGGAAGAACCCGCCGGCGAGACGGTGGTCCCCATGAGCCAGACCGACTTGGAGATCGCCATTACCGAGACGCTGCACCTGATCGGCGTGCCCGCCCACATCAAGGGCTACCACTACATCCGCGACGCCATCTCCCTGTGCATCCAAAACAGCGAGATGCTGGGCTCGGTCACCAAGATGCTCTACCCCACGGTGGCCAGGATGCACGGCACCACCGCCTCCCGGGTGGAGCGGGCCATCCGCCACGCCATCGAGGTGGCCTGGGACCGGGGCGATATCGAGGTGCTCAACAGCTATTTCGGCTACACCGTCAACGCCCTGCGCGGCAAGCCCACCAATTCCGAATTCATTGCTATGATTGCCGACCGGATGTCCCTCTCCATGAAAAAGAGCGGCGGCGTACACGCCTAACATCCCCTTCTCGCGTCCCCTGGTACTGTTTGATTTCCCCATTTGCGCCGGCAGCCTTCCCACTGGCGGCGCATCCCCAAAAGTGTGAAAAGAGAGCGCGCCCGGCCAAAATCGGGCGCGCTCTTTTGGGGTCGGGGACCTGGGGGCGGTTGCCGCCTCCCTCCCGATGGGAGGGAGAGGCGTGTCTCCAAGGAGCGGGTGACGACCCAACAGAGGGGAGTTCTGCCCCAGCTTCTCCTCCTGCCTTTTCCCCATTCCTGCCGTCCCAAAGAGGGAGAACAGGCCCTATAACCCCTGGCAATTTGGTAGTTTGCCCAAATAATTCCTTTTCCTTTTGCCCTTTATGCCCGAAATTACCACGGTTTCGCATTTGTGGTGCGCCGGCAAAAATGATATAATGATTCTTACATCCACCTGCTGCAAGTGCACGGGCTGGATTTATTTTGGAATACGTCATCGCTTTAAAGCGAAGAAAGGCGGTGAGCTGGTATCGAATTTCAGCACAAGAGGATCGCGGTCACCGGCCATTACGGCAGCGGCAAGACAAACTTTGTGGCCAACCTGGCCTTCGCCATGGCCAGAGAGGGCAAAAAGGTGACGGTGGTGGACCTGGATGTGGTCAACCCCTATTTCCGCACCACCGACTTCAAGGACGAGTTCGCGCAGGCGGGCATCGACATCATCTCCCCCACCTACGCCAACTCCAACCTGGACATCCCCGCCCTGGGGGCCCAGGTGCAGTCGGTCTTCTGCGACAACGAGGGCTACGCCCTCTTCGACGTGGGGGGGGACGACGCGGGGGCGGCGGCCATGGGCCGCTACTCGGCCCTCTTCAAAGAGGGGGGGTACGAGCACCTGAGCGTTTTCAACTGCTACCGCTACCTGACCCGCTCGCCGGAGGAGTCGCTGGAGATCATCCGCGAGATCGAGACGGCCTCCCGGCTGCCGGTCACCGGCCTGGTCAACGCCTCCAACCTGGGCTTTGAGACGGGGGAGGAGACCATTCTCGACAGCCTCCCCTACGCCGGGGAGCTGGCCGCCCAGACCGGTCTGCCGGTGCGCTGCACCCTGGTGCGCGAGGAGCTCTACCCCGCGCTGAAGGGGCGGCTGCCCGAGCCCTTCCCGGTGAAGATCTTGGTTCGCCAGCCCTGGCAAAAAGAGCTGCCCCGCCAGGGGCAGGAGTAGCGGCGGCGCGTACACGCAAACCCAATTGCAACGAGATATGAGGAGGGAAATCATGCCCAAAATCACAGTGAACGAGGACATCTGCAAGGGCTGCGGTCTCTGCACCGCCAATTGCCCCAAAAAGATCGTCCGGCTGGCCAAAGACCGGCTCAACAAAAAAGGGTATCACCCGGCGGAGTGCTTTGAACCCGAGGCCTGCATCGGCTGCGCCATGTGCGCCACCATGTGCCCCGACTGCGCCATCACGGTAGAAAGGTAGGGATACGGCAATATGACAGACAGAGTGTTAATGAAGGGCAACGAAGCCCTGGCGGAGGCGGCCATCCGCGCCGGCTGCCGCCACTTCTTCGGCTACCCCATCACCCCCCAGACCGAGGTGTCGGCCTACATGGCCAAGAGGATGCCGAAGATCGGCGGCACCTACCTGCAGGCCGAGAGCGAGATCGCGGCCATCAACATGGTGCTGGGCGCTGCCTCCGCCGGGGTGCGGGCCATGACCTCCTCCTCCTCCCCCGGCATCAGCCTCAAGAGCGAGGGGATCTCCTACATAGCCGGCAGCGACCTGCCCTGCCTCATCATCAACGTCATGCGCGGCGGCCCCGGCCTGGGGGGCATCCAGCCCTCTCAGGCGGACTACTGGCAGGCCACCCGCGCCTCCGGCCACGGCGACTTTCAGAACATCGTCTTTGCCCCCTCCACCGTGCAGGAGATGGTGGACCTGACCTTCCAGGCCTTTGACCTGGCCGACAAGTACCGGATGCCCGCCATGATGCTGGCCGACGGGATGCTGGGCCAGATGATGGAGCCGGTGAGTTTCCCCGAGGACTACACCCCCATCCAGGCCGACAAGTCCTGGGCCACAAACGGCCACCAGAACAAGCGCCCCCACAACATCGTCAACTCCCTCTACCTGCAGGCCGACGAGCTGGAGCAGCTGGTGGTCGACCGGTTTGCCCGCTACGAGCAGGTCAAGCAAAACGAGGTGCTGGTGGAGTGCGAGAACACCGAGGACGCCGACTACATCGTGGTCGCCTACGGCGCCACCGCCCGCATCGCCAAGGCCGCCGTCAAGGCCGCCCGCGAGAAGGGGCTGAAGATCGGCTGCATCCGCCCCATCACCGTCTGGCCCTTCCCCACCGATGAGATCGCCGCCGCAGCCGAGGGCTGCAAGGGCTTCCTCTGCGTGGAGATGAGCATGGGGCAGATGGTCGACGACGTCCGCCTGGCCGTCAATGGGAAGGTGCCGGTCTCCTTCTTCGGGCGCACCGGCGGCGTCATCCCCACCCCGGCAGAGGTGCTGGACGAAATTGAAAAAATGGCAGGAGGTGACCGGTAATGGCAATCGTCTTTGAAAAACCCAAGGCCCTGACCGACGCAGTGCTCCACTACTGCCCCGGCTGTACCCACGGCATCATCCACCGGCTGGTGGCGGAGGCCATCGACGAGCTGGGCATCGAGGGCAGGACCATCGGCGTCGCGCCGGTGGGCTGCGCGGTCATGGCGTACAACTACTTTGCCTGCGACATGGTCGAGGCCGCCCACGGCCGCGCCCCCGCAGTGGCCACCGGGCTGCGCCGGGCCCTCCCCGACAGCGTGGTCTTCACCTACCAGGGCGACGGCGACCTGGCCGCCATCGGCACCGCCGAGACGGTGCACGCCGCCACCCGGGGCGAGAACATCACTGTCATCTTCGTCAACAACTGCATCTACGGCATGACCGGCGGGCAGATGGCCCCCACCACCCTGCCGGGGCAGATCACCCAGACCACCCCCTATGGGCGGGACACCGCCACCGCCGGTTTCCCCATCCGCATGTGCGAGATGCTCTCCACCCTCGACGGGGTCGCCCTGGCCCAGCGGGTCACGGTGGACAGCGTCCCCCACGTGAAAGAGGCCAAAAAGGCCATTCAGAAGGCCTTCCAGAACCAGCTGGACCACAAGGGCTTCTCGATCGTCGAAGTCCTCTCCACCTGCCCCACCAACTGGGGCCTCACCCCGATCGAGGCCATGCAGTGGCTGCGGGACAACATGATCCCCTACTACCCGCTGGGGGTCTACAAGGACAAAGACGCGCAGAAGGAGGAGAAGTAGTATGACCCAAAACATCCTGCTGGCCGGCTTCGGCGGCCAGGGCATCCTCTTTGCGGGCAAGGTGGCGGCCTATTCCGGCCTGATGGACGGCAAGGAGGTCTCCTGGCTGCCCTCCTACGGCCCCGAGATGCGGGGCGGCACCGCCAACTGCTCGGTCTGCATCAGCGACGACCCCATCTGCTCCCCCCTGATCCTCAACCCCGACGCCCTGCTGGTGATGAACAAGCCCTCCTACGACAAGTTCATCCACAAGGTCCAGCCCGGCGGGGTGGCGGTCATCGACGCCACCCTCATCAGCGACCGGGAGGAGATCGAAGGGGTCAAGACCTGCTATGTCGAGGCCACCCGCCTGGCCGAGGAGAACGACCTGCAGGGGCTGGCCAACATCATCCTCCTGGGCAAGGTGCTCAAAGAGTGCGGCTTTGCCTCCCTCGAGGCGGTGAAGAAGGGGATCGAAAAGAGCGTCCCCGCCCGCAAGCAGCACCTGGTCGAACCCAACTTCCGCGCCATTGAGTTGGGGATGAGCCTGTAAAACATCCCGACCGTCTCCTGCCCTTGGCAGGGGCTGTCCGCTCCAAAGTCGCCTCTGTTGGCCGCGCCGGTCGCGGTCAGAGGGGCGGCTTTTTTGCGCCTGTCTCCCTCTCGTAAGAGGGCAGTTTTTCTGTTTTGCGGAGGATTTCTCTTACCCAGGGCGGCGGCGTTTTGGTATAATGAGGATAGAGGCCGGCTGTCCGGCCCGAAAGGAGCGTGGCAACATGCGCAGACAGATCATCACCATCAGCAGAGAGTTCGGCAGCGGCGGCAGGACCATCGGCAAAGAGGTGGCCCAGTGCCTGGGTGTTCCCTGTTACGACAAGGAGCTGGTCAAACAGGTGGCGACCGAGACCGGCCTGGACGAGGGGTATGTGGAGCAGAAGGGGGAGGACGCCCCCGGCTCCAGTTGGCTGGCCTGTGCCTTCTCAGCCCGGGGCGGCCAGGTAGGGCCAAGCGGCCTGTCGGTGGACGACTTTCTCTGGGCGGTGCAGCACCGGGTGATCCGGGAGCTGGCCGAGAAAGGGCCCTGTGTCTTTGTGGGCCGCTGTGCCGACTACATCTTGCGGGAGCGGCAGGACTGCCTGCACGTCTTTGTCCACGCCGACCCGGAGGTGCGGGCGGACCGGATCGTCCGCCTCTATGGCGAGAGCGAGAAGAAGCCCGCCAAGCGCTTGGAGGAAAAGGACAAGAAGCGCCGCACCTACTACAAGTATTACACCGGCCAGGAGTGGGGGATGTCGCAGAACTACCACCTCTGTCTGGACAGCGGCGCCCTGGGACTGGACACCTGTGTGGACCTGATCGTCGGCCTGGCGGAAAAAGAGTGAGAAGAGGCCCCCGGACCCGAGAGGGTCCGGGGGCCTTTTGCTGTGCGAATGGGAAAGTTGACTTGACAGAGGAGGGGGCGCGTTGAAGAATCGCATCCGCCTGCTGCGGCGGGAGAAGGGACTTTCCCAGCAGGCGCTGGGAGAGCGGGTGGGGGTTTCCCGCCAGACCATCAGCGCCCTGGAGGCGGGGCGGTATGAGCCCTCCATCTGGCTGGCGCACGACATTGCGCGGGTGTTTGGCCTGCCCATTGAAGAGGTCTTTTTGTTTGCGGAGAGCCCCCGCAAGAGCCGTGCCGAGAGCAGCCGCACGGGGGCGCAGAGACAGCGGAGGGAAAGAGGATCGCTGCTGTAAAAGAGAGAGGGAGGCGCCAATATGGCTTTGCGCGAGATCAGGAAGAAGGGGGACCCGCTGCTCAAAAAGCCCTGCCGGGAGGTGGGGGAGATCGACGGGCGGACCCGGCAACTGCTGGAGGACATGGAGGAGACGCTGCGGCAGGTGGGCGGCGCAGGGATAGCCGCCCCTCAGGTGGGGGTGTTGCGGCGGCTGGTGGTGATCCTCCCCTGGGAGGAGTCGGACCTTGAACAGCCGCTGTTTTTGGTAAACCCCCGCCTGACTTTGGCAGAGGGAGAGCAGGAGTGTGTAGAGGGCTGTCTGAGCAACCCCGGCTGGTGGGGAAAGACCATTCGCCCCCAGCGGGTGCGGGTAGAGGCGCTCGACCGGGAGGGAACCCCCATCTCTATCGAGGGGGAGGGGGCGCTTGCTAAATGCCTCTGCCATGAGCTAGACCACCTGGACGGGGTAGTCTTTTGGGAAAAGGCCATCTGCCAGGTCTTTCCCCAGGAGCAAAAATAAAGGGGCGACTTGCCGCCGGTATGGGGACGGGTTGTGAAAGAGGTAGAAACGGCTTAAAAACACCCTTTCTGCTTTTTGGAATGGGCTGCGGAAGACTCGCAGAAACGGGTCTCTTCCGCGCCGGCCTCTCTCTTTTTAATTGACATACCCTATTCTGATTGGCTTTTTTGTGAAAAAGCTTATCGGAAATGGAGGAAAGAAGGGAGGGAGAGGCCGCCCTTAAAATATCGCAGCTTTTACCGCTTTTGGGGGCGGTGCGAACCCCAAGTGGACGGGAATTCCCCGCTAGGTTCGCACTGAGAAATGGCAGGATAAATGGACGGGGAAAAAGAAGAGCGGACAACAGCCAAAAAATTGACAAGCGTTTGTCGAGAAGGTATATTGAAAGCACAAACAACAGTGCACTTTTGTGTAAGTTTGCAGTCGCACCCCGCGCGGGTGCGTGGATTGAAATGGGACAAGGTTTTGCGCGTTCGCCAACTCTTTCAGTCGCACCCCTCGCGGGTGCGTGGATTGAAATGCAGATTCGCTTCTGCCGCTTCCCGACGCAGGTGTGTCGCACCCCGCGCGAGTGCACATGTTACTCTTCCCCCCCTTCGCGGAGTTGAAATTTGTGCCCATATCACAGCTGTGCGCAGTGCAGCGCAAAACGGCGCGGCAAGTGGTGGCTGCGCATTTGCAAAAAACTTTCTGCCACAAGCGCACCGATGGCCGATGGCCACCGGCAGAAAAACCACTGACAGGCCAATGGGCAAATGAGGAAAAAGGAGGCAGATGTGTGAGGAAGAGAGGCTACTTGCTGGTGAGGGCCATTCCCATTTTGTTTACCGCACTGTTTTTGGCGAGGGCGATAATCAAGGCGCAGAATGTTTCAAGCAGGCTCATGATCCTTCCCTTTTTGATTTGCAGTGTTACAGAGCTTTTGCGAACGATGTTTTTGGCGGCGGGCTGGGAGAAGGCGGCAAAGCTGCTCAACAAGGTGTACGCCGTCAGCTTTTTGCTCTACGTGTTTGGCTTCTTGGGCGTTTGGTGCTATGTGAACATCGCCAATCAAGCGTATCTGCCGCTGCTGTTCTCGCTGCCGTTTTGGCTTGTTGGAGCCTATCTGGTATACAGGGTATTTTTTAGAAAAAAGGATCAGCCGGTCAAGGCCGATTCCAAGAGGCGGTCTATCCACCTGAACGTCAACTTCAGGGTGGTCGTGACCTGCTTTTTGGTGGGGGTGTGCCTGCTGTCCGGCATCGTCATTCTGTTTTTAGGGGTGAAGGACACCATCCAGTTGAACCAGAGAGCAGGGGGTTACACTGCCACCGAGGGGCATTTTGTCGACTATGAGGTCTACCGGAGCGACAGGGAGGGAACGACCTATCGCCTAATTTATGAGTATGAGGTAAACGGCGCCCCGTACCGTGTCTCCACGGACTACGGGACCAATGCGATCCCCGCGCGAAATAGCACCCGAACGGTAAAATATGATCCTGCTAACCCCCAAAAATCAGTTCTGGCGGGGAGCAACAGCGCAAATTGGATGGTTTTTATGGGTCTTTTCTTTGTTCTCGGCTCCACTGTGTTCATCCTGGCTTGGCTCACCGGGAAGGGGTGCTTTGACAGGTGCAAAGTCAGTGTATTGGGCGTCTACATTGGAATCGTGTTCACTTTTGTGGGAGCTGGCAGTATCCTCTTGCGAATGGGGGAGACGGGCTCGTGGCTCTCCTGCTTCCAATCGTTTGGGCTCTGGATTTTGGTCCCGCTGCTGATGATCGCGGCAGGCGTCTTTCAGACGGTCAAATGCCTGCTCCCCGCCCGCAACAAAAAGGGGGAGAGAGGGCAGTAGGCGCGTTGTGGCTTGCTGCTGCGCCATTGCCGCCAAGGCGGAAGAAAAGGGCGAAGGGCAAACGCTCTCGTGCGCCTGCCGGCCCGCCAACTCCGCAGTGAGTTGGCCGGAATGCCGTTTCCCCCTTTTCTCCTCAGCAAAAAATGCGATCCTGTTTCCGCCTTTTTGGCCGCCTCAAAAGGCGGCTTTTTTGTTTCCCTGTCCGGAATGCCAAAAGAGCCCCTTTTTCTTTGGCTGAAATGTCACTGGTTCTCCTTTGCAGCTATTGGTATAATTTTCCTAACAGTTTCGACAAATTAACTGTTTTTTCGACAATTTGCAAATGGGGAAAGGGGACGTGGAAAAGATGTGTATCTGCGGGAAGAGAGGGGTGGCAGCCCTGCTCGCCACCCTGCTGGTGGGCGGGGTGTTCCTGCCCGCTGCTACTGCGCTGGCTGCACCCGCTCCCTCGCTGTCGGCCACTGCCGACAAGAGCGAGGTCGCCCCGGGGGAGGGTGTCCCCATCCACCTCTCCCTCTCGACTGAGGGGTGCCAGGTGGCAATTGTCCAACTGGTACTAAATGTCCCCCAGACAGGTTGGTCCTGGGCGGCAGACGGGGCGGACAGGTGGGTTTCCCCCTCCGCCGCGGCCGCCGTCGACGAGCAGCCAAATGCCGGGAGCCACGAGTGCTTTATCACCCCAGCCGACGGGTCGGCCTATTTTGGGTCGACAGCTGAGCTGGGCGTTTTGGAGGCACTGGCGGGGGAGGGAGCGCCGGCGGGCGCTCCCCTTGCGGCCGACCTGCACTATACCCTTTTGGATGAGAACTTTGCCCCTTTGGGGGAGGAGGACCGCCCCCTCGCCCTGCCCGATGTCTCCGTCTTCGCCCCTGCGCCGCCGGCAGTCACCGGCCTTTCAGTGGAAAAAATGCCCGACAAGACCCTCTATCTGCCGGGAGAACAGCTGGACTTGGCAGGCGGTCTCCTGCGGGTAGACTATGGGGACGGCACCAGTGCCCAGCTGCCGATGGCCGAGGCCGACTGCGATGTCGGCGCGGTGGGGGAGGGGCCGCAGCAGCAGATCGCCCTCACCTACCAGGGGCAGTCGGTCTCCCTCTCCGTCGGGGTGCGCCAACCCCAGGGCCTGACAGTGCAGGCGCTGCCCGACAAGACCCGCTACGCGGTGGGGGAAGGGCTGGACCTCACCGGCGGCCTGCTCTCGGTCGACTACGGCGACGGGATCTCCCGCCCGGTTCAGATGGCGGTGGCCACCCCCAGCGGCTATGATGCCACCCGGGTGGGAGAGCAGGAGGTCGCCCTTCGGTGGAAGGGTTTTGATGTCTCCTTTTCCGTGACGGTGGACGGGGGCGACCTTCGGTCCATCGCCCTTGCCGCCCTGCCCGACAAAACGGTCTACCAGGTGGGGGAGGCGTTCGACCCCGCCGGCGGCGTCTTGCGGCTGGAATACGCCGGTGGCGGCTGGGCGGAGCGGCCTTTGACGGCAGACCTCTGCCAGGCAGCTGCCCTTGACAGCCCCGGCGAAAAGAGCATTTTGGTCTCCCTCGGGGGGAAGACCACCACCTTTGTGGTGGCGGTGGCGGACAACCCGGTCGCCGGGCTGGTTCTCCTCTCGCCGCCGCAGCGCCTAGCATACCAGCTGGGGGAGGAGCTGGAGGTGGCCGGCGGGCGGTTGCAGGTCTGCTACCAAAACGGCGACAGCAGCGAGATGGAGTTGACCCTCGCCCTCTGCAGTCCCACCCGCTTTACCCAGCCGGGCAGTCAGACGGTCACTGTCTCCTACCTGGGACAGAGCGCCGCCTTCACCGTGCAGGTGGCACCGCGGCGGCTGACAGGCATCGCCCTCGCCACCCTGCCGGTCAAGACTGTCTACCGGGTGGGGGAATCCTTTGACCCCGCCGGCGGCAGAGTCACCCTCACCTACAGCGATGGCAGCGAGGAGGTGATCCCCCTCGCTCCCGAACTGGTCAGTGGCTTTGACAGCGCCACACTGGGCGAGCAGACACTGACGGTGTCCGTCGAGGGCCAGACCGCCGCCTTTTCGGTGCAGGTGCTCCCCGAAGAGCAGCTGTGGGGCCTCTCCTTCGCCATTCTCCCCAACAAGTCAAACTACCTGCAGGGCCAGCCCCTGGACCCCTCTGGGGGCGTTCTCCTCCTTTCGCGCGGGGAGGAGCAGCGCCGCATTCCCCTTACGGTCGAGATGTGCTCCCGCTACCGCCCCCAGCTGTTGGGCGTGCAGATGGTGAGCGTTGCCTATGAGGGTGGGCGGGTCGATTGGCCGGTCACCGTGCTCTCCCGGGCGCGGGTGGACGCCCTCAACGCCCAGATGGAAGGGATTTCGCTGGAGGATGTCCTCCCCGAGGAGGAAGGGGCGCTGCGGGCACTCTTCGAACAGGTAGAGGCGCTGTCCCCGCTGGAGAGAGAGGAGCTCTCTGCCCCGGGGCTGACCCGGCTCAAGCAGGCCATCGACCGGGCCGCCGCCCTCGCCGCCCCCGAGCGGGTGGAGCACTTTGACCAAAATCGCCTCACCGTCCGCGCCCCACAGGGGGCCCTCTCCTGGCTGTGCGAGCTGTCGGTGCGGGAGAAGGCGGTCGATGGCCCCCTCACCCAGGCGGTACAGCGCCTGCGCGGGGAGAGGGCCAAAGTCTGGCGCTACTACCAGCTGGAGGTGGAGAGCGCCGCCCGCGCCTCCGGCGGCTTTGCCGCCCCGCTGGAGGTGCGCATCAGCCTGGACGACCTGGCAGACCCCGCCACCGCTGCGGTCTTTTTGGTGGCGGAGGACGGCACCCTCTCCCAGTGCCCACTGCAAATCGAGGGGGAGTGGGGTACCTTTGCCGCCCCCGCCCCAGGCAGCTACGCCCTGGTGGGGGAGCGAGAGGAGGAAGAAGAGCCGAGTGACGGGGAGCAGGGAGAGGCGGACCCCTCCACCGCCCCTGGGGGAGAGGGAGCGGGCTCCCCTGGCAGCTCTTCGGGCGGCAGCGCCAAGACAGGGGAGGGAGGCAACTCCGTCCTGCCGCTGGCCCTGCTCCTGCCTGCGGGGCTCGCCCTCTCCCTGACCCGGCGAAGAGGCGGGCTCGACGATCCGGACAAGCGCTAGAGCGCGGCCCTTGAAAAGATGGGCGCTCCAAGGGCACGCAGCGTCGATTGACAAAAAACGCCTGCCCGCGGCGGTCCGCCGCAGGCAGGGGAAAAGAGGGCGGGGACACAGTCGCGGTGTCCCCCCCCCTCTGTATTACGCCCTTGTGTACAGGATCTCGCCGTTTTTGACCGTCATGAAGCAGCTTTCCAGTGCGTGGATGTCGTTCAGCGGATTCTCGTCAAACACCGCCAGATGGGCCTTTTTGCCCACGGTGATGGAACCCAGCTCATCCTCCACATCCAACATCTTGGCGCTGTTGATCGTCCCGATCGCCAGGGCCTCTGCCGGCGTCAGGTCGCATTTTTCCACCATTGTGACCATCTCGCTGGCGGTGTCGTCGAATTCGCAGAAACTGGAACCGGCGTCGTTGCCGCAGGCACAGGGGATGCCCGCCCGGTACGCCTTTTTGAAGGAGGCGTACGCGGCATGCTCCAGCCGCAGCGCCTTTTCGCGCACCTCGGGGATCAACCGGTCGGCATGTCTTGCGATGTTGTACAGCGCCGACACCGTGGGGTCGAGCCAGGTACCCTGGGCCAGCATCATCTCAACGGACTCGTCGTCGAGGCCGATGCCGTGCTCGATGTGGTCCACGCCGGCAATCACCGCGTTCTTGATGCTCCGGGCGTTCTGGGCATGGCAGCAGGTCTTTTTGGCGGCGTCGTGCGCCACCTTTACACAGGCCGTCAGCTCCTCGACGGTGAGCTGCGGACTGTTGGGGTCCATGCCCGCGGTCAGCACGCTGCCGCTGGAGTAGAGTTTGATGAAATCCGCCCCCTCGCGCAGCTGCAACCTGGTCGCCTTCATGCACTCGTCCACGCCGTCCGCCTGACAGGCGCCGACATTCCAGGTCGCCCCGCCGGTCATGCAGATGGCGGAGGCCACGACCTGCAGGTCTGGGGCCATTCGGATGGTCCCGCCAAGGATGTTCTTCTTCAGATCGCAGGCGGCCCTGTTGGAGGTCCCCACATCCCTCACAAAGGTGACGCCGGTTTTGATCAGTTTCTCACAGTTGAGAATGGAGAACAGCGCCTTGTCAAACTCTGTCATCTTTAACAGGTCTGTCTGCACCGGCGTGCTGTTTGACCACAGGTGCACGTGGCAGTTAAACAGCCCCGGTGTCATGTACTTCTCGGCGAGGTCGATCACCTCGCTGCCGGCCGTGTCAACGCCCTGCCCGATCTCGACGATTTTGCCGTCCTCGACCAGGACAGTGCAGTCGGCCAGCACCTTGTGCGCCAAGACGTCCACTGCGTTCACATGGGTAAAAGCCCGTTTCACAAAATCCCCTCCTAACGGTGTGTGTTGAGAGAAGTGTAGCGCAGACGCCGCGGAAAGAAAAGCACGAAAAAAATTGTTTTCATCAACAAATGCGTTGATATATACTGTCCTTAGACAGACGGGAGGGATGTTTGTGAATGAGCGAAGTCTGGTGGTCTTTCTGGAAGTGTATCGGGAGAGGAGCATGCGGGCGGCCGCGCTGAACCTATATGTCAGCCCCCAGAGTGTGAGCAAAACCATTCTCGACCTCGAAGCAGAGGTGCGGGAAACGCTTTTTGTGCGGGAACAAAAACACCTTGTCCCCACCGACTATGCGATCGAGCTGAAAAAGCACGCGGAGAAAATCCTGTCTGAGTACAGTTTGATCAGAGGGCACTCCCTGGGCCAGCCCCCGCCGAGGCAACTGCTGAAGATCTTTTGCACCTACGGGGTGACAGAGCTTTTGGGCGCGCAGTTTGTCAGGGATTTTAACCGGGTGCACAAGCACATATTGCTCTATCTGGCGGAGATCCCAGACGGCCGCGCGCTGGAACTCCTGCAAAAAAACGAGGGGGCGGCGGCGATCCTGTCGGACCCCAGCAACGGGAACCTCTTTACCTCCCGCCATATATACACGTCCGAGTACTGCTTTGTCGTCGGCAAACAGCACCCGTTGAGCGGGGCAAAGTCAATTGGAATACGGGATTTGGACGCGGTTGACATTGTGACAAAGGGCGGAGAATTTCAGCTGTACATCAACCAGATGGCGGGCTTTTTAGATGTGGACGTGCACCCGAACGTCGTGCTGGAGACGACAAGCTACCACCTGTCCCTGCAGATGGCCGCCGAGAATATCGCAGTTGCATTCATACCGAAGTACATGGCCCAGCGGTATCGCCCGGACAACGCGGTCATCATCCCCTCCGGTCGCTATGACTGCTGCAAGCCGTTTTACTTTGTGACCAAAAACAGCGGGGAGATCGGCGAAGAGACCAAGCGGTTTTGGGACTTTTTGACACTCTGGGTCGACGCCAACATCAAGTGACGCCCTGCCGGAAAGCCCCATCTCGCCGGCAGGTGAACGGAGGGCGCGACCAGATGGCCCGGGGCAGTGTGGAGGGATCTCTCTGAAAAGCCAGAGGGGAGGTCTGGGCAGATTGGCCCGGAAGGGAGGACGCCGCCGCGCGGGGAGATCGCGCGGGCCGTCGGGGAGCGGGTCTGGAGGGCGGAAGGGGGGAGGTGCCCAGCCCCCTCAAGAGACCGAGGCCCCGTATGGGTCCCCTCGGCCCGCCGCCCCAGTGGCCAGCTGTTTGCCGCCCCTGCCTCTGGGTGCAGCCCGTCAGGTCTCACAGGCCCTCCGGCAGGAGCTGGGGGGCCTGTCGCCCCCAGGGCGCCGCTGGTGGCCCCCTTTTGGTGGAGCAAGCGTACAGTTTATACGGCTTTGCCCTTTGGGTGTCCTGCGGATTTTGGCCGGGTGGGAGAAAAGCGGAGAAAATAGAGATTTTGTTGGGGAACAATTGACTTTGACCTGGACGCCCTATACAATATTTTATGGAAAGCAATTTTGAGAATATACAAATTGCCCAAAAAACATGTCCTATTTTTGTCGGGAGGTAAAACCATGAAAAAACTGGACTGCAACAATGCCCTGCGGATGGAGACCTTTGACCTGCCGGTCATGGCCCGCCCCTTCGCCGAGGCAAACGACAAGCCCTTGCGAATGGCCCTCACCACCCCCCAACTCTTCTCGCCCCGCAGCTGCCTGCTGGTGGGCTGCGGCGACTCCTACTGCGCCGGGGTGGCGGCCAAACCGCTGTTCGAGCAGTTGGGCGGCATCCGCACCGAGGCCCTCTCGGCCATGGAGGCGTCCCGCCACTGGCCGAAGGGGAGGATCGGGAACGAGCCCTGCAACCCCCTGCTCTACGTCATCTCCGCCTCGGGCAATGTCTCCCGCAACATCGAGGTCTGCCAGCGGGCGTCCGCCTGCGGGGTGGGGGCCCTGACGGTGGCGGTCACCGCCCACCCGGACTCCCCCATGGCCAAGGCCAGCCAGGCGGTGCTCCCCATCTCCCCCACCCCCTTTGACAGCGGTTTTGACGAGCACTCCCCCGGGCTGCGCAGCTACTACGCCTCCCTCTACGCCCTCTGCTCCTCGGCCATCCGCATGGGCGAGGTGAAGATGCGCTATCCCATGAGCCAGGCCGACGACTACCGCCGCGCCATGGTGGAGTACGCCGAGTCCTTCGGCGGCGAGGTGATGGAGCAAATCGACGACGCCATGTTTGCGCTGGCCCAGCAGTGGCAGGAATTTGACAGCTTTGAGTTTTTGGGCAGCGGCGCCCAGATGGCGACCGCCTGGTTTGACGCGGCCAAGATCTACGAGGCGACCGGCGACGTGGCCACCTACGAGGACATGGAGAACTGGTGCCATGTCAACTACTTTGCCCGCGATCACCGCCGGGTGGGGACGGTGCTGAGCATCTCCAAGGACTCCCCGGCCATGGTCCGCGCCCTGGAGGTGGCCGAGGTGCTGGCCCGGCTGCGGCCCACCCTCATCGTCACCGATGCCGACGCTGCCCTCTTCCCCAAAGAGGCGACGGTCTGCCAACTGCCCAGCCCCCGCTACGGCTTCCTGGCCCCGCTGATGGACTACGTGCCGGTGGCCCTCCTCTCGGGGTACCTGGCCCGGCTGAAGGGGGTCTCCCTCTTCCGAGGTGGAGAGCCGGCCTTCCAGAGCCAACCCACCCACTTTTTGAAAACCAGCCAGATCGAGATCGTATAGGAGAGGGGAGGAACCACCGTGCATTTTTACGAGACCAAGATCGAGTGCCCCAAGGACGGGGTGGTGCAGCTGACCGAGTGGCTGCGCCAGTGCGTGCGGGAGAGCGGGGTGCAGTCGGGCATCGCCGTCCTCTCGGCCCCCCACACCACCTCGGGCATCTCCTTTAACCCCTACATGCTAAAGCCCGAGGACCACCAGGACATCCAGCAGGCCCTGGACAGGCTCATCCCCATGCGCATCGACTACGCCCACCAATTTGACAACCCGGCCGACGCGGCGGGGCACAACAAGTCCGCCCTCATGGGCACCAACACCACCTTCATCGTCGAGGGGGGCGAACTGGTGCTGGGCGGTTCCCAGGGCGTGTTTTTCTTCGAGTTCGACGGTCCCCGCACCCAGCGGTGCCAGCTGGCCGTGTACAGCGACTAGCCTTTTGCAAGGAGGAATGATTGGATGAACAGCGCAATGGAAAATCCGGCCGTCCGGCAATCGCTGGGACTGGTCGACTGCACAAAACCCCTCTGCGACGACCTGCAAAAAAAGATCGAGACCCTCTACACCGACGAGGAGATCCGCAACTTCTGCGAGGTGCTCCTCACCGGCTGCGGCGACTCCTATGTGGCCGGGCTGGCGGTACAGCCGGCCTTTGAGGCGTTGAGCGGGATGCGGGTCAAGGCCCTCTCCACCACCGAGCTCTGCTTTCACTATCCGCTGCCCAGCGGCGACTACGGCCCCGCCCTGGCGGTGGGGGTGAGCATCTCCGGCAAGGCCGCCGACACCGCTGCCGCCATGCAGGCGGTGAAAAATGCCGGCGGCTGGACCCTGGGGGTCACCGAGAGCCGCACCACCGCCCTGGCCCAGACGGCCGACCGCATCTTGAAACACGACTCGATGGAGGCGGAGCTGGCCCCCGGCACCAAGACCTATTTCACCAGCCTTCTCTCCCTGCTCCTGCTGGCCGTCCACTTCGGGGTGGCCAGGGGGCACATCACCGCCGACGAAGCGGCCGCCGTGCGCGCCGACATCGAGGGGTACACCGAGGCGTTTCGCCCGGTCATCCCCGCCCTGACCGAGCAGTGCATGGCCCTGGCGGAACTGCTCAAGGACTGCCGCCACTTTGAGACGGTGGGGTCGGGGACGGACTACGCCACTGCCGCCTTTGTGCGGGAGAAGATCTACGAGGCGGTGGGCAAGGTCACTGCGGTGGAAAATACCGAGGACTGGCTCCACGTCAACTACTACGCCAGAAAGCCCGCCGAGATCGGCACCCTTCTCTTTGCCGCCGGCGACAGCCCGGCCAAGAGCCGCTACCTGGAGGCTGCCTGGGCGATGGACTTCATCGGCCGGCCCTATGTGGTGGTCACCGACCTGGACGCCGGAGAATTCCCCCCTTCCGCCAAGGTTATCACCCTCCCCAAGGCGCCCCGCCTCTGGCTGACGCCGCTGATGCAGTTCATGCCCATGACCATGCTCTTTGGCTTCATGCAGGAACTGCTGGGAGAAAAGCCCCTGCGGGGGCTCGAGGGCGTGTGGGGCGGCAAAAACGCCATCTACGCCGACCAGAGCGGCATCCTCGACTACTTTAAAGAGAAGGGGGATGAAAGCCGTGTTTGAGACCATCCAGCTGCAGACCCAGCACCACAAGGCCTATGACATCACCGCACAGGTGAAGGAGATCGTCGAGAGAAGCGGGGTCAAAGACGGCATCTGCACCGTCTTCTGTCCCGAGACCACGGCGGGCATCTGCATCCACTCCTTCTGGGACCCCCTGGGATGGGACGACATGATGGACGACATCCAGCGGGCCTTCCCCGCCACGGTGGACTACCGGCAGCGCACCCCCTCCGCCTACACTGCCGCCGCTGCCACCAAGGCCAGCTTGATGGGCGGGGTGCAGAGCCTGATCGTCCGGGACGGGGCGCTGGCCTTTGGCTCCTCCCAGGGCATTTTGCTGGCCGAATTCGACGGGCCCAGCCGCTGCCGGCGGGTCTGCGTCAACGTGATGGAATAGGGAGGACAGAGCCATGTATCAGACCATACAGCTGACCACCGGCCCCATGCAGGCGCTGGACATCACCGAAAAGGTGCGCGCCTGCGTGCGGGAGAGCGGGGTGCAAAACGGCATCTGCGTCCTCTTTGTCCCCCACACCACCGCCGCCATCTCCCTTGGCAAAAAGGACGCCGAGGGCAAGGTGGGGGAGGACTTTCAGGGGGAACTGGACCGGGTGATCCCCCTGCGGGCCAACACCATCCACGTGGAGACCCCCTTTGACGCGGCGGGACACATCAAGTCCAGCATCGTCGGGGTGGACATCACCCCGCCCATCTGTGATGGGGAACTGGTCCTGGGGGATGACCAGGCCGTCTATTTCTACGAGTTCGACGGCCCCCGGCCCCGCAAGGTGCTGGTGAAGTGCTACGGCAAATAGAGCGCATTTTCCCTTTTGCGTGAAAGAGGGCGGCCCGTGTTCCCCGAGGGGAGCGCAGGCCGCCCTTTGCCGCGTGTTAGGGGGGAGGGCGCGAGGGTGCAGGGACCGGGACGATGGACGTCAGAGCCCGTCTTTGAGAATCTCTTCAGCTGCAATCGCGCCGAAAAAGGCGGTCATTTCTGTGAGCTTGCAGCGGGGTTTCAGTTGGTGTATAATGGGGTAACAACCGACGAGGTTGTCAAAACCGGAGCGCGGCCGCACGATCTCCCCCAAAAAAGAGGGGCGGTGATGCGGCTTCTCAATTGGGCGGGCGAAGGCCCCTGGCGGCCTCTTCTCGCCCATTCGCCTGTTGGGGCCCGGTTGTGATCCGCTGCAAAAAAGGATGGATTCGCTATGAACAGTCTATACAATGCCCTGCTCAAGGCCAAGCGGTATGTGCTCCTCCCCTTTGACCTGGTCCTCTGGGGGTCGGCCTACTACTTTGCCTACGCCATTCTCCACAGCTCCTTCTCCCTCAAGGGCTATGAAGAGGAATTTTTGGCCACCTTCTTTCTCTACCTCATCTGTGGCACCGCGGTGTTTTTGCTCTTTCGCATCTACAACAAGATGTGGCAGTACGCCGACATTGTCGAGTACCTCTACATCGGCACGGCCTGCGTGGTGGGGAACGCCGCCTTCGTCATCTCCTCCCTTCTCTTGGACCTGCCGGTGGGGATCCGGGCCTATGTGTTGGCCGCCATCCTCAGCACCTTCTTCATCTTCCTCTTCCGCTTTGTCTACAAGATGAACAAGGTCATCGACGCCAAGTACAATTTCCCCACCGCCCGCAAGAAGAAGCGGCTGCTCATCGTCGGCGGCGGCGAGGCCTGCGCCATGATCCTCAGCGAGCTCAAGCGCAACCCCCAAAACAGCTTTGAACCGGTCTGCATCGTGGACGACGACACCACCAAGTTCAAGCGCACCATTCAGGGTGTCCCCATCATGGGCACCACCGACGACGTGGCGCGGCTGTGCGACCAGTACAGTGTGGACGCCATCCTCTTTGCCATTGCCAACATCTCGCTGAAGGAGAAAAACCGCATCATCAACCTCTGCGCCGCCACCAAGAAGGAGGTCAACATCATCCCCGACCTCTACAAGGTGATGACCGGGCAGGAGGTGCCGGTGGGCACCATCCGCCAGGTGGAGGTGGAGGACCTGCTGGGCCGCGAACCCATTGTGCTGGACATGAAGCCGGTGGCCAAGTATGTCGCCGGGCGCCGGGTGATGGTGACCGGGGGCGGGGGCACCATCGGCTCCGAGCTCTGCCGCCAGGTGGCCAAATTTGCCCCCCAGCAGCTGGTGATCGTGGACATCTATGAGAACAACGCCTACGAGATCCAGCAGGAGCTGCTGCGCAGCTACGGCAAGGCACTCAACCTCTCGGTGGAGATCGCCTCCATCCGCGACCGGGACAAGATGGACGTCCTCTTCTCCCGCTACCGGCCGGAGATCATCTTCCACGCGGCGGCGCACAAGCATGTGCCGCTGATGGAGCCGGTGCCCGAGGAGGCGGTGAAGAACAACGTCTTTGGCACCCTGAACCTGGCCCAGTTGGCGGACAAGTACGGTGTCAAGCGGTTTGTGCAGATTTCCACCGACAAGGCGGTGAACCCCACCAGCGTGATGGGCACCACCAAGCGCATCTGCGAGATGATCATGCAGTCGATGGACCAAATCAGCGAGACCGAGTTTGTGGCGGTCCGCTTCGGCAATGTGCTGGGCTCCAACGGCTCGGTCATCCCCCTCTTTAAAGAGCAGATCCGCAAGGGCGGGCCGGTGACGGTGACCCACCCCGACATCATTCGCTACTTCATGACCATCCCCGAGGCGGTGAGCCTGGTGCTGACGGCCGGTTCGCTGGCCAAGGGCGGCGAGATCTTTGTTCTCGATATGGGCCAGCCGGTGCACATCCGCGACCTGGCGGAGAACCTCATCCGCCTCTCCGGCTTCCGCCCGAATGAGGACATCAAGATCGAGTATACCGGCTTGCGGCCGGGCGAGAAGCTCTATGAGGAACTGCTGATGGACGAAGAGGGGATGAAAGAGACCCCCTACGAAAAAATCTTCATCGGCCGGCCGATCGATATCTGTCCCGACGACCTCTGGCGCTCCCTCGACGAGATGCGCCCCCTGGCGTACAGCAACCAGCCGGACAAGGTGATTGCCGAGCTGCAAAAGATCGTGCCCACCTTCACCCCCACCCCCAACCAACACAGTTGAGAGAAGAGGGGGGGGGGGGGGGGGGGGGGGGGG
>NZ_JBQHTP010000021.1:0-54070 GCF_052065655.1 Bittarella sp. HCP28S3_D9 | reverse complement strand
GCGCCCCCGGCGAGAGGGGGGCGCCGCCGCTCGGCGTTCCCGCGGTGCTGTCGCCTCGAGGCGGTGCAGCGCGCCCGCGCCGGTCTGCGCTGGCTGCTCTCGCCGCTGCCCCTTCCCCTAGGGCCCTCTGACCGCCGGTTTTGATGCCCCTGCCCCAAAGGGGGCGGTGCAGGCCGCCGAAGAGGGGATTTTGATGCCGGTGGGCGAGGGGGGCGTTTTGTCCGGGCAAAATTATTTCTGTTAACAATTTTGCTATCATCGGGGGCGAAATATGGTGTACAATAAATCCGAATGGATGGATCTGGGATAAGATGCATAGAGATGGGATCGCGGGTGTTTCGCCGTCGGGCGGCCCCGCTCCCTTTTTCAAAATACAGGGCGCGCTGGCGCCCGCTGGGGGCAGAGAGATGGCATTTGTCGAGTTTCAGGACGTGGTCAAGGAGTACCGGATGGGGGAGGTGACCATCCGCGCGGCGGACGGCATCACCTTTTCCATCGAGAAGGGGGAGTTCTGCGTCATCGTCGGGCCCAGCGGCGCGGGCAAGACCACCGTCCTCAACATCCTCGGGGGGATGGACAGCTGCGACGGCGGCAAGATCTGGGTGGACGGCAAGGAGGTGAGCGCCTACTCCCGCAAAGAGCTCATCACCTACCGCCGCTACGACATCGGCTTTGTCTTTCAGTTTTACAACCTGGTGCAAAACCTCACCGCCAAGGAGAATGTGGAGCTGGCCTCCCAAATCTGCCGGGAGCCGGAGGACGCCGAGGAGGTGCTGCGCCAGGTGGGGCTGGGGGAGCGGATGAAGAACTTTCCCGCCCAGCTCTCCGGCGGGGAACAGCAGCGGGTGGCCATCGCCCGGGCCCTGGCCAAGCGGCCCAAGCTCCTGCTGTGCGACGAGCCCACCGGCGCGCTGGACTACGAGACCGGCAAGAGCATTTTGAAGCTGTTGCAGGACACCTGCCGCAACACCGGGACCACGGTGGTGGTCATCACCCACAACACCGCCCTCACCCCCATGGCGGACCGGGTCATCAAAATCAAAAACAGCCGGGTGCGGAGCATGGAGAAAAACGACGTCCCCACACCGGTGGAAAGAATTGAGTGGTAGACGGTGAAGAGACAGCGCAAGACCGCCCTCTGGAAGGACGCCTTCCGGGAGGTGCGCAAGACCAAAAGCCGGTTTTTCTCCATCTTCTTGATCGTGGCCCTGGGGGCCGGCTTCTTCGCGGGGATCAAAGCCACCGGGCCGGACATGAAGCTCACCGGCGACGCCTATTTTGACGAGCAGGATTTGATGGACATCAAGGCCCTCTCCACCTACGGCCTCAACGGGGACGACATCGCCGCCCTGGAGGCCGACGAGATGGTCAAGGCGGTGGAGCCGGCCCACTCGGTGGACACCCTGGTGCACGACGGCGAGAAGTCCAGCGTCATCAAGGTGCTGGGGCTGCCGGGAGAGGGGGGGATCAACGCCCCCCGGCTGATGGAGGGGCGGCTGCCCGAGGCGGAGAACGAGTGCCTCATCCAGTACGGCGGCCACCTGAGCCGGCGGCTGCAGATCGGCGACACGGTGACCCTCTCCCCCGGCAAGGAGGGGGAGGCGCTGTCGGACACCCTGCGGGAGAGCAGCTACACAGTGGTGGGGGTCGCCCAGTGCCCCCTCTACATCACCTTCTCCATGGGCACCACCAGCATCGGCAGCGGCACGGTGGACGACCTGCTGCTCATCCCCGATGAGGCCTTTGTCCTCGACTACTACACTGAGGCCTACCTGACCCTCAAGGGGGCGGCGGAGCTGGACTGCTTTGGGGAGGAGTACGGCCAGCTGGTGGCCGACGCCAAGACCCGCCTCGAGGGGGTGGGGGAGGCCCGCGCCCAGGCCCGCTACGACGAGATCTACGAGGAGGCCGCAGGCAAACTCGACGACGCCCAGGCCGAACTGGACCAGGCCAGGGCCGACGGGCAGGCCGAACTGGACGCGGCCAAGAAGAAGCTCGACAGCGCCGCCGCCGAGCTGCAGAGCGCCAAGAGCACCCTGGATGCCAGCGAGAAAAAGCTGGCCGACGCCAAGAGCCAGATCGCGGCGGGGGAGGCGGCCATCCCCCAAAACCAGGCCGCCTTTGACGAGAAGATCGCCGCCGGCCAGGCCGAACTGGAGCAATCCCGCAGCCAGCTGGCCCAGTTGGAGCAGGGGATCGCCGCCCTGCAGGGCCAACTGGCCGCCATGGGCGACCCCGCCCAGCTGCCGCCGGAACTGCAGGCGCAGTACCAGGCCCTGGCCGGGCGGATACAGGGGATGCAGGTCCAACTGGACGGGGGCCGCGCCCAACTGGCCAAGGGGGAGGCCGCCCTGGCCGCCGCCAAAAAGGACGGCCAGGCCCAACTCGACCAGGCCCGGGCCGACCTGACAAAGGCCAAGAGCGACTACCAGCAGGGCCTGGCGAAATACCAGACCGGGTTGGCCCAGTACCAGCAGGGCCAGCGGGAGTACCGCAGCGGCGCCGCCGAGTACGAGAGCGCCAAGGCAAGTTTTGCCACCCAGATCGCCGACGGGCAGGGGGAGATCGACGAGAACCGGGCCAAACTGGCGGACATCGCCCTGCCCAAGTGGTATCTCTACGACCGGGACGGGAACGTGGGCTACTCCGGCTTTGCCGACGACGCCGACCGCATCGACGCCATCTCCCTTGTCTTCCCGGTGTTTTTCTTCGCGGTGGCGGCCCTGGTCTGCCTGACCACCATGACCCGGATGGTGGAGGAGCAGCGCACCCAGGCGGGCACCGTCAAGGCCCTGGGGTACGGCAGCGGTGCGGTCATCTGCAAGTACCTGCTCTACGCCGTGACGGCGGCGGTGCTGGGGGCGGTCTTCGGCATCGTGGGGGGGCTGCTCCTCTTCCCCAACGTCATCTTCAACGCCTATGCCATCATGTACCGAATGACAAAGGTCATCGCCCCCATCCGCCTCGACTACCTCCTCTGGATCACCCTGGGGTCGGCGGCCTGTGCGGCCCTGGCGGTGCTCTACGCCTGTGTCAAGGAGCTGCGGGAGACTCCCTCCCAGCTGATGCGGCCCAAGGCCCCCAAGGCGGGCAAGCGGGTGCTGTTGGAGCGGGTGGGCTTTGTCTGGGATCGGCTGAGCTTCATCGGCAAGGTGACGGTGCGCAACCTCTTTCGCTACAAAAAGCGCATCGCCATGACGGTGCTGGGCATTGCCGGCTGCACCGCGCTGATGATGGCGGGCTTTGGGGTGAAGGACTCCATCTCCGACATCGTCAGCATCCAGTTCGGCGAACTGGATGTCTACGACGGGCAGGTGGTCTTTGACGAGGACACCCTCGCCGAGGACCGAGAGGACTTCGATGTCCTCCTGGCCGGGCAGTTGGGGCTGGGGGTGCACCAGTACGCCCGCGAGAAGTCGGTCACCGCCGGCAGCGACAGCCGCCAGCTGGAACTGACCCTGGTGGTGCCCGAGGAGCCGGAGCGGCTGGGCGAGCAGATCGTGCTGCGCACCCGCAAGGGGCACGAGCCCATCCCCCTCACCGACGAGGGGGCGGTCCTCAGCGAAAAGGCCGCCAACCTGATGGGGGTCTCGGCGGGGGACGAGATCTTCCTGGTGGCCGACTCGGGGGAGCAGCTCCCGGTCAAGGTGGCCGCGATCACCGAGAACTACGCCTTCCACTACCTCTACCTCTCCCCCGCCTACTACCGGCAGGTCTTTGGGGAGGAGATGCGCCCCAACACCCTGCTCTTGCAGATGGACGACCCGGGGCAGGAGGGGCAGGACGCCCTTTCCGGGGCGCTGTTGGAGCACGACGGGGTGCTGATGATCAGCTACACCAGCGGCATCAAAAACAGCTTTGGCGACACGGTGACCAGCCTCAACTACGTGGTACTGGTGCTCATCGTCTCGGCCGGGGCGCTGGCCTTTGTGGTGCTCTACAACCTCACCAACATCAACGTGGCCGAGCGGCTGCGGGAGATCGCCACCATCAAGGTGCTGGGCTTTTACGACAAGGAGGTCTCGGCCTACATCTTCCGGGAGAATGTGGCCCTCACCCTCATGGGCACCGTGGCCGGGCTTTTGGGGGGCATCTGGCTGCACCGGTTTGTCATCACCACCGCCGAGATCGACACCATCATGTTCGGGCGGACGGTGGCCCCCCTCAGCTACCTCCTCTCGGCGGCGCTGACCATCCTCTTCGCGGTGCTGGTCAACCTGGCCATGCACTTTCACCTGAAAAAGGTGGATATGGTGGAGAGCCTCAAATCGGTGGAATAGGGTTTTCGGCAGGGAAAAGGCGGTTGTGGAAACCGCCTTTTTTTGGTATAATGAACAGAAATTCTGGGAAGGAAAAGGGGGAGGTGACTCCCTTTTGGTGCTGGCGGTGCGGCTGGCTTCAATGCTGCCAATGAGGGGGATACTTGATTGAAAGACCTGCTGAAAAAGTACAAAGACGTTCTGCTCTACCTGATTTTTGGCGCCCTCACCACCCTGGTGAACATCGTCACCTACGCGGCCTTTACCCGGCTGGTGGGGATGGGGGAGATGGGGAGCAACGTCTGGGCCTGGGTGCTGTCGGTCCTCTTTGCCTATGTGACCAACAAGCTCTGGGTCTTTGAAAACCGGGATTTCGGGGCCCGCCATCTGGCGCGGGAATTCGGCTCCTTTGTGGCGGCACGGCTCTTCTCCGGCGCGCTGGACATGGGGATCATGTGGCTGTTTGTCACCCGGCTGGCCTGCCCCGACTTGATCGTGAAGATCGCCTCCAATGTGGTGGTGATCGTCCTCAACTACCTGTTCAGCAAGCTGTGGATTTTTAAAAAGAAGGATGGAGAGACAGCATGAGCGAGATCACCGTACTGGTTCCCTGTTACAACGAGCAGGAATCCCTGCCCTATTTTTACCCGGAAATCTGCAAGGTGGCCGGGCGGATGAAGGCCACCTACGGGGTGGATTTCTCCTTTATCTTTGTGGACGACGGCTCCAAGGACGGCACCCTGGGGGTGCTCAAGGAGTTGGCGGCGGGGGACGAGCGGGTGCGCTACCTCTCCTTCTCCCGCAACTTTGGGAAGGAGGCGGCCATCTTCGCCGGGCTGCAGCACGCCACCGGCGACTACGTGGCCATGATGGACGCCGACTTGCAGGACCCGCCCCAGATGCTCGAGGAGATGTATCGCGGCATCGCCGAGGAGGGGTACGACTGCGTGGGCACCCGCCGGGTCACCCGCAAGGGGGAGCCCAAGGTGCGCTCCTTCTTCGCCCGGCTCTTCTACAAGCTCATCAACAAGATTTCCGACACCGAGATCGTGGACGGCGCCCGGGACTTTCGGCTGATGACCCGGCAGATGGTGGATGCCATCCTCTCCATGAGCGAGTACAACCGCTTCTCCAAGGGGATCTTCAGCTGGGTGGGTTTCTCCACCAAGTGGCTGGAGTACGAGAATGTGGAGCGGGTCGCAGGGGAGACCAAGTGGTCTTTCTGGAAACTGCTGCTCTACTCCATCGACGGCATCACCGCCTTCTCCACCGCCCCCCTGGCCATCGCCTCCCTCATGGGGGTCCTCTTCTGCTTTTTGGCGGCCATCCTGATCGTGGTGGTCATCGTCAAGACCCTGGTCTGGGGCGACCCGGTGGCGGGTTACCCCTCGATGATGTGCTTTATCTTCCTCATCGGCGGCATCCAGCTGCTCTGTCTGGGCATTCTGGGGCAGTACCTCTCCAAGACCTATCTGGAGACCAAGCGCCGGCCGGTCTACATCCTCAAAGAGGACAACAAGAAATAAAAAAGAGGGGCGACAGCAATTTGCTGTCGCCCTTCTTTTTTTATGGCTTTAGCGCCCCACTCCCCAGCCCTTCCGGGGAAGTCACATTGCTTTCGCAGAGGGCTTCCCGAAAAAAAGAGCGTGAAGACGCAACAGGAAAAGCGATTTTGGGTTATAGATGATGCGAAATAGTCCCCGGGGCTGCCGGGTTGCCGGTGGCAGCGCGCGGAATGCGGGGCTGGGATTTCGGCGCTCCTTGCGGGGCTGGGCCTGTGCGGTGCCCTTTGGGGGCTGATGCCACAGCAGAGCAGCTCTTTGCCGGTGAGGCCTCTATCATGCCCGCAAAACGGCGTCCAGGGGCCGACCTTTGGCCAGTTCGTCCACCAGTTTGTCCAGGCGGCGGATCTCCTGCAGGAGGGGGTCCTCCACCGCCTCCACCCGCACGCCACAGACGGTGCCGCTGATTTTTTCCCGGTTGGGGTTCATCCGGGGCGCGCTCTCGAAAAAGGCGGCATAGCTGCCCTCTCCTGCGGCCAGCGCGTCGATCTCCCCCTGGCTGTACCCGGTCAGCCAGCGGATGACCTCGTCCACCTCGCCCTTGGCGCGCCCCTTTCTCACCGCCTTGTTGACGAGCAGGGGATAAATTTTGGAAAAGGGCATCTGCGCCGCCGTCTGCCGTCCCATCTGCCGCCCTCCTTCAAGAAGTTTGCCCGTGTCCCTCTCAGTTTGTCCGGGTGGCTTGCCAGTCATTCCCGCTGGGGGCGCGCCTTTTTTTGCAGTTGCCCGGCTCTGCGGGAAGGTGCGCCCTACTCCCCCACAAACTCCCGCCAGAACTGGAGGTAGCTTTCCTTGGTGTACTTGGGGACGAAGTTCTCCTTGACCCGCAGGGCCTCTGCCGCCCCGTCCCAGAGCAGGTCAACGGCGGTGGCGGCCATCATCTTGGCGGGGAGGATGTAGGCCATCTCCTCGTCGCAGATGGCGAAGTCCTTGGCATGGGCGCTGCCGCAAAATCCCCCCGCCACCGGGTGGATGGCCGGGATCACGTGGCTGAGATCCCCCATGTCCGACGAGCCGGCCCCCATTTTGGGGCCCACGGTGGCGTCGATGACGTGCTCCTCCCCCAGCAGGGCGCGGGCATTTTGCAGGAATACCCGGTCCAGGTCGGGGTTTTGGCGCATGGGCAGGTAGCCGGGCAGCTCCTTGATCTCGCACCGGGCCCCCACGGCGTAGGCCCCCGCCTCCAAAGCGCGGTTGACCTTGGCGCTGGCCGCCACCACCGCGTCGGTGTCCATCCCCCGCACATAGGTCTCGATGCGCACGTCGGCGGGGACGATGTTGACCAGGTCGCCCCCCTTGGTGATGATGGGGTGCACCCGGATGCCGTCGTCGTCTTTAAAGGTCTCCCGCTGGGCGTTGACGGCCATCAGCCCCAGCATGGCGGCGTTGAGGGCGTTGACCCCGTTTTCCGGCTCCACCCCGGCGTGGGCCTCTTTGCCGGTGTACTGCACGATCTTCCCCACAAAGCCGGAGGAGGGGGCCCCCACCACCGAGGAGCGGACGTCGGGGGAGCAGTAGGAGTGGACCATCATCGCCATGTCCACGTCGTCAAAGGCGCCCTCGGCGATCAGCTGCTGCTTGCCGCCCACAAATTCCACCTTGCCCTCGTCCCGCAGCTTCTGGCGGTACTCCAGCTCCACAAACTCCTCGGCGGGGACGGCCAGAAAGGCCAGGTCCCCGTCCAGCTGCTCCATCGCCCCCGAGAGGCAGAGACCCATGGCCGCCCCCAGCATGGCGGCGATCTGGGCGTTGTGGCCGCAGGCGTGGGCCGCGCCGGAGCGCTCGTCGGCAAAGGGGTGGGTGGGGGAGACCACTGCGTCCAGTTCCCCCAACAGGGCCACGGTGGCCCGGTGGTCCCGCCCGGCGGCCCGGGCCTTGACCCCGGTGAGCCCCAGCCCGGTCTGATAGGGGAGACCCAGCTCGGAAAAGACCGTCTGCACCAGTTCGCTGGCAAAGTGCTCCTTATAGCCCAGCTCGGGGTGGGCGAAGATGGCCCTGCCCGCGTCGATGATCCGCTCTCGGTTCTCGTCAATGGTTTGCAATACCCGCTCTTTCAGCGCCCTGTTGTCCATGGGTGCGCCCTCCTTGTTAAAGCGGCTGCCGCCGCAATCGATGTCCGCCTTTTGGCCCCTCTATGATACCGCGTTTTGCGGGCGGGGGCAAGCGGAAAGCCGCAGTAAAGAAAGGGGCGATGAGGTGCTGCCAATTGGATGAACTTTATCGAATTTTTGAGGGAAACAGCGAAAACCGGTGATTTTGAAATTTTATTTGAAGGGAATCCCCCAATTTGTCTCATAAAGGGGATATTCGGGGGATTTTTGTTGACGGGGGCCTGGGGGACCGATATAATGAGAGGGTGAGAAACAGGGCCGGCAGTGCCGGGGAAAGGCGGGTTGAACGTGATCGAGACCATTCTTCTCGCCGTTTGGTGGGCCCGGCGCAAGGGCTATTCCCCGGCCGGCCTCAGGCGGGCGAAGCTCCTCTATCCCGCCTATCTGCTGGAACTCTGCACCATCGCCTTTCAGGTCTGCGTCTTCTGCGGGGTCTACACCTTCATCCCCTACGCCCCCATCCTCAAGACCAGCTACATGCTGGCCCTGGCCCTCCCCCTTATCGGCTACCGGCTCTGGGACGCGGGTCTCCTGAGCGCAGGGTGCGTCTTTCTGGGCAGCTTTTTAAACAACCTGGTCATGGGCCTCAACGGGGGGAAGATGCCGGTTTTTCCCACCCTCTCCTACCTGACGGGGTATGTCAACAGCCGCAACCTCAACCTGGGCGGCGGCATCCACGTGCTGGGGGACAGCGGCACCCGCCTGAAGGTGCTCGCAGACTACATCGACATCGGCTACAGCGTGCTTAGCATCGGGGACGTGCTGGTGCGGGTGATGGGCTTTTTGGCCGTCTACGCGACCCTGCGCCACCTCTCGCAGAAGGCCGCTTCAAAGGAGTTGGGATAGATGATCTTTTTGGTGGAACTCTTGCTGCGCGACATCCCGGAGGTGCTGCTGCTCCTCTTCGGGCTCTATGTCTTTGCCGGCCAGCCGGTGGAGAGGCGGCAGTACTTCCTCTCCGCCGGGGTGCTGGTGATCACCACCATCATCACCCGGGCCCTCCCCCTGAACAACGGCGTCTACATCCTCCTCAACGTCATCGTCCTCATCTCCCTGGCCACCTATCTCTGCAAGATCGACCTGCTCACCTCCATCAAGTCCAGCCTGATCGTCACCCTGATTTTGGCCCTGTTGGAGGCGGTCAACGTCTTTCTCCTTCAGCTCTTCTTCCACGGCGACCTGGGGGTGGTCTTTGAAGACCGCCTCTACAAGACCGTCGCCGGCCTGCCCACCGTGCTGCTGTTGACGGCAGTGCTGCTGGGCGCTTACGGCCTCAAGAAAAAGCGGGCCGGGCGCGCCCGGCGGGACTGACCGGTGGGCTGGCTGGAAGGGGCGGCCCAGCGGGCGGCCGGGCGGGTGGGCAGCGCCCTGTCCTACCCGCCGGAGCGCGTCGAGGTGCTGGCCTACGGTTTTTTCGGCCTCTTTCAGACGGCGTTTCTCCTGCTGGCGGTGGGCGCGCTGGGCGGCTTGAGCGGCCGCCTGGGGGAAGCGCTGACCGCCCTGGTGGGCGGTTCCCTGCTGCGGCGGCTCTGCGGCGGCGCCCACGCGCCCAGCCCCTTTCTCTGCGGGGCGGTGAGCGCCCTCTCCTGCTGGGGGATGGCCCTCCTCTCCGGCTGGGCCCTGTCACTGTCTTTGCCCCGCCCCCTCTGGCTGGCGGGGGCGGCGGCCCTCTCCCTCCTCTCCATCCTGGCGATTTCCCTCTGGGCGCCGGTGGATCACCCCAACAAGCGGCTGCGGGATGCGCGGCTGCGGGCCGCCTTTCGCAGGCGGGGGGTGGCCCTGGCCTCCCTTTTGGCGGCCCTCTCCCTGGCCGGCGGCTTTGCCGGCGGCGGGTGGAGGAGCTGCGGGGGCGCGCTCTGCCTGGCGATCTGCTGGCAGGCGGCCTCCCTCACCCCGGCCGCGGTGCGGCTGGCAAAGCGATTGGCGGGCGCTCCGGCGCCCGCCGGGAAAGGAGGTGACATGACGTGAAAGGGAAGAAGTGGTATGCAGCGCTGGCGGCGCTGGCAACTGCAGCCGCGGCCCTGATGGCCTCTTCGGCTTGCCTGTGGTTTTTCTACCAGCCGAAGGAACCCGATTGCCTGAACAAGTAAGATGGCAAGGACTGCGAACCGCAAAAAAGAGCCGAAAGGCTCTTTTTTGCAGAACATCTGTCCTTGACAGGAGCACGCATCGGCCATACAATCGAGAGAGCAGCGACAAAAAACGACGGATGCCCGGACGACCTGTGCGCCCGGGCAGAAAGGGGGGCTGATGACAAGGATGGCAAGGATGACAAACATGACAAACAAAAAGACAGATCGCCTCAACATACAGGATTTTCTGTTCTCGGTCCGGCTCCTCTCCCTCTTCTTTGCCGCCATCGCCTTTTTGCAGTTTGCCTACTGGCAGGTGGATGCGGGGGCGGAGTTTGCCTCCTACGTCTGGTATGTCCCCCTGGCGGCCATTGCCATCGCCGCGTCCATCTACCTCTGCCTCTTCAACCTGCGCCGGGCCACCAAGCGGCAGCAGCGCTGGGGCAAGGCGCTGGAGTGCGGGCTGATGCTGGGGGTGTTCTTCTTCGCCATCGCCGTCACCGGCCTCTGGGAGAGCCAGTACAAGATCCTCTTTCTCTTCCTCATCATCAGCTACACCTTCGAGTCGGGGATGCGCGTCGGCCTGGGGCTGGCGGCCTTTTGCTCCCTGGCGATCGTGGCCATCGACGCGATCTGGGCCCCCACCCAGGGCGGGGTCAACCTGCAGATGCAAAACGACCTGCTCCTCTGCGGGGCCTTCATCGTCACCGCCTGGGCGCTGGGCTTTTACTCCCAGATCCGGCAGGAGTACATCGCCAGCTTGGAGAAGCAGGTGCGAGTGGACGGGCTCACCGGCCTTCTCAACCACCGCAGCTTTTACGACGCGGTGCAGGCGAGTTTTGAGCGGGCGGTGAAAGAGGACCAGCCCCTCTCCCTCATCTTTGCCGACGTGGACTACTTCAAGACCTATAACGACTGCCACGGGCACCAGGCCGGCGACACGGCCCTGGCGGCCATGGCGGGGCTCTTCACCCAACTGCTGGGGGGCGGGGAGCAGATTTTTCGCTACGGCGGGGAGGAGTTCTCCCTCATCCTCCCGGGGGTGGGGGAGGAGGAAGCCCGCGCCCTGGCCGAGCGGCTTCGCGCCGCGGTGGAGGAGCACCCCTTCCCCGGGGAGGAGGTGCTGCCCGGCGGGCGGCTGACCATCTCCTGCGGGGTGGCTGCCCGCACCCCCCAGCAGGTGGACTACAAGGAGCTGGTGCACAGCGGGGACGACGCCCTCTACCGGGCCAAGTTCTTCCGCAAAAACCGGGTGGAGGTCTACGTCTCGCTGCTGGAGCAGTTCCCCCGGGAGGGGAGCGAGGGGGTGGAGGAGGCCCTGGCCTCCATCAGGGCCCTCATCGCCGTGGTCAACTCCAGGGACATGTACACCTTTGGCCACACCGAGCGGGTGGTCTACTACGCCGACATGATGGCCCGGCAGCTGGCCCTCCCGCCGGAGGAGGCGGGGCAGTTGGTCTATGCCGCCTATGTCCACGACGTGGGGAAGATCAACATCCCCAAAGAGGTGCTGCTCAAACCCATCGGCCTCACCGACGAGGAGTGGGGGGAGATGAAGCGCCACCCCGAGGAGGGGGCCTACATCCTGCAAAACCTGCCCAGTTTGGCCTTTACCGCCGAACTGGTCCGCCACCACCACGAGCGCTACGACGGCAGCGGTTACCCCGACGGCCTGAAGGGGGAGGAGATCCCCTACCTGTCGCGGGTGCTCACCCTGGTGGACAGCTTTGACGCCATCCTCTCGGACCGGCCCTACAAAAAGGGGCGCACCTTTGAGGAGGGGATCGTGGAGCTGGCGCGCTGCCGGGGTACCCAGTTTGACCCGGTCCTCACCGACCAGTTCATCGAGGCCCTGCGCACCGTGCGCTGATGGGGGAGATGCGAAGATCGCCCAAAAGAGAGAGGGGGGACCAGTCGTCCCCCCTCTCTCTTTTTCATTCCCTGCCCCTCACCCCTCCTGGGGCGGGCGGCAGACGGCGTAGAGGTAGTGCAGCCGCTCGCCGCTGTAATAGCGGGTGAGAAAGGCCCGCTCCCGCTCCATCCCCAGGGCGCGGGCCACCCGGATGGAGGGCAGGTTGTCGGCTTTGATGACGGCGTGCACCTTCTCGGCCCCCAGGACCGTGAAGGCGTAGTTGACACAGGCGGCGGCCGCCTCCCGGGCGTAGCCCTGGTGCCAGCACCGGCGCTTGAGGAGGTAGCCCACCTCCAGCACCTCTGTCCCCTCGCAGGGCTGCCACGTCAGCCCTGCCTGGCCCACCATCTCGCCGCTGTCCTTTCGGCAGGCCGCCCAGAGGCCGTAGCCGCACCGGGCGTAGCGGCCCCGCTGCCGGTCCAGCCAGTCCTGCACCTCCTCGGGGGTGAAATCGTGCTCGTAGGCCAGCATCCCCTGCGGGTCCTGAAGCATCTGGGCCAGGTCGTCGAGATCCCCCTGCTCCATCTCCCGCAAAACAAGCCGCTCGGTCTCCAAAACAATGGCCATCCACCGCTTCCCCCTTCCAGTTTTGTCCGCCTATTTTACCAGTTTTTTGGCGGAGGGGCAAGGGCGGGGTGGACTGCGCTTGTCGGTGGGCCCCTCTTTCTGGGGGGGAGGGGGGGAAGGAAAACGCCCCGAGACGGGTCTGCCGCGGCCTTTGGGGCGGCCCTGCGGGCAGGGGCTTTTTCCCTGGTCTGCCCGCGGGGTCCTTCCCGGACCCCTGTACACGCCCAAAAAGGCGCCCGTCGCCCCCCGAAAAAGGGGGGGCGGCGGGCGCCAAAGGGCATTGGATGTTTTACTGGGCCTTGACGAATTCCCGCCAGAAGGCGAGGTAGGTCTCCTTGGTGTAGGTGGGCTTGTACTCGGCCTTGACCTGGCAGGCGGCCTCGGCCCCATCGCAGAGCAGGTCGACCACGGTGCAGGCCATCATCTTGGCGGGGTTGATGTAGGCCATCTCCTCGTCGCAGACCAAAAAGTCCATGGCGTGGGCGGTGCCGCTGAAGCCGCCGGCCACCGGCTGGATGGTGGGGATGACCAGGCTCAGATCCCCCACGTCGGAGCTGCCGCCCCCGGCGGGGATGGCGCTGGCGTCCACCACGTTTTTCTCCCCCACCAGCGCGGCGGCGTTTTGCATGAACAGGGCGTCCATCTGGCGGTTGGTGTCGATGGGCAGGTAGCCGGGCAGCTGCACGATCTCCACCTCGGCCCCCACGGCCATGGCCCCGCCCCGCAGGGCCCGGTCCACCTTTTTGCTGGCGTCGACGATGGCGTCGATCCCCCGGCCCCGCACATAGGTCTCAATGCGCACGTCGGCGGGGACGATGTTGACCAAATCGCCCCCCTTGGTGATGATGGGGTGCACCCGGATGCCGTCCTCGTCCTTGAAGGTCTCCCGCTGGGCGTTGATCCCCATCAGCCCCAGGCAGGCGGCGTTGAGGGCGTTGATGCCGTCGTGGGGGGCGGCCCCGGCGTGGGCCTCCTTGCCGCGGTATTTCACCAGTTTGCCCACAAAGCCCGAACAACCCGCGCCCACGGCGGTGAACTGGGGGGTGGGGGCCCCGGGCATCGAGTGGACCATCATCGCCATGTCCACGTCGTCAAAGGCGCCCTCGGCGATCAGCTGCTGCTTGCCGCCCAAAAATTCGATCTTGCCGTCGCGCAGCAGCTTCTCCCGGTACTCCAGCTCCACAAATTCCTCGGCGGGCACCGCCATGAAGACCGCGTCCCCGTCCAGCTGCTCCATCGCCCCCGAGAGGCAAAGGCCCATGGCCGCCCCCAACATGGTGGTGATCTGGGCGTTGTGGCCGCAGGCGTGGGCCGCGCCGGTCTGCTTGTCGGCGTTGGGGTGCAGGGGGGAGACCACCGCGTCCAATTCTCCCATCACCGCGACGGTGGCGCGGTGGTCCCGCCCGGCGGCCCGGGCCTTGACCCCGGTGAGGGCCAACCCGTTTTGGTAGGGCAGCCCCAGCTCCTCAAACATCTGCTGCACCAGGGCGCTGGTGCGGGTCTCCTTATAGCCCAGCTCGGGGTGGGCGAAGATGTCCTTGCCCAGGGCGATGAGCTTGTCCCGGTTTTGGTCGATGGCCGCGCAGACGGCCGCCTTGATCTGCTGTTTGTCCATTTGTCACTCGCTCCTTCTATCGGGCCGGCGCACAGCCGGCGAAATGGTCGCACAACAACACTATATCCGCCCGCGGCGGGGGCTGGCAATGGGGGCTTTGGCCAAAGTTTCACCCCCTTTTTTGGCGGCGGGGTCATTTCGCCCAAGGAAGGGCCGCCGCTTTTGTGAACTTTTGGCGAACAGGAAAAATCAGGGGTTTAAACGACAGGGGTTTTATAGTATACTGTTAGGCGTATAGGAGCGTTTTGAGCCGCCCTTTTGCAGCCGGTTGGGCGGCCTCTTTTTTTCGTTTGGAGGAGGGGTGCGCCGTGGGGGAGAAGCGGCCTTTTGTGTCGGCCATCGTGGTGGCCGCCGGCAGCGCCAGCCGAATGGAGGGGATCGACAAGCAGTTTGCCCCGGTGGGGGGGATCCCCTGTCTGGCCCGCGCCCTGCTGTGCTTTGAGGAGTGCCGGGAGATCGGCGAGATCGTGGTGGTCACCCGGGAGGAGTCGATCGCCAAGGTGGCCGACCTCTGCGCCCGCTGGCGGCTGGGGAAGGTGAGCCAGATCGTCCGCGGGGGGGAGAGCCGCCAGCAGTCGGCGGCCATCGGCCTTGCCTGTCTCGACGGGCGCTGCCAGTACCTGGCCGTCCACGACGGGGCCCGTCCCCTCTGCGACAAGGCCCTCATCCGCCGGGTGCTGCGCGACGCCATCGCCCACGGCGGGGCGGCGGCCGCCGTCCCGGTGAAGGACACCATCAAGGTGCGGGGGGAGGACGGCTTCATCGACTCCACCCCCGACCGGGCCACCCTGTTTGCCTGCCAGACCCCGCAGATCTTCGAGGTGGGGACCTACCGCCGCGCCATGGAGGAGGCCCTCGCCCAGGGGCGGGATTACACCGACGACTGCCAGCTCTTCGAGAGCGCCGGACGGCGCGTCTACCTCTCGCAGGGGAGCTATCAAAACATCAAGATCACCACGCCGGAAGACCTGGCTCTCTGCGAGCAGATCCTGGCCGTGAGGGGGGAGTAGAGATGCAAGCGATCCGCATCGGGCACGGGTATGACGTGCACGCCTTTTCGCCGGGGCGGCAGCTGATTTTGGGCGGGGTGGACGTGCCCTGCGACCAGGGGCTGCTGGGCCATTCCGACGCCGACGTGCTGCTGCACGCCGCCATGGACGCCATCCTGGGCGCCCTGGCGCTGGGGGACATCGGCGCCCACTTCCCCGACACCGACCCCATGTACAAGGGCGCCGACAGCCGCGCCCTGTTGCGGGCGGTGCGGGAGATGATGAAGGAGCGCGGCTACAAGCTGGGCAACCTGGACTGCACCGTCATCGCCCAGGCCCCCAAACTGGCCCCGTACATAGAGCAGATGCGCCGCAACCTGGCCGGCGACCTGCAGACCGAACTGGAAAACATCAGCGTCAAGGCCACCACCGAGGAGCACCTGGGCTTCACCGGCCGCCGGGAGGGCATTGCCGCCCACAGCGTCTGCCTGCTGCTGCCCATCGAGACCCCTCCCTCCCCCGACAGGGCGGGGGGACCCGCCCTGTAAACACCTGTAACCTTTGCCATAGAAGGGGGCTTATCCATGCAAGCCATCACCACGTTTTTCGACTCGCTGGTCAGCGTCATCAAGACCATCACCGTCATGGATGTTCTGGACGTGGCCATCGTCTCCTACATCGTCTATGTCGCCTTTATCCTGGTGCGGGAGACCCGGGCGGCCCAACTCCTCAAGGGGGTCATCGTCTTTTTGGTGGCCTATGTGCTGGCCTCCCAGCTGGGGCTGGAATCGCTGAAATTCCTCCTCAACGCCATCCTCCAATTCGGGGTGGTGACGCTGGTGGTGGTCTTTCAGCCCGAGATCCGCCGCGCGCTGGAGAAGGTGGGCCGCACCAAACTGCGCAGCCTGCGGTTTTTCTCCTCCGGCTCCACGGTGGACGAAGCCACCCGCAAAAAGGTGGAGAAGGCCATCGTCGTGGTCTGTGACGCCGCCGACATCCTCTCGGGCAAAAAGACCGGCGCCCTCATCGTCATCGAGCGGAAGACCAAGCTGGGGGACATCATCTCCACCGGCACCGTGGTGGACGCCGAGCCCAGCGTCGAGCTCTTCGGCAACCTCTTCTTCGTCAACACCCCCCTGCACGACGGGGCGGTGGTGATGCGCGACGGCCGCGTCTGCGCGGCGGGCTGCTTCCTCCCCCTCTCCCAAAACTTTGAGATCAGCAAGGAGCTGGGCACCCGCCACCGGGCGGCCCTGGGGGTCTCTGAAAACTCCGACGCGGTGGTGGTGGTGGTCAGCGAGGAGACCGGCCTCATCTCGGTGGCCTGCGACGGCCACCTCCACCGGGGCATCGAGCGCGACTACCTGCAGCGGCTGCTCTCCAACGAGCTGCTGCCCCAGGCCCCCGCCGCCGAGCAGAAAAAACGCCGCTTCCCCTTTGGCAGGAGGGAACACAGATGAAGAAACTCGATTTTCAGCGGCTGATGGACGACAGCCGCTTCATGAAGGTGCTCTCGGTGGGGGTGGCCATCCTCTTTTGGTTCGTGGTGGCCTTCACCATCAGCCCCACCATCACCACCACCGTCTCCGACGTGCCCATCACCATCTCCGGCAGCAACGAGACCCTGTCCTCGGTGGGGCTGGACGTGGTGGACGGGCAAAACCGCACCGTCCGCGTCAAGGTGGAGGGCCGCCGCGAGGTGGTGGGCTCCCTCAAGCCCTCCGACATCGTGGTCTACCCGGTGCTCACCAGCGTCACCGAGGCGGGGAAGTACACCTGTTCCCTGCGGGCGGTAAAGGCCGACTCGGCGGCCGACTTCACCATCCTCTCGGTCTCCCCCGAGCAGGTGGAGCTGACCTTTGACCGGGTCAAGACCCTCAAGACCGAACTGTCCGTCGCCGTTTCCGGCTACACCGCGGAGGAGGGCTACATCCTCGGCTCCTCCGCCGCCAACCCCAAGGAGATCACCGTCAAGGGGCCCGAGTCGGCGGTGGATCAGGTGGCCAAGGCCGAGGTCCGGCTGGACGGCAAGGACACCAAGTTGGCAAAGACCGCCAAGGTGGAGGCGGAGGTCCGCCTCTACGCCGCCGACGGCAGCGAGATCGAGCTGGGCAGCACCCTCTCTGTCGACACCCCCAAGGTGCAGGTGACCATCCCGGTGCTGAAAAAGGCCACCCTGCCCCTGAAGGTGGCCTTCACCAACCTGCCCAGCGGGCTGGACGGCAGCGCCCTGCAGTACGACCTGAGCGAGACCGCCATCCAGGTGGCCGGCCCCGCCGAGACGGTGGACCGGATGACCGCCATCACCCTGGGCTACGTCAACGTGCTGGACTTCGACTACAAAAACGGCTATACCTTCCAGGTGCAAGACCAGCTGCCCACCGGCTTTGTCAACCTGGACGACTTCGACTCGGTGGCCGTCAGCTTCGGCAGCCGCTACGACGGCGGCAGCTTCACCGTCTCCAACATCAACGTCATCAACGTCCCCGAGAACTACGACATCTCGGTGGTGACCCGCCGCCTCTACGGGGTGAAGTTCGTGGGGCTGCACGGCGACATCGACGCCCTGGAGGGGACCGACATCGTCGCCGAAGTGGACGGCTCGTCCATCGAGCTGAAAAACGGCCAGTACAACGTGCCGGTGCAGCTCTCCACCACCAGCGGGGCCATGGTCTGGCCCACCGGCAGCTATGAAGTGGTGGTGAAGGTGAGCGCCAAATAGGAGACCCACAAGAGATTTTTGAGAGAGGAGGCCGCCCCTTGGCCATCTTGGTGCAGAATATCCCCGTCCCCCTGGGGGAGGACCCGACCACCGCCTGCCAGAAGGCGCTCCGCCGCCTGGGGCTGAGACCCGCCCAACTGGCGGAGAGCCACCTGGCCAAGGTCTCCCTCGACGCCCGCCGCCGCGACCGGGTGCGCTATGTCTGCAGCGCCGAGTTGGCGCTGCGCGACCCCGCCCTGGAAGAGCGCCTCGCCGCCCGGGAGCAGGGGGTGCGCCTGGTGCGGGAGACCCCGCCCGCCTTTGCCCCCGCCGGGGCGCCGCTGGCCCACCGGCCGGTGGTGGTGGGCCTGGGCCCGGCGGGGATGTTCTGCGCCCTGGCCCTGGCGAGGCAGGGATACCGCCCCCTGGTGCTGGAGCGGGGCGCCCCAGTGGAGCGCCGGGTGGCGGCGGTGGAGCGGTTTTGGCGCACCGGAGAGCTGGACCCGGCCTGCAACGTCCAGTTCGGGGAGGGGGGCGCCGGCACCTTCTCGGACGGCAAGCTCACCACCCGCATCGGGGACGAGCGCTGCGGCTGGGTGCTGCGGCAGTTGGCCGCCTTCGGCGCGCCGGAGGAGATCCTGCACCGGGCCAAGCCCCACATCGGCACCGACCGGCTGCGGCAGGTGGTGCGAAATGTGCGGGGGGAGATCCTCCGCCTGGGCGGCGAGATCCGCTTCGATACCCGCCTGGAAGAAATCGAGATCGCCGGGGGCCGGGTGGTCTCCTGCACCGCCGGGGGGGAGAAGATCCCCTGTTCCCGGCTGGTGCTGGCAGTGGGCCACAGCGCCCGGGACACCTTTGCGCTGCTCTTTGACAAGGGACTGCCGGTGGCGCCCAAACCCTTTTCGGTGGGGGTCCGGGTCGAACACCTGCAGGGGGACATCGACCGGGGCCTCTACGGCGATCTGGCCGGGGACCCCCACCTGCCGGTGGGGGAGTACCAGCTCTCCCGCCGGGTGGACGGGCAGGGGGTCTACACCTTCTGCATGTGCCCGGGGGGAACGGTGGTCCCCGCCGCCTCCGAAGAGGGGGGCGTGGTGGTCAACGGGATGAGCGAGTACGCCCGCAGCGGCCCCAACGCCAACAGCGCCTTGGTGGCCGGGGTGGACAGCCGGGACTTCGGCCAGGACCCCCGGGCGGGCATCGCCTTTCAGCGCCAGCTGGAGCGGGCGGCCTTTGCCCTGGGGGGCGGCGGTTACCGGGCCCCCTGCCAGAGCGCCGACGCCTTTTTGGCCGGGCGGCCGGGGGCGAATTTTGGCCGGGTGGTCCCCAGCTACGCCCTGGGGGTCGCCCCAGCCGACTTCTCCCGCCTCTTCCCGCCCCGGGTGTACGGGATGCTTCAGCTGGGGCTGCGGGACTTCGGGCGCAAGCTGCCCGGCTTTGACGCGGCCGACACCCTCCTCACCGGGGTGGAGACCCGCACCTCCTCCCCGGTGCGCGTCCTGCGGGGGGAGGACCTCTGTTCCCCGGCGGCCTTCGGCCTCTACCCCTGCGGGGAGGGGGCGGGCTACGCTGGGGGGATCGTCTCGGCGGCGGTGGACGGGGTCCGGGTGGCCCAGGCCATCATGGGCAGCGGCAGCCCGGCCCGGTGAGCGAATGGATTTGAGAAAGACAACGGAAGGACTGTCATACATGGAACGAAAAACCCTTGCCGAGGGGATCTCCCTCACCACCCTGGGGGACGGGCGCTACGTCTGCAACCGCATCTCCGTCAACCTCTGCTTCCCCCGCAGCGAGGAGGCGTCGGCCCAGGGGGCGATGCTCTCCTACCTGCTGCGGCGGGGGAGCGAGCGCTACCCCGGCTTTGCCCCCCTCAACCGCAAGCTCTACGACCTCTACGGGGCCTACTACGACTGCACCCTCGCCACCCTGGGGGGCTGCCAGGTGTTGAGCCTGGCGGTGCAGACCATCGACGAGACCTTTGCCTGGAAGCGGGAGAAGATCAACGGCGAACTGGCCGACTTCCTCTGCGACATGCTGCTGCGGCCCAACGCCCCCGGGGGCGCCTTCCTCCCCGACGAGGTGGCGGTGGAGCAGAAAAACCTCTGCGAGGAGATCGACAGCGAGATCAACAACAAGCGGGCCTACGCCCTGGGGCGCAGCCGGGAGATCCTCTATGCGGGGACCCCCCTGGCCGGCTTCCGCCTGGGCACCAAAGAGGCGGTCCTGGCCCTAGACGGGGCGGCCCTCTACCGGGCCCTGCAGCGGCTGCTGGAGAGCGCCCAGGTGGAGATCCTCTGCAGCGGCCGGGGCGACTTCTCGGGCGCGGCCGAGGTCTTTGCCCGGCAGTTGGGTGGCCTGCCGCCCCGGCCCGCCGTCTTCTCCCTCCCCCCGCTGCCCTCGACCGAGGGCCCCAGGGAGGTGGAGGAGGCCCTCTCGGTCACCCAGTCCAAGCTGGCCCTGAGCTTCCTGCCCGCTCGCCGGTTCGCCCCCGAGCAGTACGGGGCGGTGCGGGCGGCCGTCGCCCTCTTCGGGGGGGCGCCCTTCTCCCGCCTCTTTGCCAACGTGCGGGAGAAGCAGAGCCTCTGCTACTACTGCGACGCCCGCTTCAACCGGGTGACCGGGGTGCTGACAGTGGACTGCGGGCTGGACGAGAAGGACGTCCCCCGCGCCGAGGAGAGCATCCGCCGCGAACTGGCGGAGCTGGCCGCCGGCAACTTTACCGACGAGGAGTTGCAGGACGCCAAGGCCTACCTGAAAAACAGCATGACCGCCATGGAGGACTCCCTGGCCGAGCTGGACCCCTGGTACCTGGGCCAGGTGCTGGAGGGGGACGCCCAGTCCCCCCAGGACGCGGCCGCCCAGATCGAGGCCGCCACCCGGGAAGAGGTCATGGCCGTCTGCGCCAGCTTCTCCCAGCGGCTCCGCTACCTGCTCAAGCCCCGGCAGCGGGCGCTCTAGGGGGGCGGCGAGATGGAAGACAAGCGACTGTTTGCGAGAGGAGACGGGATGGATTTGGTTCGCACCGAGACGATTCGCGCCAAGGGGTTTGCAGGCGGCTACCAGAAGGCGGTCATGCCCTCTGGGCTGACGGTCCTGCTCTACCCCACCGAGGGGCTCTCCACCGCCCACTGCCTGCTGGGGTGCAAGGTGGGCAGTCAGGACTGCGCCTTTTTCGACGGGGAGGAGGAAGTGCACATCCCCGCCGGGGTGGCCCACTTTTTGGAGCACAAGCTCTTTGAGAGCGAGGAGGGCGACCTCTTTTTGAAGTTCGCCAAGACCGGGGCCAGCGCCAACGCCTACACCAGTTTTGACCGCACCTGCTACCTCTTCACCGCCACCCAGAACGTGGCCCAGTCGGTGGACATCCTCCTGGGGCAGATCGGCGCGCCCTACCTGACCGACGAGAACGTGGAGAAGGAGAAGGGGATCATCGCCCAGGAGATCAAGATGTACGACGACGACCCGGACTGGCGCTCCACCTTCGACCTGCTGGGCTGCCTCTACCACAACGACCCGGTGAAGGAGGACATCGCCGGCACGGTGGACTCGATCCAAAAGATCGACCGCGCCACCCTGGAGCGGGTGCACCGCCTCTTCTACGACCCCCGCAACATGGTGTTGGCGGTGGCCGGCAACATCGACCCGGACGAGGTGCTGGAAGTCTGCCGGCAGCGCTGCAGTCAGGCCCCCGAGGGCCCCTTCTCCCTGCGCCGCGAGCGGGTCTACGAGCCGCGGGAGATCGTCAAGACCTACGCCGAGGAGAGCTTGCAGATCGCCGTTCCCCTGGTGACGGTGGGCTTTAAGGAGGCCCCGGTGGAGAGCCCCTTTGACCGAGTGGTGGACACGGTGATCCTGGAACTGCTCACCGGCGAGACCAGCGACTTCTACCGCGAGATGTACGAGGCGGGGATCATCGGCCCCACCTTCGGCTACGACGTGTTCAGCGGCGACAGCTACCACGCCCTCCTCTTTTCCTGCGAGACCCAGAAGACCGGCGAGTTCTCCTACTGCCTCTACGCGGCCATCGAAAAGGCCCGGCGGGAGGGCCTCCCCCGGGAGGACTTCGAGCGGATCAAAAAGGGCATCTACGGCCGCTATATCCGCACCTTCGGCCGGCCCGAGGCCATTGCCACCGCCCTGGTGGGGGCCCATTTCCAGGGCTGCACCCTGTACGACAGCATCGACTTCATCAAGTCCCTTCGCTTTGCCACCGTGCAGGCCCGGTTTGCCGAGATCCTGCGCCAGGAGCGCAGCGCGGTCTCCATCATCTGGCCCAAGAAAGAGGAGAGATAGCCGCCCGCGGGGCGGACCCACCACCCGACAAACAAGGAGGATTTTGCAATGGAAGTGCGTTTTCCCGGACTGGGGCTCGATCTGAAAATCAATGACGTGGCCCTCAAGATCGGCAGCTTTGAAATCTACTGGTACGCCGTGGTCATCTGCTTGGGGCTGGTGCTGGCGGTGCTCTACTGCTACCGCCGCTCCAAGCTCTTCGGGGTGAAGGGCGACGACTTTTTGGACGTGGTCTTTTGGGGCTTTTTCGGCGGCATCATCGGCGCGCGGGCCTACTATGTGGCCTACGCCTTTGACCAGTTCAAGGACAACCTCTGGCAGATCTTCAACTTCCGCACCGGCGGGATGGCCATCTACGGCGGGCTCATTGGGGCCATCCTGGTGGGGGCCATCGCCTGCCGGGTCAAGAAGATGAAGGTGCTGCCGGTGCTGGACCTGGCGGGGATGGGTTTCTTCATCGGCCAGGCCCTGGGCCGCTGGGGCAACTTTTTCAACCAGGAGGCCTTCGGCTCCAACACCACCCTCCCCTGGGGGATGTACTCCCCAAACACCGAGGCCTACCTCTCCCGCCACGCCACCGCCCTGGCCGACCTGGGGGTGGCGGTGGACCCCACCATGCCGGTGCACCCCTGCTTTTTTTACGAGTTCCTCTGGTGTCTGGCGGGCTTTTTGATCCTCCACTTCTACACCAAACACCGCCGCTTTGACGGCGAGATGTTCCTTATCTACATTGGCTGGTACGGCCTGGGCCGCTTCTGGATCGAGGGGCTGCGCACCGACAGCCTGATGATCGGCCGGCTGCGGGTCTCCCAGCTGCTGGCCGGGGCCTGCGTCGTCGCCGCCCTGATCACCTGGCTGATCGTCAAGGGCAAGATCCGCGCCGCCCACGACGAGAGCTACCTGCGCCCCCAGGCCTGGCAGTTGGCCCGCGCCGCGGCGGCCGCCGAGGGGGAGGGAGGACCCGGACCGTCCGCCCCGGAAGAGGGCGAGGCGGGCCCCGCCGACCCGGAGCCCGAGGCCTCTGACGCCCCCGACGCGGAGGACGGCCGTTGAGCGCCGCCCTCATCGACGGCAAGGCGGTGGCCGCCGCCGTCCGCGCCCGGGTCGCCGCCGGCTGCCGCGCCCTGCGGGAGGAGCGCGGCGTCACCCCCGGATTGGCAGTGCTGCTGGTGGGGGAGGACCCGGCCAGCCAGATCTATGTGCGCAACAAGGAGCGGGCCTGCGCCGAGGTGGGCATCTCCTCCCGGGTCTACCGCCTCCCGGTGCAGACCACCCAGGAGGAGCTGCTGGCGCGCATCGCCGCCCTGGGCGGCGACGATGCGGTGCATGGCATCCTGGTGCAGCTCCCCCTGCCGCCGCAGATCGACGAGCGGGCGGTCATCGAGGCCATCCCCCCCGACAAGGACGTGGACGGCTTTCACCCCCAGAGCGCCGGCCGGCTGCTGGTGGGGGAGCCCGGCTTTGTCCCCTGCACCCCCGCGGGGATATTGGAACTCATCGACTCCACTGGCGTCTCGGTGGAGGGCAAGCACTGCGTGGTCATCGGCCGCTCCAACATCGTGGGCAAGCCGACTGCCCTGCTGCTGTTGGGGCGAAACGGCACCGTCACCGTCTGCCACTCCCGCACCCAGGGCCTGCAGGAGATTGCCGCCCGGGCCGACATCCTGGTGGCGGCGGTGGGGCGGGCGGGCTTTGTCACCGGCGAGATGGTGAAGCCCGGCGCCCTGGTGATCGACGTGGGGATGAACCGGGACGCCGCCGGCAAACTCTGCGGGGACGTGGACTTTGCCGCCGCCCAAAAGGCCGCCTACATCACCCCGGTCCCCGGCGGGGTGGGGCCGATGACCATCGCCATGCTCATGCAAAACACCCTGCGCGCCGCCGGGGGGAGATAGGGGCGCAAAAACCGCGAAAAACGGCTTTGTCATGGGGATTTTCCCTTGACAGGGCGGGAGAAATTTGCTAAACTAGGGAAGCCGCATGTTCTGGGCAAACACAAGAGCGGGTCTCCCGCCGCCTATGTATACAGCGAGTCTAATGTAAAGCAGGTGCAAATATGTACGCAGTTATCCAGACCGGCGGGAAGCAGTACAAGGTTTCCCAGGGCGATGTCGTCTACATCGAGAAGCTCGACGCAGAAGACGGCGCCGACTACACCTTCGAGCAGGTCGTGGCCATCTCCGGCGACGACGGGCTGAAGGTCGGCACCCCCTTTGTCGAGGGCGCCAACGTCACCGGCAAGATCGTCAAGTCCGGCAAGGGCAAAAAAATCACGGTATTCACCTACCGCCCCAAAAAGGACTCCAAGCGCAAGATGGGCCACCGGCAGCCCTACACCAAGGTAGAGATCACCGCCATCAACGCGTAAGGAAATGATTCGCATCCGCTTTTGCCGCCGCGGCGGCGAGATCGTCGGGTTTCGAGTCAAGGGCCACGCCGGCTTTGCCGAGAGCGGACAGGACATTGTCTGCGCCTCGGTCACCTCTGCGGTGCAGATGGCGGCGAACGGCCTGACGGAGTGCGCGGGGCTGCCCGCCGACCTCTCGGTACACGAGGGGGACATCTCCCTTCGCTGCGAAGGGGGGGGCGAGGGCGCCAAGCTGCTCTTTGAAAGCCTGTACCTGCAGCTGTCGCTGCTGGCGCAGGACTATCCCAAAAACATTGTCATAACCGATACGGAGGTGTAGAGGAATGCTGAAACTCAATATCCAGTTTTTTGCCCATAAGAAAGGCGTCGGTTCCACCCGGAACGGCCGTGACTCCGAGTCCAAGCGCCTTGGCGTGAAGCGGGGCGACGGTCAGTTCGTGCTGGCCGGCAACATCCTGGTCCGCCAGCGCGGCACCCACATCCACCCGGGTGAGAACGTGGGCCGCGGGTCTGACGACACCCTGTTTGCCAAAGTTAGCGGCAAGGTGAAGTTCGAGCGCGTCGGCAAAGACCGCAAAAAGGTCAGCGTCTACGAGGCGTAGAAAAGCGACCCGGCGGTTTTTCGCCCTTTGCAGATGAGCCTTTTCGGAAATCCCGGGCGAAAGCTCGGGATTTCCTTTTGAAAAAAGGCCGCCGCTCCCCCGCCCGCCCGCATGGGCCCCGGCAAACCGGGAAAAGGTAAGGGGGAGAGGCAGGGCGGGAGAGCGCTCTCCGAGAAAGGCGCGCCAGCGGGCGCGAACGGGTGAACCGATGTTTGTCGATGTAGTGAAAATCAAGGTCAAGGCCGGCGACGGGGGGGACGGGGCCGTCTCCTTCCGCCGGGAAAAATATGTGGCCGCGGGCGGCCCGGACGGCGGCGACGGCGGCCGGGGCGGCAACGTGGTCTTTCAGGTGGACACCAACCTCTCCACCCTGGTGGACTTTCGCTTCAAGCGCAAGTTCGCGGCCGAGCGGGGTGAAAACGGCTCCGGCGGCAATCGCAAGGGGAAGAGCGGGCAGGACATCCTCATCAAGGTCCCCAAGGGCACTCTGGTGAAGGAGGCCGGCACCGGCAAGGTGATGGCCGACTTGTCGGGGGACGAGCCAGTGGCCGTGGCCCTGGGCGGCCGGGGCGGCGCGGGGAACGCCCGCTTCGCCACCGCCACCCGCCAGGTGCCCCGCTTTGCCAAGCCCGGCCAGCCGGGGGAGGAGTTCGAGCTGGTGCTGGAACTCAAGCTGTTGGCGGACGTGGGGCTGGTGGGCTTCCCCAACGTGGGCAAGTCCACCCTCATCTCGGCGGTGAGCGCCGCCAAACCGAAGATCGCCAACTACCCCTTCACCACCCTCTCCCCGGTCTTGGGGGTGGTCTCGGTGGAGGAGGGGCACTCCTTCGTCATGGCCGACATCCCCGGCCTCATCGAGGGGGCCAGCGAGGGGGTCGGCCTGGGACACGACTTCCTGCGCCACGTGGACCGCTGCCGGCTGATCTTGCACGTGGTGGACGTCTCGGGCCTGGAGGGGCGCGACCCCTGCGAGGACTTTGCCGCCATCAACCGAGAGCTGGAAAACTTCAGCAGTGAGCTGGCCCAGCGGCCGCAGATTGTGGCCGCCAACAAGTGCGAGCTGGCCAGCGATGAGCAGATCGCGCGCTTTGGCGCCTTTGTCCGCGAGCAGGGCTATCCCTTCTATGTGCTTTCCGCCGCCACCCGCCAGGGCCTGCGGGACCTGGTGAACGCCGTCAGCCGCGCCCTGGAAGAGCTGCCCCCCATCGTCCGCTACGAGAGCGATTTCGTGCGGGAGGAGGCAAAGCCCCTCGACTACAGCCAGTTCACCGTCCGCCGGGCCGACGACGCGGCCTACGAGGTGGTCTGCGACTGGGCCGGGGCCCTGCTGGGCTCGGTCAATATGGACGACTACGAGTCCCTTCAGTACTTCCAGCGAGTGCTGCGCCAGAGCGGCGTCATCGACCGGCTGGAGGAGATGGGCATCCAGGAGGGGGACACCGTGCGGGTGGGCGATTTTGAGTTCACCTTTGTCTACTAAAAGAGGGGGATGCCTTTGGAACACCCAAAACAGCTCAGCCCGCTGACCCTGGCCTTTCTCGGCGACGGGGTCTACGAGCTGGCGATCCGCCGCTACCTGGTGGAGGCGGGGGGGAGCATGCCCCCCAAAAAGCTCCACAACCTCTGTGTGCAGCACGTGCGCGCCTCGGCCCAGTGCCGGGCCGTGCGCTACATATACGACCGCCTCACCGAGGAGGAGCAGCAGATCTACAAGCGGGGGCGCAACGCCAGCGGGGTGACCGTCCCCAAAAACGCCAGCCCAGCGGAGTACCGGGCTGCCACTGGGCTGGAAGCCCTGGTGGGCTACCTGGACTTAAAGGGCGAGACGGCGCGGCTGAACGAGCTCATCGCCGCCATCTTAGAAATGGAAGAGCGGGAGGGCCCCTGTGACCCCACCCCGCCCGGCGAACCAAAATAGGAAAAAGGAGGACACACCATGTCGGGACATTCCAAGTGGAACAACATCAAGCGCAAGAAGGAGAAGACCGACGGCGCGAAGGCCAAGATCTTCACCAAGTGCGGCCGGGAGATCTCGGTCGCCGTCAAAGAGGGCGGGCCTGACCCCGCCTCCAACTCCAAGCTGCGCGACGCCATCGCCAATGCCAAGGCCAACAACGTGCCCAACGACAACATCGAGCGGGTCATCAAAAAGGCTATGGGCGAGGGCAAGGACACCTATGAAGAGATCCTCTACGAGGGATACGGCCCCGGTGGCACCGCCTTTTTGGTGGAGACCCTGTCGGACAACCGCAACCGCACCGCGGCCAACATCCGCCACTATTTTGACAAGTTCGGCGGCAACCTGGGCCAGTCGGGCTGTGTCTCCTTCCTCTTCACCCAGAAGGGGGTCATCGACCTGAACGCCGACGGGGTGGACGAGGAGGCCTTTATGGAGGACGCCCTGGAAGCCGGGGTGGAGGACTACACCTTTGAGGACGGGGTGATCGAGTGCACCGTCGCCCCCGAGGGCTTCTCCGCCGCGCGGGAGTACTTTGACAAAAAGGGATTTGTCTTCTACTCGGCCGAGGTGGCCTATCTCCCCAGCACCACCACCCACCTGGACGACCCCGACCAAATCAAGAAGATCGGCCTGCTCATCGACCACCTGGAAGAGGACGACGACGTGCAGGACATCTGGCACAACTGGGACGAGGAGGACGGCGAGTAGCCGTTTGCTCACCCTCACCCCCTGTCGCTGCCGTTTTGGGCCCGCTTCGGCCCCTCCCCGCTTTTGTGCGGAGGAGGCGCCGGCGGGCCCTTTTTGCATCTGTAAAGCGGGTCCCACTTGACAGGCTGTTTTCTTTGGGGGATAGTGGAGAAAAACCGAGAGAGAAAGAGGAGAACCAAATGAAGATCAAAAGCGCCCAGCTCATCTATTTCAGCGCCGCCGGCACCACCGAGCGGACCGCACGCCTCATCGGCGAGGGACTCACCCTCCCCACTCAGGGGCGCAACCTCCTGCGCCAGCCCCTGACGGAGGAGTGGGCCCTTTCCGCCGACTGCCTGGCGGTGGTCTGCGTCCCGGTCTACGCCGGGCGGGTGCCCGCCCTCTGTGCCGAGAGCCTGCGCCGCCTGAAGGGGGAGGGTGGGCCCGCCCTGGCGGTGGCGGTCTACGGCAACCGCGACTTTGACGACTGCCTGGTGGAGCTCTCCGACCTGTTGGAGGCGGGAGGCTTTCACACGGTGGGGGCGGCCGCGGCGGTGGCCCAGCACTCCATCTTCCCCACCGTGGGCCAGGGCCGCCCCGACGGGGAGGATGCGGCCTTTCTCGCTCGCTTTGCCGCCGAGGGGAAGGCGGCGGCCGAGGCCCTTGACCCCGCCGCGCCCCTGGCCCTCCACCTGCCGGGCGGCCGCCCGTACAGGGAGGCGGGGTCCGTCCCTCTCCACCCCTCCGGCGACCGCCGCTGCACCGGCTGCGGGGCCTGCGCGGCCGTCTGCCCGGCCGGGGCCATCGACCCCGCCGCCCCCAAAAAGACCGACGGGGAGCGGTGTATCTCCTGTGCCGCCTGCATCGCCGTCTGCCCCACAGGGGCCCGCGCCTTTCGGGGCCCTGCCTACCGGTTGGCCCGGAAGGGCTTTGAAAAGAAGTGCGCTGCCCGCCGGGAGCCGGTGGCCTTTTTCGGGTGATCGCAGTCCAGTGCGGGCGGCGGGAGCCGATTGCGTTTTTGCCGGGGGAGAGGGACCGGGCCGTCTTTCCCCGCCATCGGCTGCCGGGAGGACGCTCACTCCGCCCCGCCCCGCGTAGAGGGGCACGGCTGCCGCCTTTTCCCCAGCAGCTGCTCTCGGACCCGCCGACTTGGTGCCGGGAGGGCGCTCACTCCGCTCCGCCCCGCACAGAGGGACACGGCAGCCGCCTTTTCCCTAGCAGCCGCCTCGGACCCGCTGACTTGGTGCCGGGAGGGCGCTCACTCCGCTCCGCCCCGCACAGAGGGACACGGCAGCCGCCTTTTCCCTAGCAGCCGCCTCGGACCCGCTGACTTGGTGCCGGGAAGTGTGAAGTCGGCGGCGCAGAAAGCCTCACCGACCGCGATCGCCCCTCCGGCGGGGGAAGCGATCAGAGGGGTCTCACCGCCTGATCGCCCGTCCAATATGACCGCCGGCGGGGCCTGTTCCCCGCGAAGACGGCGCGGTTGCCCCCTTTGGGAGCTGGGGGAGGGGCAACTGAAACGAACACCCCCTGTCAGCCGCAATTGGTGGTTTTGGCCGCTGTGGTGGGGTAGAATACAGCCATAGGAGGTGTGAAAAATATGATTCATGAGAATTTGCAGTTTCTGCGCCGGGCCCACGGTTACTCCCAGGAGGAGGTGGCCGAGCGCATCGGGGTCTCCCGCCAGGCCGTCGCCAAGTGGGAGAGCGGCGAGACCATCCCCGACCTGCCCAACACCCAGGCCCTGGCCACCCTTTACAACATCACCCTGGACGAACTGGTCAACCACCACGACAGCCAGGGCGGGGCGCTGCTCACCCCGAAAGGCAAGCATCTCTTCGGCCTGGTGCGGGTGGGTGAGCGGGGACAGATCGTCATTCCCAAGCGGGCCCGGGAGGTGTTCTCCATCTCCACCGGGGACCAATTGCTGGTTTTGGGGGACGAGGAGCAGGGGATCGCCATCGTCAAGGCCGACCTGGTGCAGTCCTTTGCCCACGAGCTGATGAAGGCCGCCCAGCGGGAGAAGGCCCCGCCCCGCAGCGAGAGAGGGGGCGAGGGGGAGTGAACGCCATTGAGACCAAGGCCCTCACCAAGCGCTACCGGGACAAACTGGCCCTGGACGGGCTGGACCTGTGCGTCGGGCAGGGAGAGCTGTTTGCCCTGCTGGGGGTCAACGGGGCGGGCAAATCCACCGCCATCAAGCTGCTCTCCTGCCTGATTGCCCCCACCGCGGGGGAGGCCTGGCTGATGGGCCACAGCATCCTCCGGGAGAAGGAGCGGGTCAAGGCGGTCATCAGCCTCTCCCCGCAGGAGACGGCGGTGGCCCCCAACCTCACCGTCCGCGAAAACCTGGAACTGATGGCCGGCATCGGCGGCTGCAGCAGGGGAGAGGCCCGCGCCAAGGCGGCCCAGTCCATTCGGGAGGGGGACTTTGCCCAGGTGGAGAGGAAACAGGCCCGCACCCTCTCGGGCGGCTGGCAGCGGCGGCTGAGCATCGCCCTGGCCCTCATCACCGACCCCCAGGTCCTCTTTTTAGACGAGCCCACCCTGGGCCTGGACGTCCTCTCCCGGCGGGAGCTCTGGCGGGAGATCCAGCGCCTCAAGGGCCGGGTGACGGTGGTGCTGACCACCCACTACCTGGAGGAGGCGCAGGCCCTGTCCGACCGCATCGGCATCCTGGCCGAGGGGCGGCTGCGCACCGTCGGCACCGCCGGGGAGCTGATGGCCCAGGCAGGCGCGTCCAGCTTTGAAGACGCCTTTGTCGCCCTGGCGGGGGAGAGGGGGGCTGCCCTGTGAACCGGACCCTTGCCTTTGCGGGCAGGAACGCCAAGGAGATCGTCCGCGACCGCATCAACCTGCTGTTTGGGATGGGCTTCCCGGTCATTCTCCTGCTGCTGCTCACCGCCATTCAGAAAAATGTCCCCACCGAGCTCTTTCCCATTGCCCGGCTGGCCCCGGGCATCGCGGTCTTCGGCCTCTCCTTCATCTCCCTCTTCTCGGGGATGCTCATCGCCCGCGACCGCACCAGCGCCTTTGTCCAGCGGCTCTTCACCTCCCCCATGCGGGCGGGCGATTTCCTGCTGGGGTACATCCTCCCCCTCTTTCCCATGGCGCTGGCACAGGGGGCGGTCTGCTACCTGACGGCTCTCTGTCTGGGGCTCCCCGTCACGGCAAACCTGCTGCCGGCGCTGGCGGTATTGCTGCCGACAGCCCTTTTATTCATCGCCATCGGGCTGCTCTGCGGCAGCCTCTTTACCGACCGGCAGGTGGGCGGGCTCTGCGGGGCCCTCCTCACCAACCTCTCCGCCTGGCTGTCGGACACCTGGTTCGACGTGAGCCTGGTGGGCGGCGCCTTTGAGCGGGTGGCGGACGCCCTCCCCTTCATCCACGCGGTCAAGGCGGGGAGGGCCGCCCTGGCAGGGGATTGGGGCGGCGTCTTCCCCCACCTCTGGTGGGTGGTGGGCTACGCGGTGGCGGTGCTGGCGGTGGCCGTCTGGGTCTTTCGCCACAGGATGCGCGGCTGATGAAAGCGGGCCCTGCTTCTACAAAGAGGAGCAGGACCCGCTTTTTTGGTTGCCGCCGCAAAAAAGGAGCGCAGAGGGGCGGCGCCTTGGCCCGAAAAAGGCGGTGCCCGCCGCGGCCGCCGCGCGGTGGGAAAATGCGGCTTGTCTGTCGGTGGAAGGGGGAAAATCCCCGTCTGCAAAACGGGCCGTTGAAACCGCCGGACGGCCGATGTGGGGGCCGCCCGCGGAGAGGGGAGAAGAGCTTCCCCCTCCTCTTTGCGGATGGGGAGGAGGGGTCCACCGAGTCGGGCGCACCCCTTGCCTCCGGGGCGGCAAAGGGTTTCCAAAAGGGGGGGCGCAGCGCCAATTCGGCGCGGCGGGCGCAGGACCGGCAGGGTGGGAAAGCTGCCCAAAATTTCCCCGCAAAAGAGGGCAGATGGACGAATGTGGGCGGTTTTCCTAGGCAGCGCCCTGCCCTTCGGTGTATGATGGCAGTGAGGTGATGGAGATGAAAAAAAGCGCAGAGAGATGGCCCGGCATCCCCCTGGGGATCGCTTCCCTGTCCCTCCTTGTCTGGGGGGGAGAGGTGGCCTACCAAACGGGGATCGCCCGGGACGAATACGCCTTTTGGTACCAGGACAGCCTGTTGCGGGACGGGCTTCTCTACGCCCTTGTCCTCCTGCTGGCGGCAGCGGCCCTGGCCGCCGGCGCAGTGCAGTTTCTGCGCCGCAGGGGACTGGGGCGCGGAGGGGTGGCCGCTCTGGCGGTCCTCTCCGGGGCCGCCCTGGCGGTGGTCGCCTACAGCGCCCACTACAATCGCACCCTCATCCGGGATCACCGGCCCGACGGCCCCTTCTCCCCCATTTCGGCAGAGGAGGTGGAGGCGCGGCTCCTCACCGCCGAGAGGAAGGGGGATCTCCTCCTCTACATTGCGGGTGAGGGGCCCGGCGATGCGGCCGTAACGGCGGCCCTGCGCTCCTATTTGGAGGAGCGGGACGCCCAAATCTTTCGCTACACCCCGCAGGGGGACGAGAGGGACACGGCCCTGCTGGCCAAACTGGGCGTCGAGGAGACGCCGGTGCTGCTGCGGGGGAGCAGCCTCAAGCAGAAGTACGGGGGAGAGGAGATTTTGCGGGAGTTGATTGCGGGGGACCGGCTCCTGGCCGGATGACGCGGTGTTTCCCCCATACCTGACAGACTGCTGTCCAGTTCTCTTTGCTATCCTGTAAAAAAAGAGAACACCCTTTACAGGAGGAATGAAACATGGCTGCACTGGACTACAAAAAAGCAGAGAGCTCCCTTTATCTCCCCGGCGAGACGCCATCCCTCATCGAGGTGCCGCCCCTCCCCTTTGTGGCGGTGGAGGGGCGGGGCGACCCCAACGAGGAGGGCGGCGAATTCTCCCGGGCGGTGTCCGTCCTCTACGCCGTCTCCTACACCATCCGCATGAGCGAGAAGGGCGGACACCCCATCGACGGGTTCTTTGCGTACGTCGTTCCCCCGCTGGAGGGCTGGTGGTGGAGCGAGGGGGGCGCAGACGCCGACTTTGGCGACAAGTCCTCCTTCTGCTGGCGGGCGGCCATCCGCCTGCCCGACTTTGTCACCGACCAGGTCTTTGCCTGGGCGAGGGAGGAAGCCGCCCGCAAGAAAAAGCTGGACACCAGCGCCGCTTTTCGGCTGACAGTGGACGAGGGGCTCTGCGTCCAGTGCCTGCACCGGGGCAGTTACGACGATGAGCCCCAGACCCTGGCCAGGATACACGCCTACCTGGCGAAGGAGGGGTACCGCCCCGACTTGAGCGAGGGGCGCCGCCACCACGAAATCTACCTGGGCGACCCCCGCAAGACACCGGTGGACAAGCAGAAGACCGTTCTGCGGCTGCCGGTGGCGCCCCTCTGACAGCACCCCTGTTTTGCCGGGGGCGGCCCTTCCCGCGGGGAGGGGCCGCCCCTTTTTCGTGTCCGGGAGGGGGTGGAAAAAATCTCCGCCTATTGGGGGGACAAAATGGGGGATCCAGCCCTCTCTGGCGCTTGCAACTGGGCGGGAAAAAGGGTATGATAAGATGAATGGCCGAGGGGGAAAAGCGCCCTGTGGGCCGCCTACCTCGGCAGAATTTGTCGATTTTGATCCATCTGTTTGCGCCCAGCGCCATCACACCACAGTAGGAGAGAACGCCAGATGAACATAGATACCAACCGCTGTATCCACTGCATGACCCCGCTGGAAGAGGGTCACTGCCCCCGCTGCCACATCGACCAGAACACCCCCAACCCCCACCCGGCCCTGCCGGTCCACACGGTGGTGGCCGGCCGCTTTTTGCTGGGCCAGGTCATCCACATGGACGGCGAGGGGATCGACTACCAGGGCTATGACTGCCAGGAGGAGCGCCGCGTCACCGTGCGAGAGCTGTTCCCCACCGGTCTGGTGGACCGGGAATTCAACGGTTCCGCCGGGGTGGCCGTGGGGGAGAGCATGCACTTTAAGACGGTGGTCGAATCCTTTGTCGACCTCTACAAGTCCCTCGCCCACATCGAGGCGGCCGAGGCCCTCTGCCAGGTCTACGGCGTCTGGAAGGACCGGGGCACCGTCTACGCCGTGACCGAGCACTTTGACGGCATCTCCCTCTCGGTGGTGCTCTCCCGCACCATCGGCGAGATCGACAGCGCCGCCACCCTCAACATCCTCAAGCCCTTTTTCAAGACCCTGCGGGAGATCCACAAGCTGGGGATGGTGCACGGCGGCATCTGCCCCGACAACATCCTGGTCAACGGGGAGGGGGAGGTCCGGCTGGTGGGCTTTGCCACCTCCGCCCTGCGCACCAAGGGCTCGGAACTGCAGTGCGAGCTCTTTCCCGGCTACTCGGCGCCTGAGCAGTACAGCGTCACCGGCTGGCAGGGCTCCTGGACCGACATCTACGCCGTGGGAGCCACCATCTACCGCTGCATCACCGGCACCCGCCCCCAGAGTGCCGACGAGCGGCTCACCGCCGACGCCCTGCTCCCCCCGATAGAGGTCAACCACACGGTGGACAGCCGCCTCTCCCAGGCGGTGGCCGCCGCCCTGGTGCTCCCCTCCAAGGGGCGCATCCGCACCATTGAGGAGTTTGCCACCGCCCTGCTGCCCCGGCAGGCCCCCACCCCGTCGGAGGCCCCCACCAAGGAGGCAGTCCGCATCACCGACGAGGAGGAGCCCCGCCCCGCCGCCCAGTCGCCCAAGAAGGGCGGGAGGGACTCCGGCGGCAACAAGAAGTTCATCTGGATGATCGCGGGGATCGCCGCTGCCCTGGTGATTGTCGGCGCGGCCATTGCCGTCTGGCTCTACACCCGGCCCACCGAAGACCCGGCGGGTGGCTCCTCGTCAACCCCATCTTCTTCTACAACCAGTTCAGAAGAGACAAAGGAAATTATCGTTCCCAGCGTAATTGGAAAGCCTTTAACAGAATTCAAAAATGAATATGATGATATTCCATATCGTGTAGTCACAGAGTATAGTAGTGAATACGATAAGGATGTTATCTGTAATCTTTCTCCTAAAGCGGGTGAAGTACTAAAAGAGGGAGAGATTCTTACTATTACTGTTAGCAGTGGACCAGAAAGTATTGATATGCCAGATATAGTTGGGAAAAGCTGGAACACAGTTAAAAGTGAACTGGATTCTAAAAAAATTCAATATACCATGACGCCATCTTATACCGGGGATCAGGCAATTGGTACAGTTGTTTATTCAAGCGTTGAAGCGGGTACAAAAATAGTTCCGGGGAACACAAAGAATAGTGTAAAAGTCAGTATCATGGTGAGGCAGGAAAAAGCAAATTAGTAGAATGTAGCACCGTTCTCGCCACCGACCCCTCGGCCGGCACCAAGGTCACCCTCGGCAGCACGGTGGTCACTGTGCGGGTGCTGCAAAAACAGAGCTAGTTGATTTGAAACAGGATTGGTTGCAAAAAGGCGAAGGGAGCCATCCCCTCGCCTTTTTTGGTGTGGGGAGAAGGCGCTTTCGACAGTTTGCCGGGCGACCCTTCGATCGGGTTGCCGAGGAAGGAGGGGGGGACGTGGACAGAGGATTCTCCTCCTACCCTCTATGTATCGCCCCTGTCTGGCGGAGGAGTGCAGAGACCGAGGAGAGGGCTTTACCGTGTATGGGACTCCAATTTCAGTATAATTTTATATAAAATATACAAATTGGAAAGAATGAGAAGGGAAACCGGTTGAAAAAGATGAAGATCCAGCCGGTATTTGCCGCTTTGCGGGGGAGCACCTCCTCGGGAAAAAGCAAAAGGGCAGAAAAAGGGAGCGCAGTCAGATTGACTGCGCTCCCTCATCTTTTGGGAAAGGAGAGGCTTTGGTTAGGGGAAAACTAGTGTTTCCGCTTTTTCAGGGACAGGGCCGCCAGGCCGGAGATGGCCAGCGCCGAGAAGGCGATCAGGGAACCGGTGCTGTCGCCGGTATTGACCGAGTCGCCCTTTTCCTTGCCGTCGTCAGGGGTGGTGACGTCGGGGTCGGGGTTGGTGTCAGAGCCGCCGCCCTGGTTGACCACAGTGTAGTTGGCCTGCAGGGTGATGGACTTGTGGCCGGCGTAGTCGCTGACATAGTCGGCGGCGCGGCTGCCGTCCTCGGCGATGGCGCAGAGGTCGTGCAGGCCGTTGTCGATGCCGGGCACGGTGATGACGCCGTTCTCGTCGGCCGTGTACTCGCCAAAGGCCTTGCCGTCGATCTCCACCTTGGCCCAGGCGCCGGCGGCGGGGTTGCCCTCTTTGTCCAGCAGGCTGACGGTGGCGTCGTACTTGGTGGCGGTGTAGCCGGTGTTGATGGCCTTGATCCGCCCGGTCTCGCTGAGAACGCAGATGCCGTCCTCGTTCCCAGGTTGGCCCATCAGGTACTTGATGTAGTTGGTCAGGAAGACGTCGTTGGAGGTGTCGGCCCCCACCACGCTGACCTGCCCGTCGTTATAGTAAGCGGGGTCGCACATGTAGTAGCCGTCGCCGCCGCCCACTTCGTAGGAGCCAGTCATGATCAAAACGTACTTGTCGGTGGCGTTTTTGTCGATGGCGGTGCCGTCATCCAGGGTGATCTTGGTGACCCGGTTGCCCATCTTCTTGGCTTCCGAATCGGTGGCGGTCTTGGTCGGGTCGTACTCGTAGCTAAAGCCGGAGGGGATGAAGAACCGGCCCTTGTTGCCGAAGATCTCGCCGGTGTTGGCGGTGTCCGCCCCCTCGGCGTTGACGGAGATCAGGCTGACGCCGTTCTCCACCATCTCCCACAGGGCTTTGTGGCTCATCTTCAGGTAGCGGGTCTCGCCGCCGAAGGGCAGCACGGTGATGATGTCCTTCTTGGTGATGTCCCCGGCGGGGATGGAGGCGCGCACGCCGCCACCGCCGGTGAAGCCGACGACCGGCAGGTTTTTCAGCTCATCCGGGGCGGTCTTCTGCCACTGCAGGGTCTGCCAGCGGTTGGCGTCGGCCACCAGGTCGGCCATGTTGCTCTCGGCGCGGCGGCAGATGGGGGTCCCGCCGTAGAGGCCGATCTTGGTCTTGCCGATGACCTCGGCGTACTTCTCGTTGACCTCTTTGGCGACTGCGTCGGCCACCGTCTTGACGGCGGGGTCGGGGGTGTAGCCGTTCTTCATCGACTCGTTGGTGATGCCCTCGGACTTGATGTCCACAGTGCCGTCTTTTTTGACGGTGATGGTCACTTTGCCCACAAAGGCCAGGGCGGTGCCGGTGGAGACGATGGTGGTGTTGCCCTGTTTGATGGCGCCCTTGTTGTTCTTATCGTACTGGCCGGCAGTGCCCATCCGCTCCAGGTGGTCGTGGCCGTCCACGATCAGGTCGATGCCGGTGACGTTTTTCGCCAGGTCGACAGAGGTCCACTTGTTGGAGGACTCGCCCAGGTGGCAGAGGGCGATGACCACGTCGCAGCCCTGGTTGGTTTTCAGGTCGTTGACGGTGTTCCGGGCAACGGTTTCCAGGTCGCTGCCGTGGAAGTTGAGTTTGCCCACCTTGGCGGGCTGGCTCAACTCAAAGGTCTCGGGGGTGTCCAGCGCAAAGACGCCCACCTTGACGTTGTCGTAATTGAAGACCTTGGTCTTTTTCAGCTTGTTCAGCCCGTCGACGATGTTCTCGGGGTCGTCGATGTTGGTGTTGAGGATGTCGAACTTGGCTGCCTTGATGTTGGCGGAAATCTCGGCCAGGGAATAGTCAAACTCGTGGTTGCCCAGGGCGGCGGCGTCATAGCCGACCTCGTTCATGATTTTGATGGCGCTCTGTCCCTTGGAGTCGGCCACAAAGGGCGTCCCCTGGGAGTAGTCGCCGGCGTCCACCAGCAGCACCTTCTGGCCGCCAGCTTCCATGGCCTTTTTCATGCCGGCCAGGTAGTCCAGCCCGGCATGGGAATCGTCGCTCACCACAGCGCCGTGGACGTCGTTGGTGTGCAGTACAGTGATGACGGTATCCTCTGCGTTGGGGGTTGCAAACGCGGTAGCCGCCATGCTCACCGTCAGGGCCGCTGCCAAAACGGCAGAAAGTCCCTTCTTGAAAAGCGGTTTCATCGTGTGTTTTCCTCCTTCTTTCATTTCCAGAGCCACAGGATGCGGCCCTCCAATCGGAAAATCGTCCCGCTTCGGCCCGCTCCCTGCGGCCTTTCCCAATCCGCAGGTCCAGAAGAGCAGGGGGGAATAACAGTTCGATCCCCAGTCGAAACGGGAAACAATTTCCATATAGGTATTATACAACATTTACATATTTGTACAACAAAAAAAAAAAAAATGGATGCTTTGACGAATAACCAAAGTTTCTGTAAAAATTATGTAAAGTGTAGTGAAAGACAGAGAAATCAGGGGCAAGTGAGGGGGAGATTTTTCATCTTCCTTTAGAAACCGCAGGTTTTGACAGATTTTTTATGGGCTGGTTTCCACCGGGAGAGGGGAGGGAGCTGCTCCCTCTTTTTGCCAGCTGAAGAGCTGTGTCCGCCCGGTGGAGGAGAGGGGGCAAACACAGAGATTGCCTGCTGAACCGCTCCGGTCAAAGAAGCCAGGGGGAAAGGGCATTTGGCCGGGCAGTAGCTCATTTCGCGGCGCCGAGGCGGGGCAGCTCCTTGTTGCCTCTTTTTCCAGGCGCTGCTTCCGGGCGATTTTTGGAGAGAGAGGGGCGCAGCCGCCTTTTTTGCCAGGTGCTGCCGGGCCTGTCTGTGCGGGGAGAGCCCTTTTTGCAGCAAAGGGTCTCCGCCATGACGAGATGTAGGCAAGTCCGAGAAAAAGCGCCATTTGGCAGCGGCTGGGGCAAGTCTCGCCGGCCGCCCTTTTCGGGGCAGAGAGTATTTGCCGGCCGGAGAGAGGGGACCACCGCTGCTTTTTTGACCTGTTCCGGCCGTTTGATTGGCGGGGAGCGTCCACAGCGGCGGAGGAGAGATAGGCACAACCGCCGACAAAGCCGATGCCCTGATTCGGCCCTATGGGGGCTTGGCGCCGGCAGGCGACTCAGGGCACACTGAAAAAATTTTGCCTGCCCTGCGACTCGCAAACCGGCAAACTTGCCTTTCTGATCGTGCCCCCTCCCGACAGCAACTCCACTGCCGACAGTTCGCCCTGTTCGATGGTCCCGGCGAAAATGTTTTCGAGGCGCTCCCCCCAGCAGGAGCGGGGAGGAGGGCGCTGACAACAAAAAGAGCGCCGACCCTTTTAGGGGTCGACGCTCTTGACAGAGACAAGTGAAGTCCGGCTGCCTAATTAGTCGTTGGTGTAGGGCAGCAGGGCCAGGTGACGGGCGCGCTTGATGGCGGTCGTCAGGGCGCGCTGGTGGAACGCGCAGGTGCCGGTCACGCGGCGGGGGACGATCTTTCCCCGGTCGGACAGGTACCGTCTGAGCTTGCTGATGTCTTTGTAGTCGATGGTCTCGGCCTTGTCGGCGCAGAAAGCGCAGACCTTGCGGCGGCCGCGTTTGCCGCCGCGGAACCCGCCGCCTCTCCGGTCGCGGTTGTACTCCCGGGGCTCGCGGTTCTCGCGGGGGGCCGGAGCGGTGCTGGAAGCAGCGGCAGGGGCCGCTGCGGTGGTGGTTTTCTCTTCCACGGTCGTTTCCTCCTTGTGTTAGAATGGGAGATCGTCGTCGCTGGCGATCTCTTCAAAGTCACCGGTGCTGCCCGACGAAAAGCTCATAACGTCGCTCTGGGGGGGCTGCTGCGGCATGGAGAAGGTCGTCCCGCCGCTCTGAGAAGCGGAGGATTTGCTCTCGCAAAAATGCACGTTGTCGGCCACGATCTCAAAGGCAGTGCGGTTGTTGCCGTCGCGGTCCTGGTACTTGCGGGTCTGGATCGACCCGTTGACGGCGATCATATTTCCCTTTTTGAAGTAGCGGCAGACAAATTCGGCGGTGCTGCGCCAGGCCACAACGTTGATGAAATCGGTCTCGCGCTCCTGCCCTTGGCGGACAAAGGAGCGGGCCACCGCCACCGAAAAGCTGGTGACGGGCACGTTGTTGGGGGTGTGGCGAAGCTCCGGGTCGGCTGTCAATCTGCCCATGATGGCTGCGATGTTCAACATAAGCCGTTCCCCTTTCCGCTTACTGCTCTTTTTTGATGATCAGTGTGCGCAGGATGCCGCTGGTGATCTTGTAGACGCGGTCGAGTTCGGCGGGGAACTCGGGCTCGCAGCTGAAGTTGATCAGCACGTAGTAGCCCTCGTTCTCGTGGTCGATCTCGTAAGCCAGGCGGCGTTTGCCCCACTCGTCCACCGAGTCAACGGTACCGTTTTGAGCGATCAGGGTCTGGAATTTCTCGACGAGGGCTTTGATCCCCTCTTCCCCCTGTTTGGTGCTCAGCACGATCACGGTCTCGTAATTTACCTTTGCCATTTTGAATGCACCTCCTTTTGGACATTAGGTCCCCGCGAAGGGGACAAGGATGTTGCTAAGCGCAACAAAATAATTATACCAGAAAAAACCGCAAAGTCAACGCGGGCTCGGCAGATCGCGCAAAAAAAGCCGCGAAAAATCGGCGTTTCCACGGCTTTTGGGCGGGTTTTACAGCCGGCCGGCAAAGTCCTTGAGGTAGGCGCGGAAGTCCTCTCCGATCTCGGGGTGGTCGATCCCCACCTCGACGATGGCCTTTAGGACCCCCAGCTTATTGCCCATGTCGTAGCGGGTGCCCACATAGTCGACCCCCACCATCCCTTCCGAGAGGGCCAGTTCCCGCATGGCGTCGGTCAGCTGGATCTCGCCGCCGGCCCCGGGGGCGGTGTGCTCGAGGATGTCGAAGATGTCGGGGGTGAGGACGCAGCGCCCGAGGATCGAGAAGAGGGAGAGCACCTCCGCCTCGGTCTGGGGCTTCTCCACCATGTTGTCGATGGCGTAGAGGTTCCCCTCCAGCGGCTTCACCGCCAGGGAGGAGTACTTGGAGATGTCGGCCGCCGGCACCTCTTTGATGCCCACGCAGGCCTTGCCGTAGGTCTCATAGGCCCGCATCAACTGGCCGCAGACCGGGTCTTTGGAGACGATGACGTCGTCGCCGTAGAGGACGGCGAAGGGCTCGTCCCCCACAAAGTTTTTGGCCTGCAGGATGGCGTGGCCCAACCCCTTTTGCTCCTTCTGGCGCAGGTAGGTGATGTTGGCGATCTCGGCGATGGAGACCACCTGGTCGTAAAGGGCCTTCTTCCCGCCGTCGAGGAGTTTCTGCTCCAGCACGGGGGAGCGGTCGAAGTGGTCTTCCATCACCCCTTTGCCCCGGGAGGTGATGATGAGGATCTCCTCGATGCCGGCGGCGGCCGCCTCCTCTACAATGTACTGGATGGCGGGCTTGTCCACAATGGGGAGCATCTCTTTGGGCATGGCCTTGGTCGCGGGCAGCACCCGGGTGCCCAGGCCGGCGGCGGGGATGACGGCTTTGCGAATTTTTTGCATCGTCTTTAGCACTCCTATCGTCGGTATGGTTGGTGTGTGGTCGGTGAAATCAGAACCCGGCGGCGGTCAACAGGGTGCCGACCAGGCTTGAAATCATCAGCAGCAGGCCCACGGTGAGGACCGCCCAGCGGCAGACCCCGCCCTTTTTGTGGTAGAGGCGCAGCGTCTCGGTGCGGTCGAGCCCCATGGCCTGGATCCGCTTGATCTTTTTGACCACCGAGCGCCGGTAGATGGCGTTGGCGAAGAGGCCGAAGAAGATCTGCACGGCCATCATCAGCAGGCTGGTGACGGTGTAGGCCACGGCAAAGGGGCCGGTGAGGAGGGTGTTGATTTGGGATTCAGGGGTCAAAAAGAAGATGATGCCGGGGATGTTGAGAGTGATGTTGAGCAGGATGGAGAGCAGGGCCACCGGCCAGACCTTGCGAAAGAGCATGTAGAGGGGGGTGATGAAGAACCCCGACCAGGAGAAGGAGAGCTTGCGCCCCCGCATGTCCATGTTTTTGAACTGGTAGAGGTAGTAGCCCGAGCTGGGGCCGATGAATTCGGCCATGTCCTCCACCCGGATGCCGTCGATGGTGTCTTCGGGATCGACCCCGCCGTACTTGATGTTTTGCTGGTTCGCGGCCATCGGCCCAAACCCCGGCCCAGCGGCGTATTGCTGCTGCTGGCTCTCCAGCGGCTTGCCGCAGGAGATGCAGAAGAGGGCGCCCGGCGGGTTGGCGGCGTGGCAGTGGGGGCAGGGGCGGGAGAAGCCGTCCCCCTCCTGCCCGGGGGCCGCGCCCCCCTCGATCCCCGGCGCGGCGGCCGGGGCCTTTTTCTCCGGCTGCCAGGCAAAGTCCTCGCCGTGGCGCTCGGCGTTGGCGCAGTGGCCGAGCTGAAAGTAGCAGTCCCGGTGGTGGGGGGTGCCGCACTCCGGGCAGACGACGATCTGGTCGCCGTCTGCAAACGCCTTGTGACAAACCGGGCATAATTCGCCCTTGTATGAAGCCAAGAAAGGTTCACCTCCGTAAAAAAGGGGCGGACGGCGACCGTCCGCCCCTCGGCCGCTGCCGGGGTGTAAAGGCCCGCCGGCGCGGCGTCTTTTTGCCCCAAAAGGGCAAAAAGAGATTCTTCTATATTATATCGCACCGCCCCCAAAAATCCAATAGATTGTGTGAAAGAATTGAAAACAGAGGGAAAATGAGGGGGCGCGGCGGTTGAAAAGCCGGGCGGCGGGTGGTAGAATACCCAGAGGACAGCGGCCATTGCCGCGCCCGCTCCACACTTGTTTTTTCGGAAGGGGACACCAATGTTATTGCAGATAGAAGAGCTCAAACAGCGCTTGGAGGGGCTGGAAACCCCTCTGAAAGAACTGGGGGTCTCCCTGGACTTGGAGGGGAAGGCCGCCGAGCTGGCCCGGCTGGAGAGCCAGTCCGCCGACCCCGCCTTCTGGGAGGACATGAAGGCCTCCCAAAAGATCCTCAAGCAAATCAGCGACATCAAGGACGTGCTGGCCCGCTATCAAAAGCTGCAGGGCGCCTATGAGGACGCCGCCACCCTCATCGAGATCGCCCTGGAAGAGGGCGACGAGTCGATGACCGAGGAGATCTCCGCCGCCGTCGCCCAGGTGGAGGAGGAGCTGCAGAGCCAGCGGCTGTCCACCCTCCTCTCGGGCGAGTTTGACGGCAACAACGCCATCCTCACCTTTCACGCCGGGGCCGGCGGCACCGAGGCGCAGGACTGGGCCGAGATGCTCTACCGGATGTACGGCCGCTACGCCCAGCGCCACGGCTTCAAGGTCAAGGTGCTGGACTACCTGGACGGGGAGGAGGCCGGCCTCAAATCCGCCTCCATCCTCATCGAGGGGCAGAACGCCTACGGCTATTTGAAGGGGGAGAACGGGGTGCACCGGCTGGTGCGGGTCTCGCCCTTTGACTCCTCCGGCCGCCGCCACACCTCCTTTGCCTCGCTGGAGGTGGTGCCCGAGATCGCCGACGACCTGGACGTGCAGATCCGGGACGAGGACCTGCGGGTGGACACCTACCGCTCCAGCGGTGCGGGCGGCCAGCACGTCAACAAGACCGAGTCGGCCATCCGCATCACCCACCTGCCCACCGGCATCGTGGTGGCCTGCCAGAACGAGCGCAGCCAGCACCAGAACCGGGAGGTGGCCATGAAGATGCTCCTCTCCAAGCTGATGAAAATCAAGGAGCAGGAGAATTTCGAGCGCATCGAGGACATCAAGGGCGACCAGAAGGAGATCGGCTGGGGCTCCCAGATCCGCTCCTACGTCTTCATGCCCTACACCATGGTCAAGGACCACCGCACCGGCTTTGAGGTGGGCAACGTGGGCGCGGTGATGGACGGCGACCTGGACGGGTTCATCAACGCCTATCTCACCGCCGCCAGCCTGGGCAAACTGGCCAAATAGCGCGTTTTAAAAAGAGAGGGCCGCACCCTGACGTGCGGCCCTCTCTCTTTTGCGCCCTTGCGGGGCGAGGCGGGGTCAGAGGCAGGCGATCTGCCCGAGCAGCCAGCGCTGCAGGTCGCCGGCCACCAAGTCGGTGAAGGGCTCGCCGGTGAGCTCGTTGTTGGAGATGACGCGCACCCCGATGCAGGGGACCCCGAAGCGGCGGCAGCACTCGTAGGTGCCCACGCTCTCCATCTCCTCGCAGAGTTCGCCCTTTTTCTCCTGCATCCAGCGGATGCGGTCGATCTCCCGGCTGAAGAGGTCACCGCTCCCCAGCACCCCTGCCACCGCGCGGCCGTGCGGCCAGGGGACCTGGGCGAAGTGGCGCAGCAGCGCCTCGTCCGAGGGGATGGGCACCGAGCGGGGGTCGAAGACCCAGTCGAAGGGGGCGCAGCCCTCGCCCGCGGCCCGGGCGGGGCTCTGCATCCCGTGCAGGGCTACGGTGGCGGTGCCCACCACCAAATCGCCCACCGCCAGCTCCTCCACGTGGGCCCCGGCCAGCCCCTGGTTGATGACGGCCCGGGGGGCGTAGGCGCCAATGCCCACGGCGGTGGACAGGGCGGCGTTGAGGGTGCCGATCTGGGTCTCGCTCACCACCAGGGGGTGGCTCTCCACCGTCCCGGTGGAGAAGGAGAACCCGTGCAGGGTCTGGTCCTCCCGCCCCTCCAGGGCCTCGCGCAGGGCCGCTACCTCCACCGGCATGGCCCCCTGGATCAAAATGGGTTGCTGCTGCATCTCGTCTGCCTCCTTTTTTGCATTCCTGATTTTCCCCTCCCGCAAAGCGAAAGGAAAAATAGTATACGGCGGCGGCCGTCCGGCTGTCAAGGGCGGCGGGAAACATTGTGCAATCCGGCAAAAAGAGGGGGTGGATTTTGTCGAAAAGGCGGGCTTTATTTGATAAAAGGGGCGCAAACCGTGTCGATTTTCGCCCGGCGGTGATATAATAAAAAGCACAGGTAAACGAAAAGGCGAAGGGGGGCATTTTTCGCCCCTTTGCGCATTGCGGCGCTTTCTCTCTCCTTTGCGCACCGCGGCGCCCGGTGATAGAGAACGCGTGCGGACAGGAAAAGCAGAGGGGACGTTTTCCTCCCCTTCGCATACTGTGGCGCTCGGAGATAGAGAGCGTGCACGGGCAGAAAAAATAGAGGAAGTGCTTTCTCTCCTCTTCGCGCACCGTGGCGTTTGGGGATAGAAAATGCGCGCGGATAGAAAAGATAGAGGAGGCGCTTTCTCCCCCCTTTCGCGCACTGCGGTGCTCGGGGATGAAAAGAGCGCCGTGCCATGGCGGACAGCGACCTCTGCGGGGGAGGGGCGGCCCCCCTTTCGGGCGGGCAGCGGCAGGGGTGGAGAAAGCCGCCTTACAGGTTGCCGGGGGAGGGCCTCCTCCACAGAGGTCTTTTAGAGGAGTGGCCAGGGGCCCACTGGCCGCGTTGGATTTTTGCGGGATGGGTCTCCCTCCCCCTTGCTCCCCTCTGCGAGGGGGCAAAAGAGAGCGGCCCTGCCCGGTGAAAAGAGAGGAGCACATCTCATGGAAAAGATCACCTGCCGCTACCCCCTGACACGGGAACTGCTCTGCCGGGCCTCCGACGTCCGCTACCGGGCGCGGGGAAGGTGGGTGCGGCTGGCCTGCGCCGCGGTGGGGGGATTGGCGGGACTCTATCTGGCCCTCAGCGCCGCTGGATCCTTTCGCACCTACTTCTGGCAGCCCCCGCTGGCGACGGCCCTCCTGATTGGCGGGCTGACGGCGGCCCTCTGGGGCAACCGGCTCTTTCTCTGGCAGGGGATGCGGGGGCTGCGCCGCCCCTGCCGCCGGGGGGCGGAGGCGACCCTCACCCTTTCCCCCCAGGGGCTGGTGTGGAGCGCCCCCGGCCTGCAGGTGGAGGTGGGCCCGGGCGGGTGGCAGGTGCTGGAGACAGGGGAGCTGCTGGCCTTTTTGGTCGGCCGCCGCTGTATCCCCCTCCCCAGAGACGCCCTGCCCGCCCCACCGGAAGAGGTGTTGACCCGGCTGCGGCAGTGGAGCGGCGGCCGGTGGCGCAGATGCCCAGCCGCCCCCTGTCCCGCCCTTTGGCGGCAGTGGGAGGAGGGGTGGAGCCGCCGCTTTCCCGCGGGGGAGACGCCGCCCTGGCGGGCTGCCCAGTTGCGTCCCTACGGCCGAGTGTTTCTCTGGGCTGCGCTGGTGCTGGGCGGGGGGCAGCTCTGCTACTATGCCGCCGTAGTGGGGGAGCGGGGGTGCCGCTATCTCTGGTCCTGGCTGGCCCCCCTCCTCAACGGGTTGACCTTGTTGGCGGCTCTGGGGGCCGCTCTCTGCCTGGCGCGGCGCAGCCGCCTCGGCCGGGCGCTGCTGGCCGCCTTTTTTGGGGCCCTGTTGGGGGTCAACGCGGTCTGTGCGGCGGCCGACGCCCTCACCACCCACCGGCTCATCGCCCCTTCGCCCGACTTTCGACAGGTGGCGGTCCTGCGGAGAAACACCGCCTCGGGGCGGATGATTTTTTACCGCTCGGTGGGGGGCGTTTTCATCCGCCCGGAAACCAGTTTGCAGGGCTGGCTGGAGGGGGGAGAAGTCAAGCTTCGGTGGCTGCGGGACGACGTCTGCGCGGTCAGCTACCGGGGGGAGGACCGCCAGCCCCACGCGGCCGTCTTCCTCTTTGGAGGGCGGGAGGGTCGCCCCCTCCTGGAGCGGCTGGAGGGCCGCTGGCAGAGCGATTCGGGCAAGTTTCACCTCACCTACGAGAGGGGGGTCTTTCAGCTTCGCCGGGGCGGAGGGGTCGAGACCTATTCCATCGCCAGCTGCAAAAAGATCGACCGGACGGCGGTGGCCCTTTTTGACGACAAGGGAGTTCCCCACTGGATCGTTCTCCCCCAAACCCCCGCCGACACGGGAGAGGGCCGGGCGGATGCCCTTCTCCTCTACCAGGTGGCCCTGGACGAGACGGAGCCGGTGACCCTGTTGCCTCGGCCCTAGGGTTGCGCCCCCGCCCCCTCCTGTGGTAGGATGGAGACGCCGACAGGGAGAAGGGGGGATTTGGTTGTGACAGCGCCGCAGTACGAGCGGGTCCGCCGCTGGTTTTTGGCCCGGCCCGGCCGTCTGGCCGCCCTCAAAGCGGCCAACCGCTGGTTGCCCCGGCTGGTCTACTGCGCCTACCCCCTGGGCCTTTTGGCCCTGGCTTGGCGGCGGGATGCCCGCTTTTGGAAGGTGCTCTGGGTGCCGGCGGCCGGCTTTTTGCTGGTGAGTGTCTTTCGGCGGCTCCACAACGCCCCCCGCCCCTACGAGGCCCTGCCCATCGCCCCCCTCATCGGGCGGGAGAAGGCGGGCCGCTCCTTCCCCAGCCGGCATGTGGCCTCGGCCTTTTTGATTGGCTGCGCCTTCTGGTACCTCTCCCCCTGGCTGGGGCTGCCGGTCTTTCTCGCCGGGGCGGGGATGGCGGTGGTCCGCCCCCTGGCGGGGGTCCACTTCCCGCGGGACACCGCCGCCGGGGCGGCCTTCGGGCTCCTCTTTGGCTTTGCCTGTCTCTACGGCCTGCCGCTTTAGGCGGGCCTTTTTTGTTTGCCGCAGAAAAGAGAGGGCCGACCCCACAGGGGCCGGCCCTCTCTTTCGCGGGGCAGGGGGAAAGCGTTCGGGCAGGGGCGGTGTAAAGGAGGGCAGAGAAGAAAGTCAGGCCGCCTTCTGCGCCCCGCCCTTGGCGGTTTTGACGTAGCTGTCCACCTGCTGCTGCAGGATGTCCAGGCTGGCGGGCCCGGTCTCCAGCAGCACCCGGTTGAATTCCACCGGGGAGAAGCGCTCCCCCAGCTGTTCTTCCGCGCCGTCATACAGGTCCTGGTAGGCCATGCCAGTCAGGTAGTACTGCAGGTAGTTGGTGGGGGTCTCCAGGTTGAGGTAGAACTGGGAGCGGAGGACCTCGTCGTCCATCTCGTCGCCGAAATAGGTCTTTAAAAAGGCGGCAAACTGGTCGTAATTCCACCCGTCGTAGTGCAGCCCGATGTCCGCCAGGGCGATGACGCACTGGGTGTAGCGGTCGTTGTAGGAATAGAGCTCGGCCAGCTCCCGGTCCTCGGTGGCGTATTTGTAGCTGCTGTTTTCCACATAGGTGGCCCACCCCTCGGAGTAGCCGTTGTAGTCGATCATATAGCGGATGGTGGGCAGCTGCAGGTTTTGAAAATAGGTGTTTTGGTACATGTGGCCGGGGTAGCCCTCGTGGGCGATGGTGGAGAAGAGGTCGGTGCTGTATTCGCCGTTGATGTAGATCATCTGGGGGCTGCCCAGGGGCTTGTCGATCCGACTTTTCAGGTAGGCGGCAGGGGAGAAGTTGTCCTTCATCGACTCGTCCACCGGGCGGATCTGGTAGGTGAGGTTTTCGGTGGCGGGAAAGTCCTGCAACATGGCCTCCCCCAGGTAGTCCAGCGTCTCCTCCACCGACGAGAAGCGGGAGTAGGCGGGGGTGGCCCCCTCCATCAGCTCCCGGTAGATGGCGGGGTCGCTCTTTTGCAATTCCTGCATCCGCTTGCCCATGTCGGTGGCGGCCTGGGCCATGTGGGTGTGCAGGAAGGTCTTGACTTCATCCATCTCCCAGTCGATGCCGGTGGTCTTTTGCAGCAGCGCCAGGTAGTAGTCCTTGCCGCCGGGCTGGTGGGCGAGGCCCAGCTCCTCCTCGGGGGCGTCGATCTGCGAGAGCTCCCCCGCCAGCTGGCGGTAGGCGGCCATCAGCTCCCCCTCCAGCAGCCGGCGGCTGGTGGCCTTGGCCTCGGCCTTCTCCCCCTCGCTCAAAAAGGCGCAGCCGTCGATCTTCTCGTCCATGATGGGCACCAGGTAGGGGGTCTCCTGGGCGGCGAAGGTCTCGCACTGCTCGATGACCTTGTCGAGGATGCTCTGGCACATGCCGCAGCCGTTTTCCTGGCGCGCCCGCTCGTTCTCGGCGTAGAGGTGGAAGGTCTCCCCGCAGGTGCGCAGGATGTTAAAGTAGCTGTCCAGGTCGTTTTGCCGCTCGAAGTAGAAGTTTTCCAGCAGCATGGGCAGCTGGGCCTGAAAGCCGAGGAAGCTGCCCAGGTAGTTGTTGTCCAGATAATAGTCGTCCAGGGTGAGGAGATTGCGCTGAAAGGAGTCCTTGAGGATCTGCAGCGTCAGCCGGGAGGAGGGGTCCAGCGACTGCTCGTCAAAGCCCTGCAGGGTCTTTAGGATCTCCTGGCAGGTGGCCTTGCTCTCCCGGTAGTCCTCGGCGTCGGCGTAGGGCAGCTGCAGCAGTTCCAGGGAGAAGCCGTGGGCCTCCGGGTCCTGAAACAGGTAGTTGACATCGAGGGAATCGCTGTCCAAGATGGCGGTGGGCAGGGTGGAGAGGTACTGGTCAAACCGGGCCTGCTCCCCCTTTTTGACGCAGCCGGAAAGGGAGAGGGCCAGGCCCAGGGCCAGTACCCCCGCCACAGCTCTGCGGGCCAGATGGCGACTTGTTTTTCTCACGGCAAAGAACTCCTTTTCACAGTGACTTGGCAGGGCGGCGACCCCCGAGGGGGGGCGTCCTGCCCTTCAGTATACCACATCCCCCGCCCGGTGAGACCAAATTGCAGGAAAAGGTTGGAAATCTTCCCTTTTTGCGGCCAATGACCCGCCGCTTGTATTGTAAGTACCCATTCGGATATGTTACAATAATGACAAATTCCCTTTCTCCGCTAGGGAAGAAACGAGGGAACCGGCCGCCATGGGAAAACGCGCAATGCGGGCGCTGTACGCGCTGGAGCAAAATCGGGTGCTCTCCTCTATCAAAAAGGGGTTTATCACCCTTGTCCCCCTGCTGATGGTGGGGGCTTTTGCGCTGCTCCTGCGCAGTTTTCCCCTGCCCGCGTTTCAGGAGGCCCTGCCCACCCTCTGGGGCGGCGCGCTGGACCGGTTCCTCGCCTGCGTGGGGGAGAGCACCTTCGGTCTGCTCTCCATCTTCGTGGCGGGGGCGGTGGGCTTTCACTACGCCGGCGCCTGCCGGGAGGGGGACCTGTTCACCCAGGTGACGGCCATGGCCCTCTCGGTGGCCTGCTTTGTGGCCACCTTCGGCCAGTCCGCCCCGGCGGAGCGGCTGGCGGGCTTTGGCTCCACCGGGGTGTTCACCGCCCTGCTGTGCGCGGTGGCGGGCACCAGGCTCTTTGTATTTTTGGGCGAGCACGCCCCCCGGCGCTTTCGCTTCTCCACCGCCGGGGCGGACGAGGGCTTTCGCGCCGCCATGGGGGGGATCGCCCCCGCCCTGCTCTGCGTGGCCGTCTTTGCCGCGGGCAACCTGGCGCTGGACTGGCTGGCCGGGGTGGCCAGCCTCAACGAGCTCATCACCGCTGGGGCCAGCGCCCTCTTCTCCCGCGCGGGCAACGACCTGTCCGGCGGCATCCTCTTCACCGCCCTGCAGGGCACCCTCTGGATGTTCGGCATCCACGGCGGCAACGCCCTCGACCAGGTGGCGACCCGGCTCTTTGTCCCCGCCAACGCCGACCCCACCGCCGTCGTCTGCAAGTCCTTCCTCGACAACTTCGCCCTCATCGGCGGCTGCGGCGCCACCATCTGCCTGCTGCTGGCGCTGCTGCTCTTCTCCCGCTCCAAGGACGACCGCCGCCTGGCCGGGGCCTCGCTGCCCTTCGGCCTCTTCGGCATCAACGAGATCTTGGTCTACGGCCTGCCGGTCATCTTGAACCCCATCTACCTCATCCCCTTTATCCTGGTGCCCATCTGCTCGCTGTGCATCGCCTATTTCGCCACCTGGGTGGGCTTTCTGCCGGTGGTGACCAAGACCGTCGCCTGGACCACCCCGGTCCTCTTCAGCGGCTACATCGCGGTGGACTCCTGGCGGGGGGCGGCGGTGCAGCTGGTGATCGTGGCGGTGGGCACCGCCATCTACGCCCCCTTTGTCAAGCTCTCCGACCGGGTGCGCTCCGGCCGCGAGCAGGAGATGCTGCGCGCCCTCACTGACGCCTTTCAGGCGGGGGAGCGGGCGGGGGAGCGGCCCCGCTTCCTCGACCGGGGCGGGCAGCTGGGGGCGGCGGCCAAACAGCTGGCCTCCCGCCTGCGGGCGGACCTGCAGTCCGGCGCGGTCCCCTTTTGGTACCAGCCCCAGGTGGACGCCGACGGCCACGCCTTCGGCGCCGAGAGCCTGCTGCGCTGGCGCTTTGGCGGGCAGCTGGTCTACCCGCCCCTGGCCATCTCCCTGGCGCAGGAGGAGGGGGTCTACGGCCAGCTCACCGAGTTGGCGCTGCAGCGGGCCTGCCGCGCCGCCGGGGCCTTTCGGGCGGCGCTGGGGCGGCCCTTCTCGGTCTCGGTCAACCTGACGGCCACCCAGCTGGACGACCCGGCCCTGGTCGAGCAGATCATCGCCATGGCCCAGGGCGCGGGGGTGCGGCCCGGCGGCCTGGGGCTGGAGGTCACCGAGGAGACCACCCTCATCGACCGCGAGCACGTGTCGGAAAACATCGGCCGCCTCTGGGCGGCGGGGATCCCCGTCTCGGTGGACGACTTCAGCATGGGGCACACCTCCCTGCGCTATCTGCAGGAAAACCCCTTCCGCTACGTCAAACTGGACGGCTCCCTGGTGCGCCAGGTGACCGAGAACGCCCGCAGCCGGGAGATCGTCTCCTCCCTGGTGTCTTTGGGGACGGGGCTCTCCTTCGACACGGTGGCCGAACAGGTGGAGACCGCGCAGGTGCGCGACGCCCTCATCGCCCTGGGGTGCACCCGGTTTCAGGGCTACCTCTACAGCCCGGCGGTCCCCCTGGAGGAGTGCCTCGCCTTCTGCCGGGAGGAACCCTGGCGCTAGGTCTTGCAGACCGCTCTGCTCAGGAGTATAATATCAGCGAAAAGAGACAAAGGCGTCTCGGAGAAAGCCCTCTCCGAGACGCCTTTTTTCTCGCTGTTTGGCATCTGCCAGCTGCCCCCGGGGCAGACTGGCAGAGAGGGGAGTGAGGGATCTTGAGAGACGGATTTTTAAAGGTGGCGGTGGGCAGCCCCGACCTGCGGGTGGCCGACTGCGCCTACAACGCCGCGGCCAGTGTCCAGCTTCTGCGGGAGGCGGCGGCCCAGGGGGCCAAACTGCTGGTGCTGCCCGAACTGGGACTCACCGGCTACAGCTGTGGCGACCTCTTTTTGCAGCCGACCCTGCTCCAGGGGGCCGAGGCCGCCCTGGGGCGTCTGCTGTGGGCGAGCGGGGAGATGGGCGACCTGGTGGCGGTGGTGGGGCTGCCGGTGCGGGCGGGGGGCAAGCTCTACAACTGCGCCGCCGTCTTGCAGGGGGGGCGGCTGCTGGGGGTGGTGCCCAAGCGAAACCTCCCCAACTACGGCGAGTTTTACGAGGGGCGCCAGTTCACCCCCGGCCCGTTTGGCGGGGAGGACCTCTCCCTCTGTGGGCAGCGGGTCCCCTTTGGGGCCGACCTGCTCTTTTGCTGCCGGGAGCTGCCCGACTGGGTGCTGGGGGTGGAGATCTGTGAGGACCTGTGGGTCCCCCTCCCGCCCTCGGTGGGACTGGCCCTGGCCGGGGCCACCGTCCTCGCCAACCTCTCGGCCAGCAATGAGGTGGCGGGGAAGGCCGCCTACCGCCGCCGGCTGGTGGTCGGGCAGTCTGCCCGCCTGCTGGCGGGCTACCTCTACGCCTCGGCCGGGGCGGGGGAGTCCACCGCCGATTTGGTCTTTGCCGGGCACAACCTCATCGCCGAAAACGGCGTTCTCTTGGCCGAGAGCCCGATGCTCCAGGGCGGGCTTACCTGCGGCGAGCTGGATCTGCAGCGCCTGGCCTTTGCGCGCAGCCGGAGGGACGCCTTCCCCGCGCCGGAGAGGGGATACCGGCGGATCCCCTTTTCTGTTCAGATAGAGGAGACCGCCCTCACCCGCCCGGTGGAGCGGGAGCCCTTTGTCCCCGCCCCCGGGCCGGGGCGGGAGGAGCGGTGCGGGGAGATCCTCGCCCTGCAGGTGGCGGGGCTGGCGGGGCGGTTGCGCCACACCAGCTACCGCCCGGTGCTGGGGGTCTCGGGGGGACTGGACTCCGCCCTGGCCCTGCTGGTCTGCGCCGGGACAGCCGACGCCCTGGGCCGCCCCCGCGCAGACGTCCTGGCGGTGGGCATGCCCGGCTTTGGCACCACCCCCCGCACCCGGGAAAACGCCCGCAAACTGGCCCTCTCTCTGGGGGCCTCCTTTCGGGAGATCTCCATCTCCCGGGCGGTGGAGGGGCACCTGGCCGACATCGGCCACCCCCAAGGGCGCACCGATACCACCTACGAAAACGCCCAGGCGAGGGAGCGCACCCAGGTGCTGATGGACCTGGCCAACGCCGAGGGCGGCTTGGTGGTGGGCACCGGCGACCTGTCGGAACTGGCCCTGGGCTGGGCCACCTACGGCGGCGACCAGCTCTCGATGTACGCCGTCAACGCCTCGGTGCCCAAGACCCTGGTGCGCCACCTCGTCGCCTTTGCCGCCGACCGAGCGGGAGGGGAGTGCGCCGCCGCCCTGCGGGATATACTGGCCACCCCGGTCAGCCCCGAACTGCTCCCCGCAGGGGCCGGGGGCGAGATCGCCCAGCGCACCGAGTCGCTGGTGGGCCCCTACCGGCTGCACGACTTCTTTCTCTACCATGCCCTCCGCTGTGGCGAGCCGCCCCGCAAGGTCTACCGGCTGGCCTGTATCGCCTTTGCCGGGGCCTTTTCGGCAGAAGAGATCCTGCATTGGCTGCGCCTGTTCTACCGCCGCTTTTTCGCCCAGCAGTTCAAGCGCTCGGCCCTTCCCGACGGGCCCAAGGTGGGCGCGCTTTCCCTCTCCCCCCGGGGGGACTGGCGGATGCCCAGCGATTCCAGCGCCGCCCTCTGGCTGGAGCAGCTGGAGGGGTTGGAGGGCCGGGACTGAGCCCAGGTAAGGCGATTGCGTTTTTGCCCCCGCCCTGGTACAATGGAGAAAAGCCAGCCAAGGAGGACTGCCAGATGGTCAGTGAAGTGCCAATCGTTTGGAAAGACCGCAAGCGCATTTTGGGGATGCCCATCACCTTTACCCGCTACTCCATGTCCGAGGACCGCCTCTTTTTGGAGACCGGCCTCCTCAACACCCGGCAGGAGGAGGTGCTCCTCTACCGGGTGCGGGACATCAGTTTAAAGATCACCCTGGGACAGCGCATCTTCGGGGTGGGCTCGGTGCTGGTCCAGTCCTCGGACAAGACCATGCCGGTGCTGGAACTGAAAAACATCCGCCGCCCCCGCGAGGTCAAGGAGACCCTCCACCAGCAGGTGGAGAAGATGAAGCTCTCCCGCAAGATCCGGGTGGGCGAGCTGCTGGACGACGGCGGCCACGCCTGCGACGACGACTTTCACGACGGCGAGCAGATAGACGGGGAGGACTGGGAGGACGAGCGCCTCTAGCCCTGTTCCCCTGTCAAAACCGCGGGGCCCATCTCGCGGCACCGCCCCCTCCAACCAGAGGGGAGAGAAGCCCCTGGCGCGCCGGGGGCTTTTTTGCCGCCCTTTTGCGCCGCGCCCCTGCCCCAGGGCTGCGCCCCGCCGCCCCACAGCCAAAAGCGGCCCCCGGGGGCGCGGGCTC
>NZ_JBQHTP010000020.1:0-57339 GCF_052065655.1 Bittarella sp. HCP28S3_D9 | reverse complement strand
TGTTTGGGGGGTGCCTTTGTATGGGCAGCCGCCTTTTTGCGCCCGCTGGCAGGGGGCCATCTGCTTGGCAGCCGGTGTGTTTTTTGCCCTCCTCCCTTTTTTTCGCAGTCCCGGAGGAGGAAGCGGCAGTCGTCCTGGCGCACTGGTCTGCCGGTGCAGTGGGAAAAGTAGCGCTCTTGGCCCGGGAAAGAAAGTGCCGGTCCTATCGCCACGCCAATCCGCCGATGTAGTGGAAAAGCCGCCCTCTTGCCCTAGAGGAGGAGCCGGAAGCTTTCCCGCTGCGTCAGCCCACCAGTGAAGTAGGAAAAGCCGACCTCTTGGCCCGGAGGGGGTGGCAGTCCTCCCGCTGCGCCGGTTCGCCGGAGCAAAAGAAAAAGCCGACCTCTTGACTCAGAAGGGACAACATTCGCCCTGCCGTGCCGGTTCGCCACTGCAGTGGGAAAAGCTGCCCTCTTGTCCCAGAGGAGGAAGCGCTAGCCCTCCTATCGTATCAGTTCGCCGATGCGGTGAGAAAAGTCGTGCTCTTGCCCTAGAGAAGGGGACGATAGTCCTCCCATCTTGCCGATTTGTCGGTGCAGCGGGGAAAGCCTCGCTCTTGCCCTAAAGGAGGGAACAGCAACCCTATCGCTGCGTCAGCCTGCCAGTGAGATAGGAAAAGCTTACCTCTTGTCCTGGGGGAGACGTCGGCCCTCCCGCCGTGCCGGTCTGCCGGTGCAGTGGAAAATGCAGCGCTCTTGACCGGGAGGAGGGGATGCCGGCCCTCTCGCCGCGTCAGCCCGCCAGTGAAGTAGAAAGAGGCTACCTTTTGGCCCGGAGGAGGTGTTCGCCGGAGCAAAAGGGAAAGCCTCCCGCTAGACTCAGAGGGGACAATATTTATCCCGTCACGCCAGTTCGATGGTGTAGAAGGAAAAGCCGATCTCTTGTCCCAGAGGAGGAAGCGCTAGCCCTCCCGTCGTATCAGTTCGCCGATGCAGTGAGAAAAGTCGTGCTCTTGCCCCAGAGGAGGGAACACCAACCCTCTCGCCGCGCCAACCTGCCAGTGAAGTAGAAAGAGCTTACCTCTTGCCCTGGGAGGACGCCAGCCCTCCCGCCGTGCCGGTCTGCTGATTCAGTAAAAAATGCCGTGTTCTTGACCGGGAGGAGGAAGGGCTAGCCCTCCCATCGCGCCAACCCGCCGGCGCGAAAGAAAAAGTTGTCCTCCCTTTCGCCGCCCATTTTTTACCCAAATCTCACCGCCCCGTCACTGTTTTTTCACAAAAGCTGGGTATCCTATCAGCACAGTGAGGTGACGCGATGGATTGCTATTACGAGATCGACAGCTATGTGACGAGAGAGGGGCTGCAGGCCATGGGCGCGGCGCTGGCCCCCGGGCGCGGGGTACAGCGCGTCACCCGCGCCGCCCTGTTTGCTACCGCCCTCCTCTTTTTTGCCGCCGCCCTCGCCCCGGCCCTCTCCTCGGTGTGGGGCGGGCTCCTCCTGCAGGCTGCCTTCTTCCTGCTGGGGCTTACCGTGTTGGCCCTTGCCCTCTTCTGGGAGGGGCTGCTGCCCCGGCTCTACTGCCGGAAAAACAGCCCTCTGCTGGGCCGCCAGCACCTGATGCTGGGGCGGCGGCAGCTGATCTGTGCTGCCGGCGGGCGGGAATGGCGCCTTGTATACGCCGAGGTGGTGCGTGCCCGAGAGCAGGGCGGCGTCATCTACTTGAGCGACGGGGCGCGGCACCTGGCGGTGGACCGCCGCGGTCTGCCCCTGGAACAGGCGCAGGAGATCGCGGCGCTGCTGCACCGAAAGCTGCCCGGCGGGGTCTGGGGATAGCCCCCCTTTTGCCCGCCGGCAGAAAAAATAGATGGCGCGGGGGACCGGCTGTGCAATGAGCCGGCCCCCCCGCGCCCCTTTTGTGCGCGCCCCGAGGCGGGTGCATAAGTGGGCAAAAAGGGCGCAGAATCACCAAAGACGGCTGTCGGCCCTTGACAGTCCGCCCTGTTTTGAGATACTCTAATAAAGTTGGGAAGTGCGCCCGCCGCCCCCTGATCCAGAGGGGTCCGCCGGGCGCCGCTCCCGTTATCCGACGCCGCACCGACAGAGAAAAAGGATGTAGAGCAGATATGACAGCGAAAGCCAAGCAGTACGGCAACGAAAGCATCACCGCCCTGAAGGGGGCTGACCGGGTCCGCAAGCGCCCCGGTGTTATTTTTGGTTCAGACGGGCTGGAGGGCTGCGAGCACTCGGTCTTTGAGATCCTCTCCAACTCCATCGACGAGGCCCGCGCGGGCTTTGGCGATAAAATCGTGGTCACCAAGTACCGGGACAACTCCATCGAGGTGGAGGACTTTGGCCGGGGCATCCCGGTGGACTACAACACCCGGGAGAAAAAGTACAACTGGGAACTGGTGTTCTGCGAGCTCTACGCCGGCGGCAAGTACGGCCAGGGCGGGGACAACTACGAGTACTCCCTGGGCCTCAACGGCCTGGGGCTCTGCGCCACCCAGTACGCCAGCGAGTACATGGACGTGGAGATCTACCAGGGCGGTTTCCGCTACGAGATGCACTTTCAAAAGGGCGAGCCGGTGGGGGAGCTGCAAAAGGAGCCCACCACCCGCAAAAAGACCGGCACCCGCATCCGCTGGCGGCCCGACCTGGACGTCTTCACCGCCATCGACATCCCGCTGGAGTACTACCAGGAGACCATCAAGCGCCAGGCGGTGGTCAACCCGGGGGTCCTCTTTCTGCTGCGGGCAGAGGGGGACGGCGGCTTTGAGGAGTTCACCTACCGGTACGAAAACGGCATCAAGGACTATGTGCAGGAGCTGGCGGGGGAGGACACCCTCACCGCCGTCCAGTACTGGCAGACCGAGACGGCCGGCCGGGACCGGGCCGACAAGCAGGACTACAAGGTCAAACTGTCGGTGGCCTGCTGCTTCTCCAACCGGCGGCAGGTGGTGGAGTACTACCACAACTCCAGCTTCCTGGAGCACGGCGGCTCCCCCGAGCGGGCGGTGAAGACGGCCTTTGTCTACCAGATCGACGCCTACTTGAAGCAAAACGCCAAGTACCTCAAGGGGGAGAGCAAGATCACCTACCAGGATGTGGCCGACGCGCTGGTGCTGGTCTCCTCCTCCTTCTCGACCCAGACCTCCTATGAAAACCAGACCAAAAAGTCCATCACCAACGCCTTTATCGCCCAGGCCATGACCGACTTTCTCAAGCGCTCGCTGGAGGTCTACTTCATCGAGAAGCCGGAGGAGGCGGGGAAGATCGCCGACCAGGTGCTCATCAACAAGCGCAGCCGGGAGAAGGCGGAGAACACCCGCAAAAACCTGAAAAAGACCCTCACCGCCACCATCGACATGGCCAACCGGGTGCAGAAGTTCGTGGACTGCCGCACCAAAGACGTCTCCCGGCGGGAGGTCTACATCGTGGAGGGCGATTCGGCCCTGGGGGCCTGCAAGCTCTCGCGGGACGCCGAGTTTCAGGCCATCATCCCGGTGCGGGGGAAGATCCTCAACTGCCTCAAGGCCGAGTACGACAAGATTTTCAAGAGCGAGATCATCACCGACCTGATCAAGGTGCTGGGCTGCGGGGTCGAGGTCAAGAGCAAGGCCAACAAGGACCTCCTGAGCTTCAACCTGGACCAGCTCAAGTGGAACAAGGTCATCATCTGCACCGATGCCGACGTGGACGGCTTTCAGATCCGCACCCTGATCCTCACCATGCTCTACCGGCTGACCCCCACCCTCATCCGGGAGGGGTACGTCTTTATCGCCGAGTCCCCCCTCTATGAGATCACCACCAAGGACAAGGTCTACTTTGCCTACAACGAGAGCGAAAAGGCCGACATGCTGCGGGAGATCGGCAGCCAGAAATACACCATCCAGCGCTCCAAGGGGCTGGGCGAAAACGACCCGGACATGATGTGGATGACCACCATGAACCCCGAGAGCCGGCGGCTGATCAAGGTCACCCCCGACTCGGTGGAGGAGACCGCCGCCATGTTCGACATCCTGCTGGGGGACAACCTGGCCGGCCGCAAGGAGTTTATCGCCGAGCGCGGACAGGACTACCTGGACATGCTGGACGTGTCCTGATCCAGACGCGCCCCAGGAAAACGCTTTTGAGAGGGAAATGATATGGCACCCAAAAAGAAAAAAGAGGCCCCGCGGCAGAAGCGGGCCATCCCCAACGCCGAGATCGCCGGGGCGGGGATCGTGGTGGAACAGCCCATCACCAACACCCTGCAGGAAAACTACATGCCCTACGCCATGAGCGTCATCGTCTCCCGGGCCATCCCCGAAATCGACGGCTTCAAGCCCGCCCACCGCAAGATCCTCTACACCATGTACAAGATGGGGCTGCTCAAGGGCGGGCGCAGCAAGTCGGCCCGCATCGTGGGCGAGACCATGAAACTCAACCCCCACGGGGACGCCGCCATCTACGAGACCATGGTCCGCCTCTCCAAGGGCAACCAGACCCTGCTGCACCCCTACGTGGACTCCAAGGGCAACTTCGGCAAGGCCTATTCCCGGGACATGGCCTACGCCGCCTCCCGGTACACCGAGGCCAAGCTGGACCCCATCGCCGAGGAGCTCTTTCGCGACATCGACAAGGACACGGTGGACTTTGTCGACAACTACGACAACACCATGAAGGAGCCCACCCTGCTGCCGGCCACCTTCCCCACCATCTTGGTCAACGCCAACCTGGGTATCGCCGTGGGGATGGCCAGCGCCATCTGCTCCTTCAACCTGCGGGAGGTCTGCGAGGCCACCATCGGCATCCTCAAGGACCCGGACTGCGACATCAGCGAGACCATCAAGGCCCCCGACTTCCCGGTGGGGGGCATCTACCTCTACGACGAGGCAGAGCTTCGCAAGGTCATCGACACCGGGCGGGGCAGCTTTAAAATTCGCGCCAAGTACCGCTATGACGAGAGGGAAAACTGCCTGGAGATCACCGAGATCCCCCCCACCACCACGGTGGAGGCCATCATCGACAAGATCATCGACCTCTCCAAACAGGGCAAGCTGCGGGAGGTCAACGACATCCGCGACGAGACCGACCTGGGCGGGCTCAAGATCGCCATCGACCTAAAGCGCCGGGTGGAGCCGGACAAGCTGATGGCCAAACTCTACCGGATGACCCCCCTGCAGGACAACTTCTCCTGCAACTTCAACGTCCTCATCGCCGGGTCGCCCCGGGTGATGGGGGTGCGGGAGCTGCTGCAGGAGTGGACGGCCTTTCGCCGGGAGTGCGTCCGCCGCCGTGTCTATTTCGATTTGGAGAAGAAAAAGGCCCGACTGCACCTGCTGCTGGGGCTCGAAAAGATCCTGCTGGACATCGACAAGGCCATCCGCATCGTGCGGGAGACCAGGGAGGAGCAGGAGGTCGTCCCCAACCTGATGATCGGCTTTGGCATCGATAAGATCCAGGCCGACTACGTGGCCGAAATCAAGCTGCGCCACCTCAACCGGGAGTACATCCTCGCCCGCACCGGCGAGATCGAGACCCTGAAGGCGGAGATCGCCGAGATGGAGGAGATCCTCGGCAGCCAGAAGAAGCTGGACAAAATCATCATCGGCGAGCTCAAAGAGGTGATGGCCAAGTACGGCCAGGACCGCCGCACCGAAATCAGCTATGTGGACGAGCACGTCTACGAGCCGGAGGAGGAGCAGGTGCAGAGCTACGAGGTGCGGCTGTTCTTCACCGCCGAGGGCTACTTCAAGAAGATCACCCCCCAGTCCTGGCGGATGAGTCAGGTGCACAAGCTCAAGGAGGGGGACTTCATCGCCCAGGAGATGGACGCCAACAACGACTGCGAGCTGCTCTTCTTCACCGACCGCCAGCAGGTCTACAAGGCCCGCTGTGCCGACTTTGCCGACACCAAGGCCAGCCTCATCGGCGACTTCATCCCCGCCAAGCTGGAGATGGAGCCGGGGGAGAAGTGCCTCTACATGGTGGCCACCAAGACCTTTGAGGGGTACATGCTCTTCTTCTTTGAAAACGGCAAGGTGGCCAAGGTGGGCCTCTCGGCCTACCAGACCAAGACCAACCGCAAAAAGCTGGTGGGCGCGTACAGCGACAAGTCCCCCCTGGTGGCCATCGACTACGCCCCCGAGGACAAGGAGTACCTGCTGCGCACCTCACTGGACCGGATGCTCATCGTCAATTCGGCCCTCATCGCCCCCAAGCAGACCAAGAACACCCAGGGGGTGGCGGGCATCAAGCTGACCAAAAAGGCGGTGCTGCAGAGCGTGCGCCCCCTGCGGGAGGCCGAGCTGGCCGACGAGCACCGCTACCGCACCAAGACCATCCCCTCTATGGGGTCCAAAATCGCCGCGGAGGACCTGGCCAGCCAGCTGACCCTGGGCTGATGGGCCGACGGCGAAAAACGCTTTCAAAATGCAGTGGGCGCCCTGCGGCGCGGCGAGAGGCCGTGCCGGGGGCGCCCCTTTTTTGTGCGGCTGGGGAGGATCTGCCTCTGCCTTTCCACCCGCCTGGGGTGTGGACAACGGCCCTTTTGTGGGGTAGGATAGAGGGGAAGGCGGGCCGCCCGGCCCGCAGAGACAGAGAGAAGGGGATCGGGTGAAGCGCTGCATTGCCGCCGCCGGGATAGCACCGAACTAAAACACCGCTTACAAGGAGGTTTTTCAGTTATGTCTATTCCGGCCAAAACCATCTACCCGCGCACCGGGGACCGCCAGACGGTCTATCTGGACGCGGTCACCGAGGGGCCCCGCATTCAGGTGGGGGCCTACACCATGTACAACGATTTTGTCAACGACCCGGTGGACTTTGCCAAAAACAACGTGCTCTACCACTACCCCGTCAACGGCGACAGGCTGATCATCGGCAGCTTCTGTTCGATTGCCTGTGGGGCCAAGTTCCTCTTCACCAGCGCCAATCACACCCAGCGCTCCCTCTCGACCTACCCCTTCCCCCTCTTTTACGAGGAGTGGGGGCTGCCGGTGGCCGAAGTCGCCACCGCCTGGGACAACCGGGGGGACATCGTCGTCGGAAACGACGTCTGGATCGGCTACGAGGCCGTCGTCCTCTCGGGCGTCCACATCGGCGACGGGGCCATCGTCGGGGCGCGGGCGGTGGTGACCAGGGACGTGCCGCCCTACACCGTGGTGGGGGGCGTGCCGGCAAAGCCCATCAAGCGCCGCTTTGATGAGGAGACGGTGCAGCGGCTGCTGGCGGCCCGCTGGTGGGACCTGCCGCGCCCGGCCATCGAGGCGCTGCTGCCCGCCATCCGCAGTGGCGATGTCGAGGCCCTCTGCCGGGCGGGGGAGGGGCGTCCCCTGTACTGATTGCCCGCCCCATTGCCCTGAGACGGGGTGACAGGGGAGAGATAAAAAGAGAGGGCGGGTCGCCGGCGCAGAGCTGGCAGCCCGCCCTCTTCTCTTTTTCCCTAGGCGGAGGGGGCGTTTTGGGCCTTGTACTGTTCGCCCCAGTCCCACATGGCGTCGAGGATGGGGCGGAGGCTGTACCCGGTCTCGGTGAGGGTGTACTCCACCCGGGGCGGCACCTCGGGGTAGACCTTGCGGCTCACCAGGCCGCTGGCCTCCATGGCCCGCAGCTGGGCGGTGAGCACCTTCTGCGAGACGCTGCCGATGGAGCGCTTGAGCTCGCCAAAGCGCTTGGTGCCCGAGAGCAGGTCCCGCAAAATCAGCACCTTCCACTTGTCGCCGATGAGGGTGAGGGTGGTCTCCACCGGGCAGGCGGGCAGCTGTTTTTCCATCTCGACTCCTCCTTTTCCCGTGTGCGGAGGGAAGGGAGTTCCCCACAAACCGCACGGTTACACAATGGTTTCTATTTGGTAACTACACCACTTTGCAGTGCGTACTTTACGAAAAGCACCTGTGGGACTAGTATAAAGTCGTGGGAGGAAAAAGTCAACTCCTCCCCTAAGCGACACAGGAGGTGCCTTATGATGAGCGAAGTGGTCACATTTTTGCAGGAGAACCCGGTACAGTATCTGGCGACCGTGGGGCGGGACGGCAAGCCCAAATGCCGGCCGTTCATGTTCTGCTTTGAGAGAGAGGGCAAACTCTGGTTTTGCACCAACAACACCAAAGAGGTCTACAAGGACCTGCAGGAAAACCCCTATGTGGAGGTCTCCACCTCCAGCCCCGCCTACGCCTGGATCCGCCTGAGCGGCAAGGCCGTCTTTGCCGACGACCGGGCGGTGAAGGAGGGGTGCATGGAAAACCCCATTGTCAAGGGCCAGTACCAGAGCGCCGACAACCCGATCTTCGTGGTCTTCTATCTGGAGGGGGCCAAGGCGGTCCTCGCCGACTTTTCCGGCAACCCGCCCCGGGAGTACACGCTTTAGAGGGGAGAGAACGCGGTGAACGCACAGCAGTGTCTGACCTACCTGGTGGAGGGGATCCACTCCACCGTGGCGGCCACGGTGGATGAGCAGGGACTGCCCCACACCTGCGCCATCGACATGATGCTCGCCGACGAGGGGGGCCTCTACTTTCTCACCGCCCGGGGCAAGGCCTTTTACCGGCGGCTGATGGCCCGGCGCTACCTGGCCCTCAGCGGGATGAAGGGAGAGGACACCCTCTCCACCGTGGCCGTCTCGGTGCGGGGCTGGGTGAAGCCCATCGGCCAGCAGCGGCTGGAGGAGATCTTCGAGAAAAACCCCTACATGCGGGAGATCTACCCCACCGAGGCCAGCCGCCGGGCGCTGGAGGTGTTCTGCCTCTACCGGGGGGAGGGGGAGTATTTCGACCTCTCCCAGCTGCCGCCCTTTCGCCAGACCTTCTCCTTTGGCGGGGAGAGAGCCCGGGCGTCGGCCTATCAAATCGACCCGGCCCGCTGCATCGGCTGCCAGGCCTGCCGGGAGGTCTGCCCCACCGGCTGCATCAGCGGGGAGAGCCCCCGCGCCATCGACCCGGCCCACTGCATCCACTGCGGCAACTGCGCGGACGCCTGCCCGGTGGGGGCGGTGGAACGACCCAGTTGAGCGGCAAGCGCAAGTCCCCCCGACAGGGCAAAACCGGCCGGGGGGCATTGCCATCTCAAAACGGAGGACCCGAAACCGGCGCACAGCGACCAGAAGAGGAGGAGAAGCGATGAATCAGGACGAGCGCAGAGTCTATCTGCTGCGAACCCTTTTGGCGGAGCGGCAGGAGGAGAGGGGGACGATCCCCCCCTCGCCGGAGGAACAGTGGCGGCTGCTGCGCAGCCTTTTCAACGTCCGCCCGCCCCGGCCGGTCAGCGAGGCATTTTTGCAGGTGCAGGACGCCTACTTGCAGGAGGAGACCGCCCGCAAGGGGATCGTCGACTGGGCGGACCTCCCCCCGGTGGAGGAGGGCATCGCCCTCTGGCGGGGGGACATCACCGCCCTGCGCATCGACGGCATCGTCAACGCCGCCAACAGCCAGCTGCTGGGCTGCTTCTGCCCCTGCCACGGCTGCATCGACAACGCCATCCACACCTACGCCGGGGTGCAGCTGCGCCTGGCCTGTGCCGAGCTGATGGCCCGCCAGGGGGAGGAGGAGCCGGTGGGCCGGGCCAAAATTACCCCCGGTTTCAACCTGCCCTGTCGATACGTCCTCCACACAGTGGGCCCCTACGTGGCCGGCCCCCTGACCGAGGGGCACCGCCGTCAACTGGCCGACTGCTACCGCGCCTGCCTGGCGCTGGCGGAGGAGCGGGGGCTGCACTCCCTGGCCTTTTGCTGTATCTCCACCGGGGAATTTCACTTCCCCGCCGAGGCGGCGGCCGAGATCGCCGTCGAAACCGTTCGGGCCCACCGGGCCCTGTCAAAGCGACCACTGGAGGTGGTGTTCAATGTCTTTACAGAGAGGGACCTCACCCTCTACCGGCGGCTGCTGGGCAGAGGTTGAGCGGCTGCGGCAGGCCCTGGCGGCGGCCGACGCGGTGGTGGTGGGGGCCGGGGCCGGGCTCTCCACCTCGGCCGGGATGACCTACACGGGGGAGCGGTTCGAGAAGAACTTTGCCGACTTCAAGGCCCGCTACGGCATTGGGGACATGTACTCCGGCGGCTTCTACCCCTACGGCAGTTTGGAGGAGTACTGGGCCTGGTGGAGCCGCCAAATCCTCCTCAACCGCTATGACCAGCCGCCGGGCGAGCCCTATCTCGACTTGTTGCGGCTGTTGGCGGGAAGGGACTACTTTGTCCTCACCACCAACGTGGACCACCAGTTTCAGCTGGCGGGCTTTGACAAGAGGCGGCTTTTCTACACCCAGGGGGACTACGGTCTCTGGCAGTGTTCCCGCCCCTGCCATGACCGCACCTACGACAACGAGGAGACGGTGCGGCAGATGGTCCAGCGCCAAAAAGGCCAGCGAGTCCCCAGTGAGCTGGTGCCGCGCTGCCCGGTCTGCGGCGCGCCCATGGCTATGAACCTGCGCTGCGACGGCCGCTTCGTGGAGGACGAGGGCTGGCATGAGGCGGCCCTGCGCTACCAGGCCTTTTTGAAGGGCCACCGGGGCCGGCGCCTCCTCTTTTTGGAGCTGGGGGTGGGGGGCAACACCCCGGTCATCATCAAGTACCCCTTCTGGCAGATGAGCGCCGAAAATCCCAGGGCCACCTACTGCTGCATCAACCTGGGGGAGGCCTCCGCCCCGCGGGAGCTGGCGGGGCGGGCCATCTGCATCGACGCCGACATCGGTCAAGCCCTGGCGGCCCTCGAGTAAAAAGGGGGAGCCCAAAAAGAGAGAGTGCCCGGCACGCAAACTGCGCGCCGGGCACTTCTTTTGACCTATATCAACGACTTACTCCCCAAAGAGCTGGCGGTGCAGCCCCTTTTTCTCCAGCAGCAGGGCCAGGGGGATGCCCAGCAGGTAAACTATGGTGACCTCGCCCACCGCCACCCAGAGGGCGTTGGTGAAGAAGACCGGCAGGGTGAACGCCTCGCCGGGCACCAGCCAGATGGTCAGCTCGACGCCCACCACCACCGCGTTCCACAGAACCGGCATCAGCGCGGGGAGGAGGGGGAGCCGCCGCACCCGCACCTGGCGCAGGGCGCGGGTGCAGAGGGCGGCCCCCAGGGTGGCCAGGGTGCCAAAGACGATGTCCACCACCCCCATGGGGCTGCCCAGGTTGCCCACAATGCAGCCCACCGCCAGGCCGGGCACGGCGGCGGGGGTGAAGAGGGGCAGGATGCACAGCGCCTCGGACAGGCGAAACTGCACCATGCCGTAAGCGAGCCCCAGGGCGTTGGAGAGGTAGGTGAGCGCTACATAGAGGGCGGCGATCATGCCGGCCTGCACCAGGTAGCGCGTCGGGTTCCTTCGTTTCATCATTTCATCCATCCTTTAGTTTTATTTTGGGTCAGGAAGGTCTCGAACTGACCGCGCCGCCGGAGAAGGACCCGGCAGACGCAACTCCTAGAATAGCGCATTTTTCGGCAGAAAACAAGCCTCTTTCCGCCGCCGAAAAGAGGCTTGTGAGGGGCGCTGAAAGGGGGGGAAATCAGCGGGTGAAATAGGCCCTGGCCACCTCCAGGGTGCGCTCGATGTCCTCGCTCTGGTGGGCGTTGGAGAGGAAGATGGCCTCGAACTGGGCGGGGGCGAAGTAGCAGCCGTTTTGCAGCATGTGGCGGAAGTAGGCGCCGTAGGCGTCGGTGTCGGCGCGGCGGGCGCTGGCGGCGTCCACCACCGGACCGGGGGTGAAGAAGAGGCAGCCCAGGGAGCCTACGCTGTTGACGGTGCAGGGCGCGCCCCTCTCCCCGATGATCTCCCGCAGCCCGTCAAAGAGCTCGGTGGCGCGGGCGGCGGCCCGGGCATAGACCTCCGGGTGGCCCTTGAGGATGCGCAGCTGGGCCAATCCGGCGGCCATGGCCACCGGGTTGCCGCTGAGAGTGCCCGCCTGGTAGACCGGCCCCACCGGGGCGATCTGCTCCATCACGTCCCGGCGGCCGCCGTAGGCCCCCACCGGCATCCCCGCGCCGATGATCTTGCCGAAGGTGGTCAGGTCGGGCTGCACCCCGTAAAAGCCCTGGGCCCCGTCGAGCCCCAGGCGAAAGCCGGTGATCACCTCGTCGAAGATGAGGAGGGCCCCCTCTTTTTTGGTGATCTCCCGCAGCCCCTGCAAAAAGCCGGGGGCGGGGGGGACCAGCCCCATGTTGGCGGCCACCGGTTCCACGATGACGGCGGCGATCTGCCCGGGGTTGTCGGCAAAGAGGGCGCGCACGCTGCCCAGGTCGTTGTAGGTGGCGGTGAGGGTGTCCTCCGCCGTGCCCGCGGGCACCCCGGCGCTGCTGGGCACCCCCGCGGTCATGACGCCGGAACCGGCCTTGACCAGCATGGCGTCGCAGTGGCCGTGGTAGCAGCCGTCAAACTTGACGATCTTGGGGCGGCCGGTGTAGCCGCGGGCGGCCCGCAGGGCGCTCATCACCGCCTCGGTGCCGGAGTTGACCATCCGCACCATCTCGATGGAGGGGACCAGCTCGCAGATGAGCTCAGCCATCTCCACCTCCTTTTCGGTGGCCGCGCCAAAAGAGAGGCCGCTCCCCGCCGCCGAGATCACCGCCTCGCGGATGGCGGGGAAGTTGTGGCCCAGGATCATCGGCCCCCAGGAGCCGATGTAGTCGATGTAGCGGTTGCCCTCCACATCCCAGATGAACTGCTTGTCCGCCTTGCGGATAAAGCGGGGGGTGCTGCCCACCGCGGCAAAGGCCCGCACCGGGCTGTTGACCCCGCCGGGGATGTGCTGCGCCGCCCGGGTAAAGAGCTCTTCTGAACGGCCCATCAGCCGATCCTCCCTTCGTCCATCCACCCGGCCAGCTCCTTGGCGTAGTAGGTGATGAGGATGTCCGCCCCGGCCCGGTAGACCGAGAGGGCGGCCTCGCAGGCCACCGCCGCCTCGTCGATGAGGCCGGCCGCCGCCGCGGCTTTGATCATGGCGTACTCCCCGCTGACGCTGTAGGCCGCGCAGGGGAGGGGGAAGGCCTGGGACACGTCGCGGATGACGTCCAGGTAGGAGAGGGCGGGCTTGACCATCAGCAGGTCGGCCCCCTCCTCCACGTCCAGGGCAGCCTCCTTTATGGCCTCCCGCCGGTTGTGGGGGTCCATCTGGTAGCCGCGGCGGTCGCCGAAGGCGGGGGCGCTGTCCGCCGCCTCCCGGAAGGGGCCGTAAAAGGCCGAGGCGTATTTCACCGCGTAGGAGAGGATGGGCACGTCGCTGCGGCCGGCCCCGTCCAGCGCCCGGCGGATGGCCCCCACCCGCCCGTCCATCATATCGGAGGGGGCCACCATGTCCGCCCCCGCCTCCACGTGGGAGAGGGCGGTCCTGGAGAGCACCTCCAGGGTCTTGTCGTTGTCCACCGTCTCCCCGTCGAGGATGCCGCAGTGCCCGTGGGAGGTGTACTCGCAGAGGCAGACGTCGGTGATGAGGTAGAGTTCGGGGAAGGCCGCCCTGGCCTGGCGCAGCGCCCGCTGCACCACCCCGTTTTCGTCCCAGGCGCCGCTGCCGCAGGCGTCCTTCTCGGCCGGCAGCCCGAAGAGGAGGACGGCGGGCACCCCGGCCTTCACCACCTCTTCGAGCCCCTGGCAGAGGGTGTCAGGGCTGTATCGCAGCTGGCCGTAGAGGGAGGGGATCTCCTCCACCACGCCGCTGCCCTCCCGCACAAACACGGGGTAGATCAGGGAGGACTTGTCCACCCTGGTCTCCCGCACCATCCCTCGCAGAGCGGGGTTCCCCCGCAGGCGGCGGGGGCGCTTGGTCATATCCATATCGGCAATGCTCCTTTGCAGGTGATTTCTGTGGTGAAAAGGGCGGGGGTCACTCCCCCTCGCCCCGGGGCCGGGCCGAGCGCCGCAGCGCCTCGATGCAGTCTTGGTAGAGGGTGCGGTCCAGCTCCTCCCGCAGGCCGTAGAGGAGGCGGGCGGCCGCCTTTTCGCAGGCGTCCCGCGCCCGGCGCTCCAGCTCGGCCGCCGCCTCGGGCCCGGCGGCCAGCTTGGCGATGGGCCGCTCCAGCCGGGCGGCCGCGTCGTCGGCCACCAGGGCCGCCACCTCCCGCACGGCGGGGAGATGGGGGCGAAAGTCGCACCAGTCGCAAAACCCGTCCGCGGCGGCCTGCAAAATGGCCTCGGCCCGCGCCACCTCCTGGCGGTGGGCCTCCCCCTCGCCTCCCCCCTCCAGGTCGTCGATGTCGTAGAGGGTGACGCCGGGGAGAGCCCCCAGCCGGGAGGAGATGTCCCGCGGCACCGCCAGGTCGATGAGCACCCGCTCCACCCCGTCGGCGAGGACGGGGGCAGCCTCCTCGTAGCGGAGGGTGTGGTGGGGGCTGGCGGTGGCGCTGACGAGGGCGCGGCAGCGGGCCAGCCCCTGCAGCCGCTCGTCGTAGCGGATCACCCGGCAGCCCGCGGGGATCTTGACCTCCCCCGAGTGGTACTGCCGCACCGTCATCTCCACCCGACAGCCCAGGGAGACCAGGGTGGAGGCGGCCAGCCGGCCCATCTCCCCGTTGCCGATGACCAGGCAGGGAAGGCCCTTTAAATCGGCAAAGTGGCGGCAAATCAGGTCGGCCGCCCGGCTGGCGGAGGAGCTGTCCACCGCCGTCAGCCGCACCGAGGTCTTGACCTCTTTGGCGGCGGTGACGGCCGAGAGGAAGAGGCGGTCGAGCACCCCGTCGGCGCTGCCGCAGCTGCGGGCCAGGGCCAGGGCGCCCTTGACCTGGGCGATGATCTGGTCCTCCCCAAAGACCCGGGAGCGAAGCCCGCAGGCTAGGGCGAAGAGGTGGTCCACCGCCGCCCGCCCCCGTCGGACGACAAAGGGGATGTCCGCCGGGTCGGCCCCCTTGAGGGCGCCCAGCAGCGCGGCGGGGTCGAGGGACGCCCCTTCGGCGCAGGAGAGCCAGAGCTCGGTGCGGTTGCAGGTGGAGAGGAGGACCGCCCCCTCGAGCGCGGGATGTTCGGCCAGCCGGGCCAGGGCCTCGGCCGCCTCGGCCTTGGTGAAGGCAAAGCGCTCCCGCAGCTGCAGGGAGGCGCGGCGGTGGTCAATGCCCGCCATGGCGATATTCAAAAGCGCTCACCCCCAAAAGAAAGAAGCCCCGCGAGGGGCAGTGAAGATCTCTCTTTTCCCATTTTACGACAACCGCCCCAAAAGCACAAGGAAAAGAGGGGGGCGGCCAGGGGAAAATTTGGCGGCCCCGCCGCCCCCTTCTTTGGGCAAAAAGGAGAGCCGGCGGTTTCCCGCCGGCTCTGTCCAGTGGACAATACTTGCAAACGCCAAAAAATAAAGGTACACTGGACAAGAACTAGTCTGTCCCCGCCACCGGGTATTTATGCGAAAAATCGGGGAAAAACAAAATTGACAAGCCCCGGTGGGTGTGCTAGAATATGAATGTTATTTTGAGGTCTTGAGCGAGAAAAAATTCTATTCGGAGGGTTCGCCGTGAATACAATTCAAATCGTAGCGGGCGTGTTGCTGATCATCGCCTGCCTGGTAATCATCTTGATGGTGATGATGCAGGAGGCCACTTCCGGCATGTCCGGCGCCATCAGCGGCGGCGCGACGCAGTCCTACCTGGGGCGCTCCGGCGGACGGACCCCGGAAGCTCTGCTGGGGAAATGGACCAAGATTGCAGCGGTCGCCTTTTTTGTACTGACAATTTTAGTCGGCGTACTTGAAATATTTTTTAAGTAAGATGAGAAAAAGCACCCTGCCGGATGTGCAGGGTGCTTTATTTCGCAAAAAATTCGTCGGATATTGTGGATGAAAAGACAGTTGGGCCGGGACGGCCCCTGGGAAAAGGACAGGTGAACGACCATTAAACTGAAAGAAACGGTAGAGAAACAGCTGCGGGAATCCCGTCAGCCCTACATGAACATGAAGCTGCTGTGCACCCGGATGCCCAGCTTTCAGAAGTACCAGATCCGGGCCTGCCTCAACGAGCTGGAGAGGGAGGGCAAGGTCTACTTCTCCAAGGAGAGCGGCTACGCCCTCTGCTCCCGGCTGGGCATCGTCAGCGGCACGGTGGTCAAGGTGGCGGGCAAGTTCGGCTTTGCCCAGCTCGACGACGAGGAGGGCACCCAGGTCTTCATCCCCGGCCGCTTTTTGATGGGGGCCATGGCGGGGGAGAAGGTGCTGCTGAAGACCCGTCCCAGCCGCACCGGCCAGTCGCTGGAGGGCGAGGTGCTCCACGTCACCCCCGACCCCGACGGCGGCTATATCGGGGTGCTGCACCAGGCCGGCCAGAGCTGCTGGGTGGTGCTCGACTCGATGCCCAAGACCGATATCCAGGTGCGCCCCTCCAGCGTGGGGACCGCCAAGGACGGCGACAAGGTGATGGTCAAGCTGGCGGTGCGGGGCAAGAGCCACTTCAGCCACGTGGCCGAGGTGGTCACCGTCTTCGGCGACAGCAAAAAGGCCAAAAACTGCTGCGACGCCATCCTGGTGGAGAACAAGGTCAAGCTGGACTTTGACGAGGCCACCCTGCAGGAGGCCGCGGCCGTGGGCGAGCGGGGGGTGGACCCCGCCGACTTTGCCGGCAGAGAGGACCTGCGGGACTGGTGCATCTTCACCATCGACAGCAAGGAGACCAAGGACATCGACGACGCCATCTCCTTTCGCCAGGTGGAGGGCGGCTTTGAGCTGGGGGTGCACATCGCCGACGTGTCCCACTACGTGAAGCGGGGCAGCGCCCTGGACGCCGAGGCCTTTGAGCGGGGCACCTCGGTCTACTACGCCAACGCGGTGGTGCCCATGCTGCCGGTGGAGCTCTCCAACGGGGTCTGCTCCCTCAACCCCGACGAGGACCGGCTGGCCCTCTCCTGCATCTGCAAGATGGCCCCCTCCGGCGAGATCCTCGACTACCGCATCGCCAAGACGGTGATCCGCTCCTGCAAGAAGTGCGCCTACAGCGAGGTGAACGCCCTTCTGGACGGCACCGCCACCCCCGAGGTGGAGGCGGCCTACGCCCAGGTGAAGGAGACCCTTTTGCAGATGGGTGCCTTCGGCAAGGTGCTGGAGGCCCGCCGCTTTGGCCGGGGGGCCATGAACATCGAGAGCATGGAGGCCAAAATCGTCATCGACGAGAACGGCGACCCGGTGGACATCCTGGTGAGGGACCGGGGCGACTCGGAGAAGATGATCGAGGAGTTCATGCTCACCGCCAACGAGGCCGTGGCCCGCTTTGGCAGGGAGAAGCAGCTCCCCTTTGTCTACCGGGTGCACGAGGACCCCGACCCCGAGCGGTTGGAGGTGTTGCAGGGGATCGTCAAGGCCTTTGGCCACCCCTACCTGAAAATCAAGGCCGGGGCCCCCTCCAAGGTGTTGGCCGACGTGCTGGACGCCACCCGGGGCAAGCCCGAGCAGATCCTCATCCACAAGATGGTGCTGCGCTCCATGGCCAAGGCCAAGTACGCCGAGACCCCTCTGGGCCACTACAGCCTGTCGCTGCACGACTACACCCACTTCACCTCCCCCATCCGCCGCTATCCCGACCTCTCGATCCACCGCATCCTCACCGACTATCTGGATGGGGTGCCGGCCGAGGAGATCAAAAAGCGCTACGGCGAGTTTGTCAAGGAGGCGGCCCTTCAGTCCACCAACCGCGAAATCGGGGCCATGCTGGCCGAGCGCTCCTGTGACGACGCCTACAAGGCCCAGTACATGGAGCGGTTTGTGGGCCAGGAGCTGGACGGCACCATCTCCGGCGTGGCCAGCTACGGCTTTTATGTCCAGCTGCCCAACACTGCTGAGGGGCTGGTGCGGCTGGCGACCATCGAGAACACCGACTTTGAACTGTCGGAGGACGGCACCAAGCTGGTGGAGGAGCGCACCGGCCACACCCTGCGCATCGGCGACCCGGTCAGGGTCAAGGTGCGGGCGGTCAACGTCTCCCTGGGCCAGGTGGATTTTGACCTGGCAAAATAGGATTTTTTCCCCCTAAAACGCCTTTGCGAGGGCGGAGCTGCGGCTCCGCCCTCTTTTTGCGCCCGGGTGCGGGTTACTAAAACCTTCCCCCGCTGCATACAAATGGTAGCGACCGGGCAGACTACCACTACCGACAGCGAAGCGGAAGGGGGATTTCCCAGTGGAAGCGATCATCAAGGCGCGCGCGAGCGCGCGAGACTGGCTGCGCCGGGCCAAAGGCGAGGAGCAGCCCTCCGACCTGGAGCAGATATTGGGGGACATCGCCCGCACCAACGACGAGTTGGCGGCGGCGGTCAACCGGTTCAACTTTTCCTGTGACGACCTGCTCATCGACGCGGCTGCCTTTGAGATGCAGGCGCTGGAGAGCAGACTCGCCTTTCTCTACCGCAAGGCAAAGGAAAAGGGACTGCACATCGGGGCGCAGGGGTGAGCCCTGCCCCCGCCATAAAAGGGGATGGAAAACAGGATGGACAGCTATACCTGGGCCCTCATCGCGGTGGCGGTGGTGGCCGTGCTCTGCATGATCTGGGCCTTTTCGCGGGGGCGACACCCCTGTCCCACCGCCCTCTTTACCGGCCTGGCGGGCATCTGCGTTCTGCTGCTGCTCAACGTGCTCTCGCCCTTTATCGGGCCGACCCTCAAGCTCAACTTCTACACCTGCGGCGCCTCGGCGGTGCTGGGGGTGCCGGGGGTGGTGGGGATGCTCTTCTTGAAATTCCTCTTTGGGCTGTGAGGGTACATAGGGGCGGCCGCCGGGCCAAGTCCCCAGAGGGAGAAAAAAGGCATTTGGCCCAACCGGGCCGAATGCCTTTTTTTGCGGCGGTTTTCCAATCTGCCCCGCGCGGCGGGGAAGGGGGCGGCGATTTTGACCCCTGTTCCCTGCAGCGCGGAGACAAAAAGCAGGCGGGCGCTCCCGTTGGGGCGCCCGCCTGTTTTGATTGTTCGGTGCGATCTACTGCTCGTAAACGCCCGAGATCAGCCACTTGTCGCCGTGATCGACGACGGTCACCTTCAGGGTGGTGTCCACGTAGGGGGCAGCGGCGACGATCTCTTCCATCTTGTCAAACAGCTGGGGGGCCAGGGCGTCGGTCAGCTTCTGCTGCATGGCGGCCTCTCCCTCGTTCTGCATGACTTCCAGCAGTTCGTCCATGTGCTCCAGCGCGTAGGTCTGGCCCAGAAGGGCGAACTCCTCGGAGGCGGTGGAGAAGTCGATGCTGTCAAAGTCGAGCTGTTTGATGTTGACGACGGCATAGGCCTCGCCGTCTTTCTCCTCGGCGCTCACCAGGGTGTACTCTTTGATCACCTTGCCGACCACGTTTTTGAAGAAGTCTTTGGCCTCGGTCTGGAAGACCTCGCCCATCTCGTCGCCGCCGAAGGACTCGTCGAGGGTTTTCTCAAAGTCGACCAGCCCCATCTCGTCGGAATAGCCCTCTTCACAGGCCGCGCTCAACGCCTGCACATCCCCCGCCTGCATGGCGGTGAAGTAGCTGTCCACGGCGTTTTTGATGGCCTCTTTGTTGTTTTTCCCACAGCCGGTCATGGAGACGCAGAGCGCCAGGACCAGTGCGAGAGTTGCCAGTTTTTTTATATGATCCCTCTTTCCGAAGAAATATTGCTGCCATTATACCACAGGCGCCGAGCGCGCAGCGGGATGACCAGGCAGGGAGTAAACGCTGTTTATTCCCTGCCTGGCCATCCCAGGTATAATGGTCACTTGATGGACATTATACCACAGATACAAAAATTTGTGGACTATTTTAGCCAAAAAACAGAAGATCAAAAGAAAAAGCGAACAGATGACAGCATGGAAGGGGAAGGGCAGCGCCCGCCCGGCCGCCGGGGCAAAAAAAGAGGGCCGCGCAAAGCGGCCCTCTTCTGTGCAGGGGGAGAAGCCGGACCTACCGGGAGAGCTGGGTGATGACCCAGCGGTCGCCCTGTTTTTCGAGTTTCACCTCAAAGGTGTAGTCCACTGCCTTGATCTTGTCCACACTCTCGCCCATCTTTTGAAAAATCAGGGGGGCCATGCCGTCGTAGAGCTTTTTCTTCATGGCCGCCTCTCCCTGGCTCTGCATCACGGCAATCAGCTCGTACATGTGGTCCTCGGTGTACTGGTTGCCCAGCTCCCGCACCAGCCCGGTGTTGTCCATGGGGAGCTGGCCCAAGTCGAGCATCTTGACGGTGAGGGTGGCGACCGCATTCCCCTTTTCGATGGAGAGGCTGTCCAGCTTGTACTCCTTGACGAATTTGGCGATGGTGTCCTTGCCAAACTGCTCGGCCTCGCTTCGAAAGACGTCGCCGAATTGGTCGGTGGCAAATCCCTCCATCACCTCGCCGGAGAGGATCATGGTGGTGTGATCCGAGAGATCGTCGTCGCAAAAGGCCTTGGCCCCGCTCAAATCCCCCGCCTGAAAGGCGGCGAAATAGCCGTTGACCACCTCTTGAATGGCCTTTTCGTCCTTGTTGCCGCAGCCGGTGAGGGCCAGGCAGAGCACAAAGACCAGGGCGGTGCCGATCAACTTTTTCATCTTTCTTCTCCTTTCGCGGGCGATGGCCCAGGCGGGTCGACCGCCCTTTCAAAGCGCTCTGCCGGGGATGGGGCATCCCCCCTTTTTTTGCCGGCAGGCGGCTTTTTTACAGTTCCTGAATGCGATCGATGCGCCACTCGCCGTCGTTTCCCTTGAGGGTCAAAACGCAGGCGAAGTCGACGGGCTCGATCTCGTCGACCTGTTTGCAGAGGTCGTCGTAAATCAGGGGGGCGACAGCGTCGTAGAGCCGCCGGCCTATGGCGTCCTCCCCCTGGGAGCGCAGGATGGCGGCCAATTCGTACAGGTGGGTGTTGGTGTACTGGGTGATGATGGCCTCCGGCTCCAACTGCAGGGGCAACTGGTGAAAATCAATGGACTTGCCGCGCACCGTCACCCTGGCCGTTCGCTCTTTGGTGGGGGAGCCCCTCTCGATTTCAATGCTCTCGATGGCGTAGCTGGGGACAAATTTGCTCAGGGCGTGATGGAGAAACCGCTCTCCCTCCTGGCGGAAGGTGTCGCCCAGGTTCTCGCGGAGGAGGACGTGGATCAGGTCGTAGTAGTAGGCGACCTTGTCCTCGATGCGGAAGGTGCCGGAGTCGTAGCGCGAGGTGCAGTTCTCCTCCTTCGCCCTCTCCCACTCGCCCTCCTGCACGGCGGCAAAAAAGTTGTTGACGGTGGTCTCAATGGCCTGCTGGTCCCTCTTCCCGCACCCCGAAAGGGCGAGGCAGAGCAGGGCGGCCAACAAAATGCTTCCCCATTTTTTCATATTACTTCCCCCTTTTGCAAACGGCCTTTTTCGGCGGGCCGCTCTGCGCCTCCATCTCGTTGGGCCGAGCGCGGCCGACCAGCCGCCTTCCATCAGCCTGTTTTGAGGGCATCTCCATCTCAAAGTGCCTGGCCACCGAGGCGCGCATCTTCCCAAAGAGAAGGTCGTAGGCCCCCTCGGAGACGGTTCCCTTCACCGCCTCTTTCCCAAATCTGCAGGGCCATCAGCAGCTCGCGGAGGGGCCCGTTGACGTACCGGGTGCCCAAGGCCTCGCCATACACGGGGAAGGAGTGATTGAGCAGGTCGACTTTCTTCCCCGTAAAGGCGATGGTGACCAGGCCCTTTTTCCCTCTGGCGCTCACCAGGCTGTACTGGCGGCTGGCGTGTGCGGCCGGGTGCCCGGCGAATGCCTGCCCCGCGCCCCAAACCCGCTGCCCGGCGAGGTGGCGCCAGATCCCGCCTTCATGTCTTCATGACAGCGCAGGAAAAGCGGATTTTGCACCCGTCGGCGAAGTCATCGGTGCACAGCTTGTCCAGCCCCTCCCAATCGCCTTGCCTGCAGGGTGGCAAAGCAGCCGTCGCCCTTTAATTGCCTCTTTGTGGTTGCCCCCACAGCCGGTGAGGGACAGCGTCAAGGCGAGGAGCAGCGCCGGCGTCCCGCCGAACCTCTTCTTCGCACTGCCCCTCCTCCCGAATGGATGAGCTGCCCACATCGACTGATTTCGACAAAACCTTTTTACCATTATAGCATAAAAAACAAAACGGTGAAGAGTTTGTGAAACATTCTATGACAGTGTAGAAAAGTGGAGACTAAAATTATGCAAGAGCACAGGGGGGAGAGGGGGTCGCCTTGCGGCGGGCCAAGCGGACCTGTGCGATCCCACGAAAAATATGGGAGAAGGGGCTTTTCGGTGGAGCTGCGGAAGCGGCTGTCGTCGCTGGAAAAGAGGCTTTTTGCGTGGGCCGATCCCTCCCACCGTGAGGGCCGACGTCGGGCGCAGTACAGCGATTTTCGGGGGGGCGGCGGGGATGTCCCAACAAGGCGGCGGTGTCTCCGCTTGTTTTCGGGGCGGACAGGGAGATTATCGGCAACTGTGCGGCCGAGCCTCTCTGCCCGCCCTGCCACCGGGCCCGCTGTTTTGCCCGCCCGGGCGGCAGGCGGCCGCCCCGGCGGAAGGGGAGAGGCCCGGGCAGACGCGCCACCGTCGGGTGACGCCCTTTGCCGGCGAGGGGGAGCGGGCGGAGGGCTGAGGGTGGAGAGCGGAGGGAAAACGGGAAAATGGCCGCAAAAAAGAGAGGGGCGCCAGACCGGCGCCCCTCTCTCGGGCAGATCGCTCTATTTTCCCAGCTTGTCCTTGCCGCCCATATACATCCGCAGCGGCTGGGGGATGGCCACGGTGCCGTCTGCCTGGAGGTTGTTCTCCAGGTAGGCGATGAGCATCCGCGGCGGGGCCACCACCGTGTTGTTGAGGGTGTGGGGGAAGTAGTTTTTCCCGTCGGCCCCCTTGACGCGGACGCCCAGCCGCCGGGCCTGGGCGTCGCCCAGGTTGGAGCAGCTGCCCACCTCGAAATACTTTTTCTGGCGGGGGGACCAGGCCTCCACGTCCAGGCTCTTGACCTTCAGGTCGGCCAGGTCGCCCGAGCAGCACTCCAGGGTGCGCACCGGGATGTCCAGGCTGCGGAAGAAGTCGACGGTGTTCTGCCACAGCTTGTCGTACCACATCATGCTGTCCTCGGGCTTGCAGACCACCACCATCTCCTGTTTTTCAAACTGGTGGATGCGGTAGACCCCCCGCTCCTCAATGCCGTGGGCGCCCACCTCTTTGCGGAAACAGGGGGAGTAGCTGGTGAGGGCCTGGGGCAGCTCGGCCTCGGGGAGGATGGTGTCGATGAACTTGCCGATCATCGAGTGCTCGCTGGTGCCGATGAGGTAGAGGTCCTCCCCCTCGATCTTGTACATCATGTTCTCCATCTCGGCAAAGCTCATCACCCCGGTGACCACGTTGCTGCGGATCATGAAGGGGGGCACATAGTAGGTGAAGCCCCGGTCGATCATAAAGTCCCGGGCGTAGGAGAGGATGGCCGAGTGCAGCCGGGCGATGTCCCCCTTGAGGTAGTAAAAGCCGTTGCCGCTGGTGCGCCGGGCGCTGTCCAGGTCGATGCCGTCGAGCCCCTCCATGATGTCCACGTGATAGGGCACCTCAAAGTCGGGCACCACCGGCTCGCCGAAGCGCTCGATCTCCACGTTCTCGCTGTCGTCTTTGCCGATGGGGACCGAGTCGTCGATCAGGTTGGGGATGACCAGCATCCGCTCGCGGATCTGCTGGGTCAGCTCCTCCTCTTTGGCCTTGAGCTCGCTCAGCTCCCCGGCGATGGCGGCCACCTTGGCCTTGGTCTTCTCGGCCTCTTCCTTGAGCCCCTTGCCCATCAGGGCGCCGATCTCCTTGCTGATGGAGTTGCGCTGGCTGCGCAGCAGGTCCCCCCGGGACTTGGCCTCGCGGAACTCCCGGTCCAGCTTTACCACCTCGTCTACCAGGACCAGCTTTTCCTCCTGAAATTTTTTCTTGATGTTCTCCTTGACCCGCTCGGGGTCCTGCCGCAGCAGATTGATGTCCAGCATCGCTTCTCTCTCCTCTTCTCTCAAAGCTGTGGGGCAACAAAAAAGCCCCTCGTCCCCAGCCGCCCTCTCGGCGCTGTTGGGACGAAAGGCGTTCCTTCCGCGTTGCCACCCAAATTGCTCGCCCCCACAGGGGGGCGGCCTCTCGACAGTGCGGTAAAGGGCACCGGCCTTCGGCTCGTCGCCGACAGCTCGGGGGTGGAAAGGCCCGTCCCTCCCGCCGGTTTGCACCAACCACCGGCTCTCTGGGCGGATTCGCGGACCGCAGTTCCCGTCGTCGCTGTGAAATGTGATTTTCTTGCCTTCAGTATACCCCATTTTCCCCCGCCGCGCAACCAAAATGCAAAAAAGTCCGCCCGTTTGAGGGGCGGCCGCATTTTGCAAAAACACAGAAATTCTCAATAAATATCCGCCCCCTTTTCTGGTACAATGGGAAAAACGGGAGAAGAGGGGGATGCGCAGATGGGCGAGACGGTGTTGGTGGTGGACGACGAGCGGGAAATCGCCGACCTCATCGAGGTGTACTTGAAAAACGAGGGCTTTGCAGTGCGGACCTTTTACCGGGCCAAAGACGCCCTGGCCTGCATCGCCGAGGAGAAGATCGACCTGGCGGTGCTGGACGTGATGCTCCCCGACGGGGACGGCTTTGCCCTCTGCCGCCAAATCAGGGAGGAGCACACCTTTCCCATCCTCCTGCTGACGGCCAAGGGGGAGGAGACCGACAAGATCACCGGCTTTGCCCTGGGGGCCGACGACTACGTCACCAAGCCCTTTCGCCCGCTGGAACTGGTGGCCCGCGTCAAGGCGCAGCTGCGGCGCTACACCCGCTACAACCCCGCCGCCGCCCGCCCCGACGGGCTGCTGGTGCGGGGCGGGCTGACCGTCGACCCCGGCACCCACGAGTGCACCCTCGACGGGAAGCCCCTGGTGCTCACCCCCACCGAGTTTGCCATCCTGCAGATCCTCTGCGAGGAGCGGGGGCGGGTGGTCAGTTCAGAGCAGCTCTTCGCCCAGATTTGGGGCGAGGCCTATTTCACCAAGAACAACAACACCATCGCCACCCACATCCGCCACCTGCGCGAGAAGATGGGCGACTCGGTGGAGCGGCCGAAATACATCAAGACGGTGTGGGGAGTGGGGTATAAAATTGAGGGGTAACGGCTGGCGGCAAAAGCCCTATCGGCAGATGATGCGCAAGGTGTTCGGGCGGGTGCTGGGCATTGCCCTGCTGGCGGTGGTGACGGTGGTGGTGCTGCGCTCGGCCGGGCGGGGGAAGATCGGCAACTGGATCGCCGGGCTCATCAGCACCTACCTGGGGGTCAGCTGGGAGACCGCCGCCCGGCTCTACTTCAACCATGTGCGCCAGTACCTGGACATCTTTTTGGGGGTGGCCATCGTCGCCTTCTTCCTCCTCTTCTTCTGGGCGCTGTTGAGCTGGTTCACCGGCTACTTTGACGAGATCATCGCGGGGGTGGACTGGCTGGCCGGCGGGAAGGGGGAAAACCTGGTCCTCCCGCCCGAATTGGACTTTATGGCCGAGAAGCTGGGGGCGGTCAAGGACGAGTTGGAGCGCAGCGCCGCCGCCGAGCGGGAGGCCGAGCGCCGCAAAAACGACCTGGTGCTCTACCTGGCCCACGACATCAAGACCCCCCTCACCTCGGTCATCGGCTATTTGAGCTTGCTGGACGAGGCGCCGGATATGCCCCCCCAGCAGCGGGAGAAGTACATCCGCATCGCCCTGGAAAAGGCCGGCCGCCTGGAGGGGCTGGTGGGGGAGTTTTTCGAGATCACCCGGGATCTGCTGCAACAGGAGGCCCTTTCCCGCCAGCCGGTGGACCTCTGCTGCATGCTGGTACAGGTGGCCGACGAGGCCTACCCCCAGCTGGCCGCCGGGGGACGGCAGGCGAGGCTGCACCTCCCCCCCTCGCTCTGCGCCTGGGTCGACCCGGACAAGATGGCCCGGGTCTTTCAAAACCTCCTCAAAAACGCCGTCGCCTACGGCGCGCCGGGGAGCGATATCCACATCTTCGGCAATCGGACAGGGGAGAGGGTCTCTGTCTGCTTTGAGAATGCCGGCGACATTCCCCAGGAAAAGCTGGAGGCGATCTTTGAGAAGTTTTACCGGCTCGACGCCTCCCGGCAGACGGCCACCGGCGGCGCAGGGCTGGGGCTGGCCATCGCCCGGGACATCGTGCAGCGCCACGGGGGGGATATCCGGGCCGAGAGCGGGGGCGGGCGCATCGCCTTCACCGTCGACCTGCCGGTGGGAGCCGGTGGAGGGCCATCAGGACCGGCGAGATAGAGAGAGGAGCGGGCGGTTGCCGAACGGGGCAGCCGCCCGCTCTCTTTGCCGCCCGGCTTTTTTGGCCGGTCTCGCTTCCGCGCCGTCTGCTCACGGGGTTTCCCGCGCCATCCCCCCTCAGCAGCGCTCCTGTTGCCCTTCCCGTGCCGCCTCTCCCGGTTCTCCTCCCGCGGTTTTCCCGCGCTGTCGCTCTCACCCCCCGCTTGCCGATTTTTCTGCACGGCCCCTCCCGGCGCCGCTCCGTCAGCTTTCCGGCGCCGCCGCTCTCGAGCGCCCTCCCATTGGTTTCCCCATGCCGCATTCCCCGCCCCCCTTCTTGCCAGTTTCCCTGCGCGGCAGCTCCCAGTCGCCCTTCCGCCAATTCCCCTGTGCCCTCCCGTCTCCCAGACATCCTCTCATTGCTTTCCCTGCGCTGCGGCGCGGGGTATGCTCTCGCCATTTTTCCCGTGCGATCGCATTGGGCAACCCCCCTGCTGCTTTTTTGTACCGCCGTTTCCGCCCGCCCTACAAGGTTTCTTGCACCACCCCTCCCGGTTGCTCCCTTGCCGGTTTCCCTGTACCATGGCCACTGGCTTCCCTTCCGCCGATTTCCCCATACTGTGGACATCGGCCTCCTTCTTGCCGGTTTCTCTGCGCTGGAACGCTCGGCCCCCCTGCCCCCTCCACCTCCCCCTGCCGCTGTGACCGCCTATCTCTGGACCGTTTTTGTAGCCCCTTCCGTCAAGTCTTGAGAAAGCCTCCATCAATTCCCCACGTTTTCTCCACCTCCCCTCAAAACACCGCTCCGCCGCCCGCGCTAGAATGGGTCTTGTCAAAGAGAAACGGGCCCGCCTGGGCCGGAGAGGAGCAGCCGAGAGATGGACGAGAGAGAAAAAGAGCAGTCGAGAGACGGGGAAAAGGGGGTACAGCGCCCCGCCTCGGTGGCGGGGACCGTCATCAACCCCGACAAGGAGGAGGAGATCACCTGGCAGGGGATGCGCTACCGGCGGCTGTGCATCCGCACCCCAGTCATCACCGCGGGGGACGACATCGTCCAGGTGGCGGGCCGGTACGCCGGGCCGCTGCTCGAGAAGGGGGACATCCTCTTTGTCACCGAGAAGGCGGTGGCCTGCACCCAGCGGCGGGCCATCCCCCTGGAGGAGATCCACCCCCGCCCTCTGGCCCGCTTTTTGAGCCGGTTTGTCCGCCGCACCCCCTACGGCATCGGCCTGGCCATGCCCGAGACCATGGAGTGCGCCCTGCGGGAGTGCGGCACCCTCCACATCCTGCTGGCGGCGGCGGTCTCGGCGGTGGGGAAACTGCTGGGGGAGCGGGGCTGGTTTTACCGGGTGGCGGGGTATCGGGCGGCCAGCATCGACGGGCCCTGCCCCAACACCCTGCCCCCCTACAACCGCTATGTGGTGCTGGGCCCCCTCCGCCCCGACGGGGTGGCCGAAGAGCTGGCCCAGGCCCTGGGCTGTGCGGTGGCGGTGGTGGACCTCAACGACCTGGGGGGCGAGATCCTCGGGGTCTCCGACCGGCGGATGGACCGGGCGCACCTGTGCAACCTATTGCGGGACAACCCCCTGGGCCAGTGCAGCGAGCAGACCCCCATGGGGATCCTCCGCCGGGGGTAGCAGGGCAGGGTCCGGTGTGTTATGGTGGAAAAAACAGAGGGGGGTGGTGCGCCGCGGTCACAGAGGAGCCGACAAAAGAGAGGACCGCGCAGTGGCGGGCCCTTTGGGAGGGGGACCGCGACCGGCTGCGGCCGGACCGGGTCTCGGGGCGGGCGCTGCTTGGCTATCTGCAGGGCAGGTACGAGCTGACTGAAATGTTCGACGGGTGGGCCGCCGACTGCGTGGCCGGCAGCGTTTTGGAAAATGCCTGCTACTGCGAAAAGCTGCCGGCGGGCGCCCGCCCTGCCGCGCGGACCTTTTACCTGGAAAACAGCGGGGCGGGAAAGACCCTGTGCGGGGAGGGCGGCGACTCGGTCCCCGGCTTTTTCACGGTGGAGGGGAGCACCCTGCTCTGGGATGAGCTCTGCGCCGCCCGGGGGCTGGATGAAGAGGACCTCCAGAACTTCGCCTCTGTCGCCCAGTTGGTCGCCGTGAGGGAGCGGCCGGGCCGCCCGGTCGGGTGAGACTGCCCGCGCCTTTTCCCCACCTTCCCTTTGTGCTATAATGGCGGGGAATCGTGAAAAAGGGGAGGGCGCTTGAGATGGCGAGACAGCTGCAGAGCGAGGCCCTGCGGTGCGAGTGGCACCGGGGCAAAGAGGGGGCAGAGGACGGATTTGCCCTGCGGATGGAGGTCTTTACCTACGAACAGGACTTTCCCGCCGAGATCGAGGTGGACGAGGTGGACGACACTGCATACCACCTGATCGTCCGCCGGGGCGGCGAGGCGGTGGCCGTCTGCCGCCTCTTTCCCGGAGAGGAGCCGGGGCAGTACATCGTCGGCCGGGTCTGCGTTAAGAAGAACTGCCGGGGCCAAAAGCTGGGCCTCTTGCTGATGGAGGAGACCGAGGGCAAGGCCCGCGAACTGGGGGCCCGCTCGCTGCTGCTGCACGCCCAGGTGCAGGCGGCGGGCTTTTACGAGGCGGCGGGCTACACCTCCCAGGGCAAGGCCTTTACCGAGGACGGCTGGCCCCATGTGAGCATGCTCAAAGAGCTGTGAGAGAGAAGAGAGAGCGGGCGCTGGTGAAGCGCCCGCTTTTTTTGCCAGAAGGCGAAAAACGGCGAACGATTTCAAAAATGGACGCGCGGGAGAGCTATTTCCAATATTTAATACTTTGACTTTTCCTGACTTATGGGTATACTGATTCTATAAGGTCAGATAAAGTCAGCTCCTATTGCATAGAGATAGAGACGAGGCCCAGAAAGGGGAAGGGGAACGATGAAAATCAGCGACTTGATTACCCAGCGCATCCTCCAGCTGATGGAGGAGCAGGACGGCATTGCCGAGATCCAGCGCAACGAGTTTGCCGGGGAGATCGGCTGTGTGCCCAGCCAAATCAACTACGTCCTCACCTCCCGCTTTACGCCGGAGCAGGGCTACACCATCGAGAGCCGCCGGGGGGGCGGGGGGTACATCCGCATCACCCGCATCACCGTGGGGCCGCAGAACTTCATCATGCACGTGGTCAACTCCATCGGCGAGGCGCTGGACGAGAACACTGCCCGCATCCTCTTAAAAAATCTGGCCCAGCGGGAGATCTTGAGCGAGGACACCGCCCGGCTGATGCTCTCGGCGGTGTCCGACAAGACCCTGCGCCCCTGCCCCCCCGACTGTCGCGACCGGGTGCGGGCGGCCCTGTTTAAAAATATGCTGCTCAACGCGTGAGGAGGAAGCGATATGCTCTGTGACATCTGCAAGAAAAACCAGGCCCAGATCAGCTACCGCCAGGTGGCGGGCGGGCAGGAGACCATTTTGCACCTCTGCCCCAGCTGCATGGCCAACATGGGACTTTTGGGCGGCGGCATCCTCGCCGGGGCCCTCTTCGGGGAGGGGCACACCCCCCAGGTGCAGCGGCGCTGCCCGGGCTGCGGCAGCACCTTTGAGCAGATCGCCGAGAAGGGGAAGTTGGGCTGCGCCCAGTGCTACGACTTCTTCGGCGAGGACGTGGCGCGGATGGTGGGCAAAATCCACGGCAACCTGACCCACCAGGGAAAGATCCCCCACTCGGCCCACCTGGCCCCGCGGCAGGATCGGTCGGCCGAGCTGGCCGCCCTCAAGGAGGAGATGCAGGCGGCCGTCGAGAGCCAGAACTTTGAGCGGGCGGCCGTGCTGCGCGACCAGATCCGCGCCCTGGAACAGCCCGAGTGCGCGAGAGGGGAGGGGGAGCAGTGATGGGCGAGAAGTGGTACTTTCAGTCGGGCCCCGAGGGGGACGTGGTGATTTCCAGCCGCATCCGCCTGGCCCGCAACGTGGGCGATCTGCCCTTCCCCGATTTGATGAGCGCCCGACAGCGGGCCGCCTTCATCCAGCGGGTGCAGGCGGCGGTGGAAAACGCCGCCTTTGGCGAGGGGCTGCAGCTGCGCTATGTGGACGTGGGCGCCCTTGACCAGAGCCACCGCATGGCCCTGGTCGAGCGCCATCTCATCAGTTTGGAGATGGCCAAGGCCGGGGGCGGCCTCCTCCTCTCGGACGACGAGACGGTCTCGGTGATGCTCTGCGAGGAGGACCACCTGCGCATCCAGATCATGGGGGCCGGCCTCTGCTGCGAAGAGTGCTGGCAGCTGGCCGACCGGCTCGACGACCTGCTGGACGAGGGGCTGCACTTTGCCTTTGACGAGCGGTGGGGCTACCTGACCCACTGCCCCACCAACCTGGGCACCGGGATGCGGGCCTCGGTGATGGTCCACCTGCCGGCGCTGGAGCGCTCGGGATACCTGCGCAGCCTGATTAACAGCGCCTACAAATTGGGCATAACTATTCGGGGCACCTACGGCGAGGGCACCTCGGCCGAGGGCAGCTTCTACCAGATCTCCAACCAGTTGAGCCTGGGCCTCTCGGAAAAGCAGGTGCGGGACAATCTGGCCGCGGTGGTGCGGCAGTTGGCCGCCGAGGAGCGCCGCCAGCGCGCCCAGTTCTGCGCCGAGGACCCCCTGGCCTTTGAGGACCGGGTCTATCGCGCCCTGGGGGTGCTGGAAAACGCCCGGCTCCTCTCCCACCGGGAGGTCATCGACTGCGTCTCCCAGCTGCGGCTGGGGATCGCCGGGCAGGTGGTGGAAAAGCTGGACTTCTTCACCGCCGCCCGCCTGCTGGGGGAGACCGGGGCCAATTCCATCGCCGCGGCCCACCCCGAGGCCCAGTCGGCCCGGGAGCGCGACCGCATCCGCGCCCAGATCGTGCGGGACATCCTGGGCCGGGAGCGGCGGGCCCGAGAAGACCGGCCCCCGGCAGAGGGCCGGGAAAACCAGTGACAGAGGGCGGCAGAGGCCGCCGAGAGCGCCCGCCCACAGGGCGGGGATAGAGGAGGGATGAAATGATGTACTCATTTCGCGGATTCACCGAAAAGGCCAACACGGCCTTGAACATGGCCATCGAGACGGCCCAGAACCTGGGCCACACCTATATCGGCAGCGAACACATCCTGGCCGGGCTCATCAAAGAGGGCTCCGGGGTGGCGGGGCAGGTGCTCTCCGAGAGCGAGATTACCTACACCGACTTGGAGCAAAAAATCGTGGAGATGGTGGGGCGGGGCATCCACTCCAGCGTCACCCCAAATGACTTCACCCCCCGGGTGAAGCGGATCTTGGAGCTGTCCATCCTCCAGGCCCGCAAGATGGGCCACAACTACGTGGGCACCGAACACCTGCTGCTGGCCCTGCTGAGCGAGCGGGACTCGGTGGCGGTGCGGCTGCTGGAACAGTGCGGGGTGGACATCGACCGCCTGTACGGCGAGTGCGCCGAGTCGGTCTCGGCCGACGGCGGCGAGGCGGTGGAACCCGGCGCCCCCAAGGGGGGCAAGGGGAGCACCGCCACCCTGGACAAATACGGCAAGGACCTGACCAAGGCCGCCCGCGACGGGCTGCTGGACCCGGTCATCGGCCGGGATCGGGAGATCGAGCGGGTGACCCAGATCCTCTCCCGGCGCACCAAGAACAACCCCTGTCTCATCGGCGAGCCGGGGGTGGGCAAGACCGCCCTGGCCGAGGGGCTGGCCCAGAAGATCGCCGCCGGCGAGGTGCCCGAGATCCTCAAGGGCAAGCGGGTCATCACCCTGGATCTGACCGGGATGCTGGCGGGCACCAAGTACCGGGGCGACTTTGAGGAGCGGCTGAAAAACGCCATCGCCGAGCTCACCGCCTCCAAAAACGTCATCCTCTTCATCGACGAGCTGCACACCATCATGGGCGCCGGCGCGGCCGAGGGGGCGGTGGACGCCGCAAACATCCTAAAGCCCGCCCTCTCCCGGGGGGAGATTCAGGTCATCGGCGCCACCACCCTGGACGAGTACCGCAAGTACATTGAAAAGGACGCCGCCCTGGAGCGCCGGTTCCAGCCGGTGACGGTGGAAGAGCCCTCGAAGGAGGACTCGGTGGAGATCCTCAAGGGGTTGCGGGACAAGTACGAGGCCCACCACAAGGTCAAGATCACCGACGAGGCCATCGAGGCGGCGGTGGAGCTCTCCACCCGCTACATCAGCGACCGCTACCTGCCCGACAAGGCCATCGACCTGATCGACGAGGCCTGTTCCCGGGTGCGGCTGAAAAACTACACCGCCCCCCAGGACGTGCGGGAGCTGGAAGAGCAGTTGGGCCAGCTGGCCGCCGAGAAGGAGTCGGCGGTCAACGCCCAGGACTTCGAGCGGGCCGCCGCCCTGCGCGACCAGGAAAAGGCCCTCAAGGAGAAGTTGGACGCCCAGAAGAAAAAGTGGGAGGAGGGCAACACCCACAAGTCCGACGAGGTGGGCCCCGAGGAGATCGCCCAGGTGGTCTCCCTCTGGACCAAGGTGCCGGTGAGCCAGCTCACCAAGCAGGAGAGCGAGCGCCTGCTGGACATGGAAAACATCCTCAAGCGGCGGGTCATCGGCCAGGACGAGGCGGTCACCGCCATCGCCAAGGCCATCCGCCGGGGGCGGGCCGGGCTCAAAGACCCCCGCCGCCCCATCGGCTCCTTCATCTTTTTGGGGCCCACCGGCGTGGGCAAGACCGAGCTTACCAAGGCCCTGGCCGAGGCCCTCTTTGGCGACGACACCGCCATGATCCGGCTGGACATGTCCGAGTACATGGAGAAGCACACCGTCTCCAAGCTCATCGGCTCGCCTCCGGGGTATGTGGGCTACGACGAGGGCGGCCAGCTCACCGAGAAGGTGCGCCGCAACCCCTACAGCGTGGTCCTCTTTGACGAGATCGAAAAGGCCCACCCCGACGTCTTCAACATGTTGCTGCAGATCATGGACGAGGGCACCCTCACCGACAGCCAGGGCCGCAAGGTCAACTTCCGCAACTGCGTGATCATCATGACCTCCAACGTGGGGGCCCGGCTCATCACCGAAAAGCGCCAGAGCCTGGGCTTTTCCGGGGTGGCCGACAGCCTGGAACAGGACGTCAAGGCCCGGGTGATGGAGCAGCTCAAAGAGACCTTCCGCCCCGAGTTTTTGAACCGGGTGGACGACATCATCGTCTTCTCCAAGCTCACCCAGGAAAACATCGAGCAGATCGCCGGCAACATGCTGGGCGAGCTGGCCGGGCGGCTGAAAAACGTAGGGGTGCAGATGGACTGGACCGAGGCGGCGGTCAAACAGCTGGCCTCGGTGGGCTTTGACCCGGTCTACGGGGCCCGCCCCCTGCGCCGGGCCATCGTCTCCCACGTGGAGGATATGCTCTCGGAGGAGCTGTTGGCTGGAAAACTGCAAAAAAATGACGCCATTACCCTTGACTATGGCGACCAGTTCTTCTATACTAAACACGATTCGTAAAATATCGGACGATTGAGGGGGAGCCCAATGGAGCAGGAAAATCGCAGCTACACCGCCACCGAAGAGGTGACGCCTGAAAAGACCGCCAAAGCCGTGGGCAGCGGCGAGTTGGAGGTGTACGCCACCCCCGCCATGCTGGCCTTGATGGAGAAGGCGGCCACCGCCTGCCTGGCCCCCCTGTTAAAAGAGGGCGAGACCTCGGTGGGGGCCCAGATCGGCTCGACCCACCTCTCCCCCAGCCCGCTGGGGGCCACCGTCCGGGCCACGGCCACCCTGCTGTCCTTTGACGGGCGCACCGCCCGCTTCGCCGTCACCGCCGAGGACGACTTCGGCAAGATCGGCGAGGGGGAGCACACCCGCGCCGTGGTGGGGGCCCAGCGCTTCCTCCAGCGAATGCGGGAGAAAAAGCCCCTTTAAGGGACGTCTCAAAAATAGCCGCAGGGGCCTTGTCAGGGCCTTCACCGGCGCCAAGAACCAACCGAATTGGGTGCGGCGAGCCATCGCCGTGCCCCTTTTTGGGGGTATATAGTATAACTTTGGACTAATTTTTCCGGCGCCATCCGCCGCCGGTTTTGACAGAGGAGGATTTGTTTGAAACAGTACGATTTGACCAGGGGAAGTGTGAAGGGGCACTTCGCCCGCTACTTTGTGCCGACGCTGCTGAGCAACTTTTCCGTCTCGGCCTTTGCCTTTGTCGACATGTTCTATGTGGGCAAAGGGGTGGGGGCCGACGGGCTGGCGGTGCTGAGTTTGGCGCTGCCCTTTGTCATTGTGGGCGGGGTCATCTCCCTGCTGCTGGGCATCGGCGGCTGCACCATCCTGGGCATCGAGACCGGGCGGCGAAACGAGCGGGCGGGGACCGAGCTCTTCTCCCTCTGCGTGAGCTTGGGGGCGATCGCCGGGGTGCTCATCACCGCCGTGGTCCTGCTCTTTTTGGACCCCATCGCCCGCTTTTCCGGCGCCAGCGAGGAGCTGTTGCCCATGGTCAAGGACTACCTGCTCCCCCTCACCGCCACCCAGGTGCTCTACATCCTCAACCAGATCATCGGCTTTTTTGTGCGGGTGGACGGGGCCCCCAACCTGGTGATGGGGGCGACCATCGCCTCCAACAGCTTCAACATCATCTTCGACTACGTCTTCATCTTCCCCATGGGAATGGGGGTCTTCGGCGCCTCTCTGGCCACCGGACTGGCCCCGGCGGTGGGCATTGCTGTCAACCTGCTCCACTTCCGCAAGGGGCACCCCCACACCATCGCCTTCCGCCCCTCCAAAGCCATGTTCTCCTGGCTGGGGCGGGTGGCCAAAAACGGCTTTGGCTCCTGCGTGTCCGAACTGGCCTCGGCCTTCACCATCTTCTGCTTCAACAACGCCATGCTGCGGCTGGGGGGCGACCTGGCGGTCTCTGCCTACTCGGTGGTCTCCAACCTCTCCTTCGTGGTCTTCTCCATGTGCAACTCCATTGGCCTCTCGGCCCAGCCCCTGGTGGGGGTCAACTACGGCGCCGGCAAGGGGGAGCGGGTCAAGCGCTCCCTCGTCACCGCCTATGCGGTGGCGGTGGGCTTTGGGCTGTTCCTCTTCGCCCTCTTCCAGCTCTTCCCCAGCCAGGTGATCGGGGTCTTTGCCAAGGCGGGGGAGGACGCCCTCATCGCCGTCGGCACCCACGGGCTGCGGCTGTACAGCTTCGCCTTTCTGACCATGGCCTGCAACCTGACCACCATCGCCGTCTTTCAGGGGCTCGAGTGCTCCCGCAGCGCCAACCTCCTCTCCATCTGCAAGGGGGTTGTCTTCATGCTGCTGGGCCTCTGGACCCTCTCGAGCCTGCTGGGGGTCGACGGGGTCTGGCTGACCACTCCCTCTTCCGAACTGCTGACCTTCCTGCTGTGCATCGGCCTGCTCATCTACAACCTGCGCAGCCGGTTGGCGGCCCTCCCCGAGGAGTCGGCAGAGCCGATAGTACAGGGGCAGTGACCCGTTTTCCACTGACAAAAAGCGCCCTGGACGGGACCCCGTCCGGGGCGCTTTTTTGCGTGTTGCGGGAGGGGGGCACATCCCGTATAATAAAAGGACAAACAGAGAAAGAGAAGAGGGAGGAGTGCAAGAGATGACATTTCGCAAGACAGAGGCCGCCGACCTGGACGGGGTGATGGAGATCGTCCGCCAGGCGCAGGCCTCCTTAAAGGCGCGGGGGATCGACCAGTGGCAAAACGGCTACCCCGACCGCCCCGCCATCGAGGCGGACATCGCCCGGGGCTGGTCCTATGTGCTGGCCGACGGGGAGCGGGTGCTGGGCACCACCGCCATCTCCTTTGCGGGGGAGCCCACCTACGACACCATCTCCCAGGGGAGTTGGCGGGGCGAGGGCCCCTACGCGGTGATGCACCGGGTCGCGGTGCGGGAGGATTGCAAGGGCCAGGGGCTGGCCGGCCGGCTGGTGTCGGCGGCGGCCGACCTCTGCAGGGCGCAGGGGGTGGGGCAGATCCGCATCGACACCCACCGGCAAAACGCCTCGATGCAGCGGATGCTCGAAAAAAATGGCTTTGCCTACTGCGGGATCATCTACCTGCAAGACGGCGCCGAGGCGGGGGCCGAGCGCCTCTGCTTTGACAAGCTGCTGGAGGTGTGATACAACCAGCAGTAGAGAGATGGACGCCGGTTGAGGGAAAACCGGCAAAATCCAACTCACGGTTGTGAAAAACCGGGGAAAAGCGGGCAAAATGCAACCAGCGCTCTCCCTTCGCTCAACGGCAAGTCCCTTCCGACGGGGGGCCATTTCCGGCATACTGGTACCAGGCCCCAAAGGGAGCCGCCTACATCACCGAAAGGGAGAAATGAAAAATGGAAGAGAATCAGATCGGCAGACAGATCGCGGAAAACCGGCGGGCCAAGGGGCTCACCCAGGAACAGCTGGCGGAGGAGTTTGGGGTTTCGCCCCAGGCGGTCTCCAAGTGGGAGAACGGCGCCTCCTGTCCCGACATCCTCATCCTCCCCCAACTCGCCGACTTCTTCGGCATCACCGTGGACGAACTGCTACGGGGCCCCCGGGGGGAAGAGGTGCGGCTGCTGCCGCCGGAGGAGCGGAAGAACGCGGACGAGATGCTCATCAAGATCATCGTCGACAGCGACGAGGGGGATCGGGTGCGGATCAAGCTGCCCCTCTCGCTGGTGCGCATCGGCCTGCAAATCGGACTGCAGATCCCCCAGGTGGGGGAGAACCCCGCCCTCAAGGACCTGGACTTCGACAAGATCTTTGATTTGGTGGAGCAGGGGGTCATCGGCCGCCTGGTAGAGGTCGACACCGCCAAGGGCGAACACGTGGAGATCGTGGTGGAATGAATATTCGCATCCGGGAGGGGGGCGTTCGCCTTCGCCTCCCCATCCCCAACCGCTTGGCCTTCAGCGGGCTCTCGGCCAGGGTTTTCGCCCGCGCGGCAAAAGACCGGGGCATCGAGCTGACGGCCGCGCAGATCCTGACCCTCTTTCAGGCCATCCGCCGCTACCGCAAAGCCCATCCGGGCTTCACCTTGGTGGAGGTGCGCACCAAAGACGGCGGCGTGGTGGAAATCAAACTGTGAAAAAGCCCTTGTGGGGCCGATGGTCAAAGGACCGCCGGCCCCCTTTTTCTGCCGGGGCGGGAGGGGAAAAGCGCGCCCCTTTGCCCTACACTCCAAAAGCGATGAAAGGGGATAGGAGAGGGGGGCGGCTGGTGAGGGTCAATTTTGACAGGGCTTTTTCCGACCGCGCCCACCTGTAGGGGAGAAAAGGGAATCCCTTTTCGGCCCTGCCCTCTTTTGCCCTTCTACATTGCCATATATGGCTGGAAGAAGGGATAACCCCAGGTGACGGGGTTGACGGCGGATCAAAAAGGCCCCACCGCCCCTGCCAGCGGGGCCTTCGGCCGGGAAGGAGAAGTTCTGCGGGACAGGCAGGGGAAAGCCCCGCCAACGCCCCGACGGGTTGTGGGGGGATTTTTGGAGGCTGCAATACGCGGCTGTGCGACCCGCCATTCCCCATGCGGCCGCGCTTTTAAGCGTCGCCCCGCGAGGGGATGTTTTTTTGACGATATTGTCGCAAGTGCTTGCTGTGATTGTTCACTCCACGTCCGGCGGGATGTTCCCCCTCCCTAGAGTGCACCCACCTTGCGTTGTACCGGCAGGGGCAGGGGCAGGGGCAGATGCGGCCCGCCTGGATGCCCCCCTTTGCGGCGGCGCGCCGCTGGCCCAAACGAGGGGGGAGGAAGCCGGTTGCCCCCGACCGATTGGCCCCCACTTCGAGCAGAAGGGGGCTGTGCCCTTGAAGCCCGGCCCGAACCAATCAACGTCTATTTTGGGGCGGACAAGAGGGGGAGGCAAGGGGAACGCCTTGCGGGGATCGCCCTCGGCGATGGCCCTGTTGCTGGGGCCAAAAGGCGGCCTGCCGGGCGCACCCGCACAGGGGATGGAGCAAAGGGCGAAAATATTTGGGGTGAAAAGAGGGCGCAAAAAGGCGGGGCCGGAAGGAGGATCCCTTCCGGCCCCGCTTTCTTTGGTGGACGGTTTTTCGCGCTGAAAGCCCGCCGGGCGGGCCTAGATTTCAACCAGTTCGTATTCGGTGCTGCCCAGGCCGATCTTCTCGGCGTGCAGCAGGGTGCCCTTCCAGTCGGTGGTGGGGTGGGCGGCGCAGAAGTGGTCGCCGTCCTCCCTGCCGTCCAGGTGGCTGCCGGGGAGGGCGGGCTGGCGGTTGGCCATGTCGGTGCAGGCCATGTCCAGCGCCACCGGGTCGAAGGAGGCGAACATCCCCACGTCGGGGATGATGGCCGCGTCGTTTTCAGCGTGGCAATCGCAGAAGGGGGAGACGTCGATCACCAGGCTGATGTGGAAGTGGGGCCGCCCCTGAAGCACCGCCAGGGAGTACTCGGCGATCTTGCAGTCGAGGATCTCGTTGGCCTCGTCCGACGCGGGCTGCACCGCGTCCGCCGGGCAGACGCCGATGCAGCGCCCGCAGCCCACGCAGCGGCTGTGGTCGATGCGGGCCTTTTTCTCCACAAAGGAGATGGCGCCGTGGGCGCAGTTCTTGCGGCAGCTGCCGCAGCTGATGCAGCGCTCCTCCTCCACATAGGGTTTGCCGCTGGAGTGCATCTCCATCTTCCCGGCGCGGGAGCCGCAGCCCATGCCGATGTTCTTGAGCGCCCCGCCGATGCCGGTGGCCTCGTGGCACTTGAAGTGGGTCAGGGAGATGACCACGTCGGCGTCCATCACCGCCTGACCGATCTTGGCCTCGCGCACATACTCCCCGTCGATGGGCACCAGGGCCTCGTCGGTCCCTTTGAGACCGTCGGCGATGATCACGTGGCAGCCGGTGGAAAAGGGGCTGTACCCGTTTTCATAGGCGGCGTCCAGGTGGTCCAGGGCGTTTTTGCGCCGCCCCACATAGAGGGTGTTGCAGTCGGTCAAGAAGGGGCGTCCCCCCAGCTTTTTGACCAGGTCGGCCACCACCTTGGCGTAGTTGGGCCGCAAAAACGCCAGATTTCCCGGTTCGCCGAAGTGGATCTTGATGGCGGCGTACTTGTTGTGAAAGTCGATGCGCTCCATCCCCGCCTCCCGGCAGAGGCGCTCCAGCTTCTGCAGCAGGTTTTCCTCCAGGGTGGTGCGCATGTTGGTGAAATACACTTTTGAAGGGGCCATGCTCTCTCTCCTCTCGTCTCTCTCCACTTGTTCCTCAGACCGCCGGTGCGGCCGCCTTTTTGGCGGCAGGCTTCTTGGCGGGCTTTTTCTCTACGTCGGTCTTTTTGCAGATGTCTGCCAGGGGGCAGCCCTCGCACTTGGGGCTGCGGGCGTTGCAGACGTCCCGCCCGAAGTTGACCAGCCGGTGGCAGAAGTTGTTGGACTCCTCCGGGGGGATGATCTTGCGCAGGGCCATCTCCACCTTCACCGGCTCTTTGCGCTCCGTCAGGCCGATGCGGTAGGACAGGCGGATGCAGTGGGTGTCGGTGACGATGGCCGGTTTGCCGAACACGTCCCCCACGATCAAGTTGGCGGTCTTGCGCCCCACCCCGGGCAGCTTGAGCAGCTCCTCCAAGCTGTCGGGCACCTGGGAGTCGTACTGGTCGATGAGCATCCCGCAGAGGCTGACGATGTCCCGCGCCTTGGTCTTGCCCAGCCCACAGGGGCGGACGATGGCCTCCACGTCCTTGGGGTCGGCGTCGGCCAGGGACTCCAGGGTGGGGAAGCGCTCGAATAAAATGGGCGTGATCTGGTTTACCCGCGCGTCGGTGCACTGGGCCGCCAGCCGCACCGCGATGAGCAGCCGGTAGGGCTGGTCGTATTCCAGGGTGCAGTCGGACATGGGGTAGATCTCCTTCAGCCGCCGCACCGCCTCTAAGGCGCGCTCTTTTTTGGTCATGAAACACCCTCCTCACAGGGCGGAAAAAGCCGCCGGAAAACGGCCTCTATCCCGCAAATTAGACAAAAATAGTGTACCATACCGCCCGGTGTTGCGCAAGACGGCGGGGGCGGATTTGCAGATTTTATCTGTCGTAAAATGGGGTGCGCCCCAACCGGCGGTTGGAGAGGGTCGCGAGCGCAGCTCCCCAAAGCTGTGCCGACCCCCCGTTTCGAGGCTGGCCGGGTTTGGCATTATAAGGGCGTTCGATTTCCCCGCTACGAGTTGGGCGTTTGCACAGGCGGCGGTAAAAAAATGCGGCCCGCGGCAGGGGGCGGCGTGCCCCCCCTTTTGCGGCTCTGCCGCCGGGGAAGTGGGACAGACCTGACAGGCAGGAGCGCTGTTGCATCGGGAAATTTTGAAATGGAAGAACCGTTCGGAGCACAGTTGAAAGGATACTTTATCCACCCACAGTTGGCAGAGAAAAGCCCTGCCGCCCGGTAAGCAGCCGGGTCCCTCGCCGATTTTTGCCCTGCTGGAAACCCGCCGCGCCCCTTTGCCAGCGGGGCCGTTTCATGGTAAAATAAAAAAATCGGCCGCCCGCTGCTCTGTGCTGGGCGGCCCGGAAAAACGAAGGAGAGGAGGTCTGTCCGTGAACCGTGTCCCATCCGCCCTCCGCCCCAAAAACCGCTGGCTGGTCTGGCTCATCGTCGCCCTCTTTGCGGTGGAGGTGGTGCTGATCCTCACCGGCCACTACCAGTGCCCCTTCTATGCGATCACCGGGGTGCCCTGCCCCGGCTGTGGCCTCACCCGCGCCGGGATCTGCCTGTTGCAGCTGGACTTTGCCGGTGCCTTCGCCCTCAACCCGGCCATCTATCTGGTGGCCCTGACGGCGGGGTTTGCCCTGCTCTCCCTTCTCCTCAAAAAGACCTGGCACACCCAGGTCTGGCCCTACGGGGCGATGATGGTGGGGGTGCTGCTGATCTACGTGGTGCGCATGGCCCTCTATTTTCCCCACACCTACCCCCTGGTCTGGAACGAGAGCGCCCCCCTCTTTCAAATGCTCGTCGGCCGCTAGGGCCCCCGCGGCACCTGTTGTCCCGCCCTTTCGCTTCCCCGGTGAAAGGGGGTGGAAAGCGCAGCCGGACGGCAGAAGGGGGCCCCATCAGGCGGCTGTGGCCGCGCCGGTCTGTGCGCCGTGGCGATGGCACGGGCGTAGGGGACATCCTCTGCCTGTCTGTGCGGTTTTGCCGGCCCCGCCCCTTCCCTTTGCGGCCGTGCGCCCTCACTCTGCGGGGGGACGGCGGATGGGGCGGGGGCGGTTCTGGCCGCATCCGCCCCACTTTGGGCAAACGGCGCCCGGTGAGAGGCCCGGCGGTCTGTGCGCCGCCTTGTGCTTTTGGGGAAATCGGGGTATACTGGTTGATAATGCGGCCGCGGCCCCGGTTTGCGGCTTGGAAAATAGGAGGGAAGAACTATGTTTGCAGATATGATGGACACCATCGGCTTTGTGGGAAAGACCGATCCCGAGCTGGCCAAGGCCATGGGGCTGGAGCTGGCCCGCCAGCGCCGCAATTTGGAGCTGATCGCCTCCGAGAACATCGTCTCGCCGGCGGTGATGGCCGCCATGGGGAGCATCCTCACCAACAAGTACGCCGAGGGCTACCCCGGCAAGCGCTACTACGGCGGCTGCGAGTACATCGACATGGTGGAGACCCTGGCCATCGACCGGGCCAAGGCGCTCTTTGACTGCCAGTGGGCCAACGTACAGCCCCACTCGGGCGCCCAGGCCAACATGGCCGTCTACTTCGCCCTCCTCGCCCCCGGCGACAAGGTGCTGGGGATGTCCCTGGCCGACGGCGGGCACCTGACCCACGGCAGCCCGGTGAACATGTCGGGAAAATACTTTCAGTTTGCCTCCTACGGGGTCACCCGCGAGGACGAGCAGATCGACTACGACGCCCTGCGCGCCCAGGCGCTGGAGTGGCGGCCCAAACTGATCGTGGCCGGGGCCAGCGCCTACCCCCGCACCATCGACTTTGAGACCCTTGCGGGGATCGCCAAGGAGTGCGGCGCCCTGCTGATGGTGGACATGGCCCACATCGCCGGGCTGGTGGCCGCCGGGGAGCACCCCTCCCCCCTGCCCTGGGCCGACGTGGTCACCACCACCACCCACAAGACCCTGCGGGGTCCCCGGGGCGGCCTCATCCTCTCCAACGACCCCGAGTTGGGCAAAAAAATCGACAAGGCCATCTTCCCCGGCACCCAGGGCGGCCCGCTGGAACACATCATCGCTGCCAAGGCCGTCTGCTTTGGCGAGGCGCTGCAGCCCGCCTTCAAGGACTACCAGCGCCAGGTGGTGAAAAACGCCGCCGCCCTGGCCGCCGGCCTCACCGAGCGGGGATTCCGCCTGGTCTCCGGCGGCACTGACAACCACCTGGTGCTGGTGGACCTGCAGAACTTCGACCTCACCGGCAAGGAGTTTGAGCGCCGGCTGGACGAGGTCTACATCACCGTCAACAAAAACGCCATCCCCTTTGACCCCAAGAGCACCTTTGTCACCAGCGGCATCCGCGCCGGCAGCCCGGCGGTCACCACCCGCGGCCTCAAGGAAGCGGACATGACCGAGATCGCCGAGCTCATCTACCTGGCCGCCGCCGACTTTGCGGGCCAGGCCGACGCCATCCGCCAGCGGGTGGGGGCCCTGTGCGAAAAATATCCCCTCTACCTCTAAAAAACAGGGGAGACTGTGTTACAATAGCAGATGGGCCGGCGGGGAGAAGCCCGCCGGCCCATCTGTTTTGACTTCACTTTGCAAAAAACAGGAGGAGACCGCCATGCCCTTGGCCGACCGCATTCGCCCCCAGACCCTCGACGAGGTGGTGGGCCAGCAACACCTGCTGGCCCCCGGCTCGGTCTTTCGCAACATCGCCGACTCGGGGCAGATCCCCAACATGATCTTTTACGGCCCTTCGGGGGTGGGGAAGACCACCGTGGCCCGCATCGTGGCCAAGCAGGCGGGGAAGGAACTCCACCGCCTCAACGGCACCACCGCCTCCACCGCCGACATCAAGCAGATCATCGCCGAGCTGGACACCTTCTCCGGCGCGGGGGGGATTCTCCTCTACCTGGACGAGATCCAGTACCTGAACAAAAAGCAACAGCAGACCCTGCTGGAATTTTTGGAGGACGGCTCCATCACCCTCATCGCCTCCACAACCGAAAACCCCTATTTTTACGTCTACAACGCCATTCTCAGCCGCTCCACCATCTTCGAGTTCCGGCCGGTGGAGCCACAGGAGGTCAAGCGGGCGGTGCTGCGCGCCTTTGAGAAGATGGCGGGGGAGATGGGCTACCCCATCCACTGCCCCGACGAGGTGGCCGACTACATCGCCCAGAGCTGCGGGGGGGATGTGCGCAAGTCCCTCAACGCGGTGGAGCTGTGCTGCAACGGCACCGGCTTTGACGAGGGCGGGGAGGAAAAGACCATCACCCTGGAGCGGGCGATGCAGGTGGCCCAGCGCTCGGCCATGCGCTACGACCGGGACGGCGACGCCCACTACGACGTGATGAGCGCTCTGCAAAAGTCGATCCGCGGGTCCGACCCGGACGCGGCCGTCCACTACCTGGCCCGGCTGCTGGCGGCGGGGGACCTGCCCTCGGCCTGCCGGCGGCTGCTGGTGATCGCCAGCGAGGACGTGGGTCTGGCCTACCCCCAGTGTGTGGCCATCGTCAAGGCCTGCGTCGACAGCGCCCTGCAACTGGGGCTGCCCGAGGGGCGCATCCCCCTGGCCCAGGCCGCCATCCTCATGGCCACCGCCCCCAAATCCAACTCGGCCAACCTGGCCATCGCCGCCGCCATGGCCGACGTGGAGGCGGGCCGCTACTCCGACGTGCCCGCCTCCATCAAAGACGCCCACTACGGCGGGGCGGCCAAGATGGGCCGCGGGCTCAGCTACCGCCTGCCCCACGACTACCCCGACCACTATGTGGCCCAGCAGTACCTGCCCGACAGCCTGCGCGGCCGGGTCTACTACCAGTACGGCCCCAACAAGACCGAGCAGGCCGCCAAGGCCTACTGGGACGGGATCAAGGCCCGCCACAAGGAGGGGGAGAAGTAGCCCCTTTCCAGCAAAAAAGCCGCCCCCGCCGCAACGCGCGGCGGGGGCGGCTTTTGGCTGCCGAAAAACGGGGTCATTCCTGGGGATCTTCGCCCTTTTGGCGGGCCTCTTCCTCGGCCTTGAGGCGGGCTTTCTCCTCGGCGTCCCGGCGGCGGGCCTCCTCCTTCTCGGCCTTGAGGGCGGCCACCGCGGCGTTGGCCTCTTCCGAACCGGCGATCATCACCTTGCCGTCGATGTAGACGATCTCACCCTCCTCGACCTGGCTGTACCCCTCGTAGTCAAAGTCGTCGGGTTCCTCCCGCTCCTCCTCGGGGAGGATGTCCAGGTCGTCGTAGGTGATGGCGGCCTGCCGGCGGCGGGCCTCCCGCTCCTGCTGGGCCCGCTCGGCCTTCTCCTCCTTGCGCTCCCGGTGGGTCTGGATGGAGTACCAGACCATGGCCACAAAGAAGAGCAGCAGCAGCACGCTGAAGGCCAGGAAGATCCACTGCCAACTGCCCCACTGGGCCAGCGGGGTGCGCACCAAAAAGAGGACGCAGGAGATCAAAATGAAGAGGATGGCTATTGCAACAAAAATTCCCATGGGGGAGATCGCTCCTTTTTCGTTTCAAGTCGGCGCCCCTTGCTCGCCGGGATCGATATTTTTTATCATACCATGAAACCGGCCGCAAAACAAGGAAGGCCGTCGATTTTGCGGGGAGGCCGCCCCCTGCCGAAAGGGGGAAAAATCGCTTGGTCAGGCATTGACAATTCCAAAAAATGCCTGTATCATAGGGGTGTCGGTACAGCCTTTTGGCTGTGGAGGCGGCGGGCAAAAGCCCTGCCGCCGGACGGGGAATGCGGTGCAAATCCGCAGCAGCTCACTCTACTGTGAGAGGGGACGAACCCCGCAACCACTGGCGCGCGTTCTGGGCGCGCGCTGGGAAGGGCGGGGGGAGGAGTGGCGGCCAACAGGCCGCCCGCAGCCTCAAGTCAGGATATCCGCCGGCGCATTGGAACCTATCTTTCGGTGAGGAAAAGACGGTACAATAGTGCGCGGGGGCATGTCCTGGCCCCCCAATCATGTTTGTACGCTCTTTGGGGCCCGCCGAGTTTCGGCGGGCCCTTTCCTTTTTCCCCCGAAGGGAACAAAAAAGGAGAGAGACAATGACAAAACGACTGACAAGCTTGGTCCTGGCGCTCTGCCTGGCGCTGGGCGCCCTGCTGACCCCGGCCTATGCCGCGGCCGGCGCCCCTCGGGGCGGCGCCGGGATTAGCACCACCCTGCGGGTCGAGGGGTACGGCTTTACGGCGGTTGAGCCGACGGCCGTCACCCTGCCCGACACCTACAAATCCCTGCCCGAATACGGCCTCACGGCCTGGGCGGACAAGGACCCCGGTTTTTACACCCCCCTGCACCTGCTGGCGCAGTACTGCGTGGACAACGGCCTGAACCCGGCGGACGTTATCGACGCCACTCCCGGCTTTTTGCAGGACTTTTTGGACACCAACGCCGACGCCCCGACCGATGTCTATTTCATGTACATGGTCAACGACGCCTATCCCGCAAAGGACGGCACCGGCTACCTCATCGACGGCTGCCCCCTGGCAAATGGCGACGAGGTCACCCTATACGACCTCTGGTACAGTGCATACGCCGGCAGCCTCTACACCTATTTTGCCGGTGATAGCCTGACGGCCAACACCGGCGAACCCGTCTCGGTCACCCTCATGGGCACCGCGGGGATGAATGCCGCCGCGGCGTCGCCGGTCAAGGGGGCCACCATCCTCGCCTCTAAAGACGGCGGGGCAGAGGCCGAGGTGGGCACCACCGACGAAAACGGCGTCGCCTCCCTCACCTTTGACGAGGCGGGCCTGTACACCCTCTCCGCTGTCCGCAAGAGCAGTTGGTACGACAGCAAGGGGAATCCGGCTATCGACATCAGCCGCCCCTATGCCGAGCTGACGGTCACCGAGGTGACCTACACCGACGCCGAGGCGGTGGCCAAGGCCAAAGGCGAGCTGGATCTGGGCGACCTCTCGGCGGTGAAGGGCGATTTGACCCTGCCCACCGCCGGCAGCGCCGGGACCAGCATCGCCTGGCAGAGCGACAATCAAGCGGTTCTCGGCGACAACGGCAAGCTCACCCGCCCCACCGACGGGGTGGATGTGACCCTCACCCTTACCGCCACCATCTCCCGCGGCAACGCGAGCGACACCAAGGTCTTTTCGGTCACCGTCAAGGCCGTCACCGCCGACGAGGTGCGCGCCGAGATCCAGGCCGCGGTGGACGGGGTGAGCCTCTCCGCGACCACCGGCCTCTATGTGCGGGAGACCGATTGGGACAGCGATTACAACGACGTGCCGGTGGACAATATTGAGACCACCTGGCAGTTGCGGATGGACCGCACCGACATTTTGGTCGAGGTGGTCTCCAGCGGCAACGCCAACATCTCCGCTGCGGCGGGCGATGAAAATGGGAAGGTCACCTTCACCGACGAAAAGGTGCAGGGAGAGGTCACCTTCCGCTTCTCCAAGGCGAGTGTCCCCGGCGTCTTTTGCGAAAAGACCGTTCTGGTCACCGTGCCGGCGCACACAAAGACCACCCAGGAGCAGATCGACGGCGCCGCCGCCCTCTTTGGCGGGGCGGACGGATTTGCCCTCATCGGCCTGGACAATGCCGACGCCGACCACGTGGTGGGCCCGCTGAAACTGCAAAAGACCCTCTCCTCCTATGGGGTGAGCGGGTATAGCGACGTCGCGCTGAAGTGGGCGAGTGACAACACCGCTGTTATCGATCCGCCCTCCTACGGCTCCAGCTCGGTGAAGGTCAACCGGCCCGCCTACGGCGAGCTCGACGCCACCGTCAAGCTGACCCTCACCATCGACAAGGACAGTTACACCTCCGGCTCGGTCACCAAGCGGACGGTGGAGATTCCCCTCACGGTCCCCGCCGTCACCCAGCAGGAGCACGACGCCGCCCAGACGGCCGTCGATGCGGCGCTGGCGGGGGTCACCCTCGACGGCTTTACCGAGATGAGCAGCCTGGGGCTGACCGAAATCGACCCCCAGGCGCTGGAATTCGACATTCAGCTCAAGGATGTCAGCGACCTGATCAAGGCGGGGGTGATCGCCGACACCCCCGAGAACAGGGCCATGAGTTACCAGTGGTCCACCGACAGCGCGGCGGCGGATGGGACCAACTACCTCACCGCCAGCTATCTGCGCTGCAATGTCTACCGCAGCGTCGGCGCGCCCGACACCCAGACCAACCTCAAATTGACCCTCACCTACCAGGGGGTCAGCGCCACCAAGACCTTCCCGGTCACCATCAAGGGGATCACCCAGGCCGAGGTGGACGTCGCCAACGCCGAGATGAAGGCCTATGAGGACGCCCTCTTTGACGGCATCAAGGGCGCAAACGAGAGCCCTGACTTCATCACCCACAACCTGGGGTGGGACCGGGCAAACGGCCACGTCTCCTTCTACCGGATGCACAGGGAGGGCGACGCCTTTGTCTACACCCTGAAAAACAGCTCCTGCCCCGGCAACGTGGGGGTGGAGCTGGGCAGCTGGAGCGCCTCTCCCTACGGCTACATCGGCACCACCACCGGTGGTTACGGCGGCTCCAACCTCTTTGAGCTGCTCAAGCGGCCCGACTTTGGCGAGCCCGACGCGCAGGTCACCCTCTCCACCCCTCTGAAGAGCCTGCGCTATGAGAAGGTGAAGAACGCCGACGGCACAGCGGCCGTCCCCGGCATCACCGCCCAGGTCGCGCTGACCATCCCCGCCTTTACCAACGAGGTTGCCGCCCTCTCGGTCGAGGGGCTCGACATCGCGTTGCAGCCGGGGGAGAGCAGCTACACCATCCCGGTGGACGAGGCCAAGGACGAGGTGACCCTCACCCTGAATGTCAAGGACCCCGCCGCCGTCGTCACCGTAAACGGCAAAGAGGTGGGGGCGCAGGCGGTCTCCCTGGCCGCCGAGACCAAGGGAAACCCGGTGCGCGTCACCATCCCCCTGACGGGGGAGGAGACCCCGGTCGTCCTCGCCGTCACCGTGCAGGGGCAGACCAACACCCTCGATCTGGTCCTCAAACGCACCCCGGTGCCCGGCCCGGTTCAGCCCGCTCTCCCCTCCGCCTGGCCGATGCACCAGGGGGATGTCGGCAACAACGCCGTCCTCCCCTCCCTCAAGCCCGCGGGCAGCAGCTCGCTGCTCTGGCAGCAGACCTGCACCGCGGTCGACCCCCTCTGGGGCGGCGGCTATGCCGGTTCCCCCATCCTGGTGGACGGCAAGTTGGCCCTGGTGCGGGACAACCAGGTGCAGCTGCTAAACGCCTCCACCGGCGAGGTGGAGAAGGCGGCGGCCCTGGCGGCCCCGAACGGCTACTACGCCTATCTCGCCTACGGCGAGGGCAAACTCTTTGTCCCCCTGGGGGACGGGCGGGTACAGGTCTTTAGCGCCTCTACCCTCGAATCCCTCTTTTTGACCGAGGGCGTCAGCGGGATGCAGACGCTCTCCACCATCACCTACCGCGACGGCGTCTTCTACACCGGCTTTACCAACGGCTCTTCCGGCAGCCGGTTGAAGGGGTACTTTGCCGCCTTCTCGGCGGCGGATACCGACGGCCGCCGCAGCGATGAGGAGGTGGCCCCCCTCTGGACCTACGGCGTGGACAGCCCCGGCTACTACGGGGCGGGAGCCGCCATGGTGGGCGACTTCATCGTCTTTGCCGGGGACGACGGCGTGCTGGTCTCGGCCGACGCCAAGACCGGTGCCGTCAAGGGGACCCTCGACCTGGGCGGCGGGGTGCGCAGCGCCATTGTCCAGTCGGGCGGGGCCCTCTACTGTGCCACCAAAGACGGCCAGCTCTGCCGCGTCACCCTGAGCGAGGGCGGCGTCCCCACCCTCTCGGCCAAGGCCGCCCTCCCCGCCGGCACCAATGCCAGCCCGGTGGTGGCGGAGGGCAAGGTGTTTGTGGCCGGCGGGACCTTCGCCGACGGCTACCTGGCGGTGTTTGACAGCGCCACCCTGGCCCCCGTCACCCAACTGGCCCTGGCGGCCGCAGGCAACACCCCCACCCTCACCGTTGACGGGGAAGAGGTGAGTGCCTGGTTCACCCAAAACGCCAACCCGGGCGCCCTCTACCGGGCGACCCTCAAAGATGGGCAGCTGACCCTCGCCACCGTCTACACCCCCCAGGAGGGGAGCCAGAACTACTGCCTCTCCAATGTGGTCATCGACGGGGCCAGCGGCGTCGCCTACTACGGCAACGACTCGGGCGCCCTCTTTGCCGTCAAGGCCTTGGTTGCCGCCGGCACAGAGGAGCCTGACCCCATCCCCAAGCCCGATCCCACGCCTACCCCCGACCCTGCCCCCGATCCCGCGCCTACCCCCGACGGGGGAGAGCCGGACGGCGGCAGTCCCACCACCGGCGAGAAGGGGGTTGGGATGGTCCTCCTCCTGGCAGCCCTGGCTGCCGGCCTGGGAGGGCTCACCCTTCTTCCCCGCCGCAACCGCAGAACAGACAGCTCCCCCTCCTCCCGGTGACGGGAAAGGGATGACGGCCCCAATGTAAAAGTAAGGGGCGCCGTGTCGTTTGCGGCTGTCTGCGCCCCCTAATAGAGAACAGGGCCCGCATCATGTGCGGGCCCTGTTTTTTTAAAAGGGGAGGGCGAGAATGGGGGCTTTGGGCCGCCGGGCAATCTGCACAACCTGTGTGTCGAATTTTCTCCTTTTTTGTCGTTTGGGATGTGTTATAATGGGCAAAACGGGCCGTCGACGGCCCGCAAGGAGGAGTTTGTATGAAAAGGTGTTTGGCAGTCGTCATGGCGCTGTGTCTGGCCCTGCAGCTGACGGGGTGCGGCAAGGGGAAGCCCCAGAAGGGCGGGGAGAGCGCGTCGAAGGTGGCGATGAAGACGGTGTCCCTGCAGGGCATCACCTACCAGGTCCCTGAGGAGTGGGCGCAGCAGGCGGGGGAGACAGGCTACTGGCACTACCCCTCTTCCGACAAGACGGCGGGGCTGCTCAACGTCAACTATATGGAGGCGGACCTCTCGGTCGCCGCCAGCGAAAATGCCCTCAAATTGGGGTACGAGCTGGCCTTTCAGGGGGTCCAGGGCAGCGCGGACAATTTTCGACTGGACAAAAAGGAGTATGTAGATTTGGCGGGCAAATTGGCCATGAAAGTCACCTACACCCAGACCATTGGCGGGCGGGGACCCTACACCACCGTGGTCTACCTGTTGGCCGATGTGGACAGCGACATCATGTACTTTCTGATTTTCATCATGAACGACGAGCTGGCCAAGACCATGAAGCCAGCCATCGAACCCATTGTCAACAGCGTGCAGTTTCACAGGTGAGAAACCGGGCGGTCAGGTGGGCCTGCAGATGATTGTTTGGAGGCGTTGATATGAAGAGAGCGGTTGGGACCATCCTCGCGCTGGCCCTGTGTCTGCAGCTGACGGGCTGCAAAACGATCCTCAAGAGGGAAGAGGGCGAAAAAGAGAGCACTGTCCCCCAGCTGGAGAGCGTACAGCTGGAGAGGCTTTCCTATAAAGTGCCCGCCGAATGGCGGAGGGTAAAGGACGACACGAGGTGCTACCACTACCCCACCCAGGAGAATAAGGCGGGCTATTTCTTCCTCTTTTACTCCGACCGAGATGTCTCCTCTGCCGCCGACACCGAGGCACTCTATGGGGTGTATGACGCGGTCTTGGAGGGAATGGAAAAGGGAGCGGTCGACTTTCACCTGAACAAAAAAGAGCGGGTCAAGCTGGCGGGGGTGGAGGCGCTGAAGGTCAATTACACCGAGCGGGTTGACCCCTACGGGGTCTACACCATAGAGGCGTATATCTTCGCCGGCCCGGACAAAGAGGCCATGTATTTTGCCATCTTCACCATGGGCGACGCCCTCAAAGAGGAGATGAGCGCCCAGATCACCCCCATCACCGACAGCTTTCATTTCAGCAGCCGAGGAATCGGCTGGGGGCAGGTATCCGGTGGCGGGGAAAGCGGCGGATCGTCAAAGCCCTCTTCCAGCGCCGCGGCGGGCGACGGTACGGCCGGCGGCTCTCAGGGAACTGCCGGCAATCAGGGCGGGGGCAGCCATGCCGGCGCGAGCAGTTCTGGCCAAAGCGGCTCGACCCAGAGCGGTGCGGGGCAGAGCAGCTCAAAACCCGGCAGCAACAGCGCTCAGAGCAGCGCTTCTCAGAGCGGTGGAAACAGCGCCTCCTCCGGCGCGACGGCAGGGCAGAAAAACGCCCTTAGCACAGCCAAGTCATACCTGAGCATCTCTGACTTTTCACACAAGGGTCTGGTGGAACAGCTGGAATACGAGGGGTTCTCCCATGAAGAGGCTGTCTATGGAGCCGACCACTGTGGAGCAAACTGGAATGCACAGGCGCTGAAGGGGGCCAAGTCCTATCTGGAAGTCGCTGCCTTCTCCCAAAAAGGGCTGGCACAACAGCTGCAGTATGACGGGTACACCGGCGAACAGGCCGCCTACGGAGCGGCTAACTGCGGGGCCAACTGGAACGAGCAGGCCGCCAAGTCGGCCAAGTCTTATCTGGAGATCTCCCCCCATTCCCGTCAGGGGCTGATCGATCAGTTGAAATACGAGGGATTCACAGAGGAGCAGGCGGTCTATGGGGTAAGTGCCGTCGGGCTGTAAATAGAAAAAGCGGGTCCGTCGTGAGACGGGCCCGCTTTTTTGACCGAAGGTGCGCCGGACAGCCGAGAGAAAAAGGTTGTGACTGTCACTGGGAGGCTTGTAACTGCTGTCCACATACGGTGTTGCCGTGGTGGAAATCGCAAAAATAAATGATGAGATGTACAGATAGAATTTTTAACGCCGACTTTGGCATTGGAAGGAACCCGATGTAGCGGTTTTCCCAAAGGTCGGTTCAAACCATCCCTTCAGAAAACACAAAAAAGGTGAATCGATTCAATCGATTCACCTTGGTCCGAGTGACAGGAGTCGAACCTGCGGCCTCTTGAACCCCATTCAAGCGCGCTACCAAACTGCGCTACACCCGGAACTGCCCTACTAATATAGCATATTCAATTTTGAATTGCAAGGGGGTTTTTTCAAAAAAACCGTCTCTTTTTGCTTGCCCCCTCAAAAAGGGGATGGCCATGCCATTTTCCGCTCAAAAATGTATTTTACAAGAGCAGAGGGCTGAATTTGTTGACAAAGTGTTACAAAGCACGTATAGTGTAGGGGTATCTCATTCATGCAGGCACATGTGCATGGCAGCGTATGCCCACAGAAACCGGGGCAATCCGGTAAAAACCTTTTGCGGGGTGGAGTCAAAAGCTGTCGCGCGCAAGCCGGGAGGCGGCCTGCAAAAAACCGCAAAGGGGATGTGATAAAGAGATGAAAAACAATATAATTGAAATCAAAAACCTTGTCGTCGATTACGACGACGAACGCGTCATCGACGGGATGGACCTGGACATCGGCGACAAGGAGTTTGTGACATTGCTAGGGCCATCCGGCTGCGGCAAGACCACCACCCTCCGCGTCATCGGCGGGTTCGTGGAGCCGACAGCAGGAGAGGTCCTTTTTGATGGCAAAGACATCAAGGCCCTGCCGCCCCACAAGCGGCAGGTGAACACCGTCTTTCAGCGCTATGCCCTCTTTGCCCATCTCAATGTCTTTGAGAATGTGGCCTTCGGGCTGCGCATCCAAAAGCTGCCGGAGCAGGAGATCGCCAACCGGGTGCAGGAGATGCTGGCCCTGGTCAACCTCTCGGGCTACGAAAAGCGCAGCATCGACCAGTTGTCCGGCGGGCAGCAGCAACGGGTGGCGATTGCCCGCGCCCTGGTGCTGCGCCCCCGCGTCCTCTTATTGGACGAACCCCTGGGCGCCCTGGACCTGAAATTGCGCAAGGGGATGCAGGTGGAACTCAAGCGGATCCAGAAGAGCTTGGAAATCACCTTTGTCTACGTGACCCACGACCAGGAAGAGGCCCTCACCATGAGCGACACGGTGGTGGTGATGAACGACGGGGTCATTCAGCAAATCGGCTCCCCCGAGGATATTTACAACGAGCCCATCAACGCCTTTGTAGCCAACTTCATCGGCGAGTCCAACATCCTGCCCGGCATCATGCGGCGGGACTTCCTGGTGGAGTTTGGCGGCGCGGAATTTGTCTGCGTGGACAAGGGCTTTGAGAAGGACGAGCAGGTGGACGTGGTGGTCCGCCCGGAGGACGTGAAGATCGTCCCCCAGATTTCCGGCCAGATCACCGGGGTGGTGGAATCCATCATCTTTAAGGGGGTACACTTCGAGATCGGCATCGACTCCATGGGCTACCACTGGAAGGTCCACTCCACCCAGAGCGAGCAGGTGGGCGCCGTGGTGGGGATGACCCTCACCCCCGACGACATCCACATCATGCGGAAGATGGAGGGGGAGAGATGAAGTCAAAGCTGCCCTCCCTCCCGTACCTGATTTGGATGGCGGTCTTCATCGTCGTCCCGGTGGGGCTGGTGCTCTACTTTGCCTTCACCACCCAGGACGGGGCCTTCACCATTGAAAACATCTCCCAGGTGGGCGAGTACACCGGGGTGCTGCTGCGCTCCATCTGGCTGGCGGCGGTGGCCACGGTCATCTGCCTGCTGATCGCATACCCCCTGGCCTTCTTCCTCTCCCGCACCCGGGCCTCGGTCCAGCGGACCTTCATCATGCTGGTGATGCTCCCCATGTGGATGAACTTCCTGCTGCGCACCTACGCCTGGATGACCCTGCTGGAAAACGGCGGCCTCATCAACAAGTTCCTGGGCTTTTTCGGCCTGGGCCCGGTGCAGATGATCAACACCTCCGGCGCGGTGGTGCTGGGGATGGTCTACAACTACCTGCCCTTTATGATCCTGCCGCTACACTCCATCATGGTCAAAATCGAAAACACCACCCTGGAGGCGGCCCAGGACCTGGGCGCCAACTGGTTTCAGAGCTTTCGCCGGGTGGTCTTCCCCCTGAGCCTGCCCGGGGTGATGACCGGCGTCACCATGGTGTTCGTGCCGGCCATCTCCACCTTCATCATCTCCCGGATGCTGGGGGGCGGCGGCAACAGCCTCATCGGCGACATCATCGAGCTGCAGTTCATCGGCGCCAGCTACAACCCCCACATGGGCTCCGCCATCTCGCTGGTGCTGATGGTGATCGTGCTGCTGTGCATGAGCCTCTTTAACCAGTTCGACAGTTCTGGAAAGGAGGGCATCTACTCGTGAACAACAAAAAGAAAATGTCCTTTGGCGCCAAGTTCTACATGGTGCTGGTCTACGCCTTTCTCTACCTGCCCATCTTGGTGCTCATCGTCTACTCCTTCAACGAGTCCAAGAGCCGGGCGGTCTTCTCCGGCTTCACCTTTGACTGGTACGCCAAGCTCTTTCACAACGAGGCCATCATGTCTGCCCTCCTAAACTCCCTGGTGGTGGCGCTCATCGCCTCGGTGGCGGCCACCGCCATCGGCACCCTGGCGGCCGTGGGCATCAACGCCATGGGCCGCAAGATGCGCAGTCTGGTGATGAACTTCACCTATCTGCCGGTCATCAACCCGGAGATCGTCATCGGCGTCTCGCTGATGCTGCTGTTTGTCTTTCTGCGCTTTCAGTTTGGGCTCACCACCCTCATCATCGCCCACATCACCTTTGATGTGCCCTATGTGATCCTCAACGTCATGCCCAAGCTGCGCCAGATGGACGCCCACCAGGTGGAGGCGGCCCGCGACCTGGGCTGCAACCCGGTGCAGGCCTTCTTCAAGGTGGTCATCCCCGAGATCATGCCGGGGATCATGTCCGGCTTTTTGATGGCCCTGACCTACTCCTTCGACGACTTCATCATCAGCCACTTTGTGGCTGGACCCACCGCCCAGACCCTGCCCCTGGCCATCTACTCCATGACCCGCAAAAAGGTCAGCCCCGAAATCAACGCCCTCTCGGCGGTGATGTTCGCGGTCATCCTCTCCCTGCTGGTGATCTACAACCTGATTTCCGCCCGGCGGGAGCGCAGCAAAGGGAGGGCGGGAAGATGAAGAAGAATTGTCTTTTCAAGCGGGTGTTCTCCCTGCTGCTCTGCCTGGCGCTCCTCCTCTGCGCCGCCTGCCCGGCCCTGGCCGAGGAGGACGGCTACGAGTTCGACACCACCGGGGTGGACTACCAGAAGTTCCGGGGGCAAAATGTCTCCATCAACGTCTACAACTGGGGCCTCTATATCGCCGAGGGCGAGGACGACTCCATGAACGTCTGCAAGGAGTTTGAAAAGCTCACCGGCATCAAGGTCAACTACACCAACTTCGCCACCAACGAGGAGATGTACGCCAAACTCAAGAGCGGCGCCTCCAAGTACGACGTGATTTTCCCCTCCGACTACATGGTGGGCAAGCTCATCGAGGAGGGGATGTTGGCCGAGCTGAATTTCAAGAACATCCCCAACTACGACCGCTATGTGGACGACAACTTTAAAAACCTGGAATACGACCCCGAGGGGAAGTACTCGGTGGCCTACACCTGGGGGACGGTGGGCATCCTCTACAACACCACCATGGTGGAAAAAGAGGTGGACAGCTGGGACATCCTCTGGGACATGGACTACGCCGGCCAGATCTTGATGTTCAACAACTCCCGCGACGCCTTCGGCATCGCCCTGAAGAAGCTGGGCTACTCGATGAACACCACCGACAAGGATCAGCTCAAAGAGGCGGCCGACCTGCTCAAAGAGCAAAAGCCCATGGTGCAGGCCTATGTCATGGACGAGATCTTTGACAAGCTGGGCGCGGGGGAGGCGGCCATCGCCCCCTACTACGCGGGGGACTACGCCCTCATCAAGGCCGACAACCCGGACATCGCCTTCGCCTTCCCCAAAGAGGGGGTCAACCGCTTTGTGGACGCGGCCTGCGTGCCCAAAGACTGCAACAACCAAGAGGCGGCGGAGCTCTTCATCAACTTCCTCAACGACCCCGCCGTGGCCTACGAGAACTTCGAGACCATCGGCTACTCCTCCCCCAACACCGGGGCGGTGGAGCTGATGGACGAGGAGGAGAAGGCCGACCCGGTCCTCTACCCCGGGGACGAGGTGTTGGGCAGCGCCGAGACCTTCCTCAACCTGGACGACGAGACCAACGAGTACATGCAGCAGCTCTGGATCGAGGTACTCAGCGACGACCAGAACGTCAACCGCTGGATCATCCCCGTCTTTGTGGCGGGGGCCATCGCCGTCTCCCTCTTCATCAACGTGCGGCGGAGCGTCAAAAATCGCCGCAAGCGGTATGAAAAATAGCGTTTTTTACAGGGGAGGACAGCCAACGGCTGCCCTCCCTTTTTTGCCTTCTACGGGGGGCGGGGAGGAGGTGCTGTCGGGGCGGCAAAAAAGCTTACAAAGCCCTTTCAAAGTGCTGAAAATTCCTCCCAACCCCCTGGGGACAGGTTCCCTTTTGCGGCGATTGTGGTATACTGAAAAGGTAAGTTGGAGGGATAGCTGTGAGTGAGCAGGTGCTGAAAGTCATCACCTTTAACCTCAAGCGGGACAGCCGATTTGCCCGCAAAAAAATATGGGAAAACCGCCGGGAGCTGGCGGCCGGGGTCATTCGCGACTCGGGGGCCAGCGTGGTGGGGGTGCAGGAGTTGATGCCGGTGATGCGCCAGGACATCGCCTCCCTGCTGGAGGGGTACAGCCTCTTTGGCTGGGGCCGCAAGCGCAATTTGGGGGACGAGCACTCGGACATCATCGTCAAAAACGAGGACGTGGACGTCCTCTTTCACGACACCTTCTGGCTCTCCAAGAGCCCGGCCAAGATCGGCAGCCGCTACGCCTTCGCCATCTTCCCCCGCATCTGCACGGTGGTGGAGATCTATTTGAAGAAGGTGCGCCAGCGCATCCGGGTCTTCAACACCCACTTTGACCACCTGCTGCCGGTGGCCCGCAACCTGGAGGTCAAGGTCATCTTCGACCGCATCGCCGAGTACCAGCGGATCGACCCCCTGCCCACCATCCTGATGGGGGACCTGAACGCCGGGCCCCGCTCGGGGTCGGTGCGGCGGATCCAGGAGCGGTCGCTGAAAAACGGCCCCCGCTTTCAGGACGTCTTCACCGCCCTGCAAAACGGGGGACAGGGGGTCAACACCTTTCACTATTTCAAGGGAAAGGACAACACCACCCGGCGGCTGGACTACATCTTCGTCACCGAGGAGTTCGAGGTGCTGGACGTGCAGCTGGACAAGCGCAGCGAGGACGGGTTCTATCCGTCGGACCACTACCCGGTCATCTGCACCCTGCGGCTGCGCACCCAGGACGCCAATTCCCAGGCCGCTGACTGACGGAAAACCGCGAACTGCCCGGGGGGGGGGGGCCCATCGCGCCGCCCGCCCCCCCTGTGTGGGGGCGACCTTTTCCGGGGCGGGCGGCTGTGG